>CAXTBP010000111.1:0-18022 GCA_964241985.1 uncultured Armatimonadaceae bacterium | reverse complement strand
CCGTTTGCCAGTTTGTCGCCAATCGCCCGCGTTTCGTCCAGCGATAATGAGGAATCCAGCCGCGCTGCTTCGACGCCCTTGCTACGCAGAAAGTCGATCTGATCTTTCATCAGGGCAATCAGCGGCGACACGACAAGCGTTACGCCCTCGTCTTGAGGAAAGAGCAATGCGGGCAGTTGGTACGTGATGGATTTCCCGCCACCCGTCGGGAACACGGCAAGGGCCGACCGCCCCGCAAGCAAAGCATCGACAACTGCTTTCTGACCGGGGCGAAAGCCGTCAAACCCAAAAACGGAGTGAAGCGTTTGCAAAGCGGGCGATATAGGCGAAGCGGCGGGCATAGAAATTTAGCCTTTATTTGGGCAGGGCGGCGATGAGCGCGTCAATGTCGGTCTCATTGGAATAGGCGTGCGGGGCGACACGCACATTCCCGCCACGCACCGCCGTTCGTACTTTGGCGGCATCGAGCGCGGCAAGGACGGTTTCGTTGGGCAACTGCGCGTGCCGGAACGCGACAATCCCCGACGCCATATTGTCGCCTTCGGGCGAAATAATGCGGTAGCCCGCTTGGGCAAGACGCGCTTTGGCGAGGGCCGAAAGTTGCAAAACCCGCGCTTCCACATTCGCTTTGCCAACGTTTGTTAGCAAATCGACGGACGCGAGCAGGGCCGACGTTGCCAAAATACTCGGCGTTCCTTCTTCCCAGCGTTCGGGCGTTTGCTTGAGTTCGTCGAAATGATAGGTGTCCCAGTTAATCGGATTGTCCACCGAGTTCCAACCGATACTGACGGGCAGCAAATCGGGAAACACGTCGGGGCGCACATACACAAACCCCAAGCCGCCCGGTGCAAGCAGCCATTTATGACAGCCGCCCGTCGCAATATCGACGGGCAAAGCGGACAAATCCAGCTGCAACGCCCCGAACCCCTGCACGACATCGGCGACAAGGAGCGTGTTATTTTCCCGGCAAAACGCGCCGAGTTTGGCGATATCCAATTTTTGCCCGGTTTGCCAATGCACCCACGGCACGGCAAGTACACGGGCGCGGGTTTCTTTGCAGGCCGCGATTAAATCGTCCTCAACAACGAAAGCGTTTTCGCGGGCCGGGACTAATTTGACGGAAACGCCCCGGTACGCCTGCGCCATCCACGGGTACACGTTGCTCGGATATTCGCCTTCTATGCACACGACCGTATCGCCGTGGGTAAACGGAATACTTTGCGCGGCGAGCGTCAAGCCGTGCGACGTGTTCCGCACAAACGCGAGCGTGGTTGGGGCAACGTTCATCAAGGCGGCGAGTTTGGCGCGCAAGTCGGCTTGCCGCTTGGCGTGATTCAGGTACGCGCTCAAGCAATCATCGCCCATAAGTTGCGCGAAAACCGTCTGCACGTTTTCTTGGGCAGGAAGGGGAACCGGGGACACGCCCGCATGATTGAGGTGCACGCACTGCTGCGCCGACGGAAATTGGGCGCGAAGCTCGTCAAAGATCATGACGACAGTGTACCTTAAAAGGTCTTCTACAACTCCAGCGTCATGCGACGGTGGTCAATGCCCGCGTCGTCGAAAACGGGGCCGGAAGCGACGTAGTTGCGCTTTTCGTAGAAGAGAATCACGGGAACCTGCGCGTCCAAAATGAGGGTCGCGTAGTTTTGGGCGCGGGCGTAGTCCTCGGCGGCGTCCATCAAATAATTGCCGACACCTTGCCCGCGAAACGGGGCCAGCACGGCGACGCGCCCGATTTTCGCCGTTCCGCCACCTTTGAACACAACCCGCAACGTGCCGACGGGTAAGCCGTCGGACGTTTCGGCAAGAAAATGGGCCGCTTCGGCGTCGTATTCGTCGGGTTCCAGATCGGCGGGGACTTTTTGCTCGTCCACAAACACGGCGAAACGAATGTGCATCGCCGCCAAACGGTCGGCTTCGGTGACGCACGCGCGGACGACAAAAGAAGAATTTTCGGACATGGGCAAATTTAGCGAATTTGTAGCAATTTGTGGGTTTGCAGCGATAGGCGCAAGCGGTCGGGATGTCGCTGCACGGATTCGATGCAAAGCGCAATCGCGTCTGGGTTCAAAGCGTTGGGTTGGATGAATAGGGCCGGGCCGCCCGGTTTTCCCGCCGTCGGGTTGGATAATGCGCGGGCCACATCGTCCGGGCCGTCCACGACATACTTGAACTCATGGGCGTTTTCCAAGTACCACGGATGCAGTTTGCCGCCCTCGGTTTCTTTGGGCGACACGGTGATATGGTCGAGCCGCCATTCGGGGCGCGGGTGCTGCCCGTTGGTTTCGATTTGCAGGCTGACCCCCGCATCGTGGAGCCGGTCGCACAAATCGCCGACAAGGGGAAACAGCGTCGGTTCGCCGCCGGTTAAACAAACCCACTTGCAGCCGAACTGCAAGCTCTGGCGGGCGGTTTCCTCAATTGTCCACTCGTGCCGAACGCGAAAATCCGTATCGCAAAACGAGCAGGCCAAACTGCACCCCGCCGTGCGGACGAACACGGTCGCCTGCCCCGCGCGTCCGCCCTCGCCTTGCAGTGAGTAAAAAATCTCGACGAGCGGCAGCAAGCCGCGCCGCGTTACCTGTACGGCCTCGCGGGTTGCGGCCTGCGGGTCGGGCGTTTCGCCCCGGTACACGGGCAGCGGCAAAGAAGGGGAAGGGGCTATCAATTCGGCGGTCGGCATACGAAAAATTGTATCACGGGGCACTTGGCGGCAAAAACGAAACCGCCCCGCACGAAATGCGCGGGGCGGTTTCAAACCGGTTACCTTGCGGTTTTACATCGCGGAAACGGGGTTCCACATGTGCGCTAACTGCCCGCTCGTGCCGTCCACGGACACTTTAACCAAGCGGTTTCCCAAGCCGGGAACGTGCCTGCGGTACGTGAAATTCCACTGCGCGTCTTGATGGGTTCCGCACGATACGCCTTCGGAAATCGGGCGTAATCCTTTTTCGGGAACGCCCGCGACTTGTAAAAAACGGCGCGCCTGCGCTTCGGCGGTGGTTTTGCGAACGCGCGCGACAGCCTGCGCCTGCGCGTCGTCCGTACATGCGCCTACCGAGTCGGAAGACGAAACCGTTTCCGCCGCTTCGGGCGAGCGTATATCGCCCTGCAAACGGGCGAGCGCGTCGGCATTGTCCATACCGCCTTCGCCCATGCGGTTGATCGCGTAGATTTTGCCCGTGTTGGCGTTGATACGCACCAAATACACGGCGGCGGGCGTGTTGCAAATCACGTTCCATTCGCGGACGGTTTCGCGTCTTCGAGACGAGTAGGCGGTTTGGCGGGTCGCATCGAGGGTTGCGGCGGGCGCGCCCGTCATTTCCGAGCAGGCCGTGTCCGCGATTCGGCGGGCGTCGTTATCGCTGATTTTACCAAACGGCGTTTGGGCGCTCGCTGAAAGAGCGCGCGCCTGTCCGGCGCGATGGGCGACCGCACGCTGGGTCGCCGCGCCCACGCACGCAACCGCAAGCACGGCAACCGGCGCGAGCGCGAAAATCGGAAAACGCTTAGTTCCCCCGCTTGTCGGGGAAACGGTCTCGCTGCCGCCAGCGGGCGCGGCGGCAACGGGCGACTGATTATATTGAGTGTTCAAAAAGGCATCCTTCGCTATGTCTGTTTGTTACGCGAAGCCAAAAGCACGGCTTCTTTGACACGATTTTTTCGTGCCACAGACGGCGACGTCCGCTTACTCTGTTACGATTTCAGCCGAGCGTACTGCCCGGCTGAAATAAATTCAACCGATTGTAATGACGCATTAAAGCGACAAAAGTTCGTTTCGAAGAGAAAAAACTTATTGCCGTGATGCGGACAGGCCATTGCCGGTCAGCGAATAGCCGGGGAGCAGGCCGCGCCGCGTTGCTTCGTGATAGGCTTGCAGGCGGCTTTTGACCGACAGTTTGCGGTACACGTTGGCAAGGTGGAAATCCACGGTGCGCTTACTGACAAACAGTTTGTCGGCGACCTCCGTGCTGGAATTTCCCTCAATAACCAAAGTTAAAACCTCGATCTCGCGGCGCGTCAGTTTGACGGTTTGCGTACCGCCGCCGTCATCGTCATTCAAGCGTCGGTGCAGGGGAGCACTGGGTTGCGGCGCGGGCCGAGGGGCGACGGGCGCGCGTCCAACGGACGTATGGGAAGGGTGGGCTGACGCCACAGGCCGTGGCACATTCGGGCGTGCCGCGAAAAAAGAGTTAGATAAAACCGGATTGCTCATGATAATTCCTCGCGGGGGTGCGTGCCCCGCGTGCGGGAAAAAACACGACCATTGCTGGGCGACCCGCACCGCTGATGAGATGCAGCAAGCGCAAAAGGAGTCTTTTGTTTTTGCTTGTTGCTATTCATTCTTGCCATATCGGGAAGGGAAACCTACACGCTTTTTTGCTTGGTGTGGGGGCAAAAATACCGGCTTTTGCACGTTTCGTGTCGCAAGCGGGCGAAAAAGGGTTGTTGAAGGGGCGTGGCGGGAAATATGGTTGACAGCGTTTGCCAAGATAGGTAAAATATCATAACCAGAAGGCCCGGTGCGAAAGGTGCGGCGAAGGGACGTGTTTCTACGTTTCTGTTTTCTTTCCCCCGCAGCAAATGGGTCGTTTATCTCAAAACAGTTTGTGGGGGAGTTGTATGACCCCGAAAGGAACGAACTTTCATGCCTCGCATTTTAGCGGTTGACGACGAACCCAATATCGTTCGCTTGATTCAGGTCAATTTGGTGCGACAAGGCTACACGGTGGAAACCGCCAACAATGGCGTGGAAGCCCTTGCCAAGATCCGCGAAAACCGCCCCGATTTGCTCGTGTCCGACGTGATGATGCCGGAAATGGGCGGCTTTGAACTTTTGAAAAACGTCCGCATGGATCCCGCTTTGAGCGATTTGCCGGTCATCATGCTGACGGCCAAAACGCAGGACAAAGATGTTATGGAAGGGTACACGCACGGCGCGGATATGTATTTGACCAAACCGTTCAACCCCGCCGAACTGTTGCAGTTCGTCAAGCGCATTTTGTCCGCGGGTGGCGGCGACGGCGAATCCCGCTACAGCCTGTAAAACCGTTTCGGAAAAAAAACTAAACGGCGGCATTTCCCTTCAAGGAAATGCCGCCGTTTATTCTTGTTGGGGAGCGTTTTTGACTTTCAGACTTGCCCGAGAAGCGACAAGAAGTTCGGCTGCCCGTTGGAAGCATTAAGTCCACCGTCAACCGGCAAGATCACCCCATTGACGAAGCGGGCGTCGTCGCTGGCGAGGAATGCAATTACCCCGGCAACCTCATCGGGGGTGGCGGCCCGACCAATTGGAAGGCGGTCACGAAAAGCGGCCTGCACGGCTTCAATTTTCTCAAGATCGGACGTGGCTTCCGTGGAGGTAAAACTTGGGGCCACGGCATTGATGCGGACACCGCGCGAACCGTATTCGAGTGCCAAAGCGCGCGTGAAATTCGTGACCGCTCCCTTCGCCGCGTTGTAGGCGCTCATTCCCCAATCGCCGCCCAAACCCGATGCCGACGACAGATTGACAATGGAACCCTGCGTTTGGAGAAGATGCGGCAGCGCTTCGCGCACTCCGAAAAAGAGTGCGTCCAAGTCCGTTGCTATTGTTTTCCGCCAATCCTCCGTTGTGGTTTGCTCGAAAGGGCCGAAGATGGCGAAACCCGCGTTGTTGACAAGTACATCCAGACTGCCAAAATGGGCGACCGTGTCTTCGACAAGGCGCTTTACATAGAACTCGTCGGACACATCGCCCGAATGGACAAGCGTTTTTGCTTCGTCAAATCCCACCCGGGTTTCGTGTAGCTTATGTTCGCGCCGTCCATTGAGCGTAACCGACGCCCCTTCCTGCAAAAAGCGGCGTGCGGTTCCTGCCCCGATGCCGGAACCCGCACCCGTGACAATAACGACTTTTCCTTCAAATCGATTCATGATTTTCTCCGATGCGTTTTAGACCTGACCGATGCCGCCATCGGCCATCAAATCCGCACCCGTTATATAAGAACTTTCGTCGGACGCCAAAAAGACCGCTGCGCTTGCGACCTCTTCGGCCCGGGCGATGCGACCGAGGGGAATGCTGCTCAGGTAGGTGTTGACCACGGCCTCGCGCTCTCCCAAACCAGCCGCCTGCGCGTCGAGCATTGGGGTGTCGGTGACGCCGGGGCTGAGGGTAATGACGCGGATACCGCGCCCCTTGAACTCCGCCGCCCACGTGCGGGTATAGGAACGCTAAACCGCTTTGGTCGCCGCGTAGGCCGTATGACCGGGAATGCCCATAACGTGCATGGCCGACCCAACCAAGACAATCGAGCCGCCCCCGGTCATCAGCGGCAGGAACTTTTGTACCAAGAAGACGGGGGCGCGGGCGTTAAGATTAAACACGGTATCGAAATGTTCAGGCGTAAGCGAATCAATCCCGCCCTGCTCGGCTATAGCCGCGTTCGACACGATGATGTCTACAACGCCCTTTTCTGCGGCGACCGTTTTCACGAGTCGATCCAGATCCTCAAAACGGGTGACATCCCCCTGAACGGCGGTGACGCCGTCGCCAATAAGGGATTTTGCCTTATCAAGCTCGGCCTGACGTCGCCCGACGATGAAAACATGCGCGCCTTCACGAACAAACCGTTGCGCGGTCGCTAAACCGATACCCGTGCCGCCTCCGGTAATGACGGCCACTTTTCCTGTTAACTTGTTAACTTGCTCATGAGCTAAATCTCTGTTTCTATGGGACTCTACTTTAGGCGTCGTTTGCAGTTCGCCTAAGCCATACCAGCAGTCTATATTAATGATATAAAAACAACAAGTACCTACCTTTTTGTAAGTATTAAGTAGGTCAACTTTGCACTCTGTCAAAACTGCATACATTTAACTGTTAAAGAAATCGTTTATATGGTGTTTAATTGTTTTGTTTGCGATAAGAATGGGCCTTGCAGGGCTGGTAAAAACTTTTTTATGCGAGTACCAAACAAATCGTAATTATTGAAAGGATTCGTTGATATGAAAAAAACGCACTATTCCTGTGGCTTGGAAGCCTCTTTGGAATTAATTCATGGCAAGTGGAAGTTTCTCGTGCTTTGGAACCTTGCCAGCGGCCCTAAGCGGTTTGGCGAACTGCGACGGCTCGTTGGGGGTATCAGCGAAAAGATGCTGATCCAAGAACTCAAAGAAATGGTCGTAGACGGCATCGCAATCCGCGAAGACTTTCAGGAAGTGCCGCCTAAAGTGGTTTACTCCCTCACCGAGGTTGGTATGTCATTGGCTGAAGCGTGCGAGCCGCTTTGCACTTTAGGCCACGAGATTCTTCTGCGCGAGGGTTTGACGATGGGGCATGTTCAATCAAGCCCTACTCGGACGCGCAAAGCGGTGCGCTGACGGCAATGTAGTGCCAACTCAACGCGCGGAAACCGCTGTTTTATCTATGTCTTGATGATTGCGGCTGCACGGTTGGAGCGAAGTGGAGCGTTTTGCCGTCGGTAGTGACGATAATGGCCCCTTGCTCGTCGGTGCGGAACACGCGAATGCGGCGGGCGTTGAAGCGGGTCATCGTGTCGCTTGCTGGATGCCCGTAGGTATTACGCTTGCCGCACGAAACAATGGCGACGCTGGGGCGAACGCGGTCAAGGAACCTGTCGGTGCTCGACCAGCGCGACCCGTGATGGCCCGCCTTGTAGACATCGGCGGACAAATCGGGAACGGCGCGTACCATATCGGCCTCGGCTTCCTGTTCGGCGTCGCCCGTGAAAAGAAAGCGGGCTTTGCCGTATACGACGCGCAGCACAACGGACACATTGTTGGTTTGCGAATGTCCCGACGTAATCGGTGTATTGGTCGGGCTTAGTATTTGCGCGGTCGCGCCGCCGCCGAAATCGAGGGTTTCGCCGCGCCGGGCCGCAAACGTTGGAATGCGCTTTTCTTTTAGGACAGCGAGCAAGCGTTGGTACGGCGGGGAATTGCCGGGGTAACCGCACACGAGCGCGCCTTTCACATTGAGCCGCTTGGCGACGGCGATAAGGCCCTGCACGTGATCGTCGTCGGGGTGCGTAGCGACCATCAAGTCTACGGTCGAAATGCCCCGGCTCCGCAAAAACGGCACGACCACGCGGCTTCCCACATCATCGCCGCCCGATTCGTCGGTTCCCGGCTTGCCCCCGCCGTCGATAACGACCACGTGCCCGTCGGGGCTTTCGAGTACGGTGCTGTCGCCCTGCCCGACATCCAGAAACGTGACGCGCAAAACGGGCGCGTTGGTTGCGAATGGGCCGTTTTGTGCGTTACGCGGCTGACAGCCCGCGCCCGGAAGCAGAAACGCGGCTATCGTCGCCAACGCCGTCAGCGTTTGGCGCGAACGCGGACGGGAAGAAAATACGCTTGTGCAACGCGCGGCGAACATATATGGCGAGACCCCCCAAAATCAAATAGATGGCCCATAACCCCCAAACCGGCGGCGATTCCAGCGACGGCGACGTGTGTGGAACGGACGCGAACAAGGCAACCGAACCTTCGAGCAGGCGCAAACCCAAGTGCAAAAGGCCCCACAGCGGCGCGGTCGCAAAATCGGACAGTACGAACGACAAACCGACCGTCGCCATGCCCCCCGCGACGAGCAGTTCCGACAGCGGCACGACGAATAAATTGGCGAACGGCCCTATAAGCGAAGCGCGGTTGAAATGGTAAAGCGTAAGGGGCGCGCTGGCAATCTCGGCGACCATGCCGACCGCGAGGGCTTGCAACAAATAGCGGTCGAGCAAACGCTTGGTTTGTGTTTGGCCGGGTTCGACGGGGAACAAAATGCGCGTCACAACGGGCATAAACGCCATCAAAAATCCCACCGTTGCAAACGACAACTGCGCGCCCGCATCAAACAAAACGAGCGAGTCAAACAAGATAATCGCAAACGCCGCGACGCCCAGCGAATGGAGCGGGTCAACAGCCGTGCGTTTGAAAATTGGGGCGGCAAGCACAATCGCGGCGCAGGCAACCGAGCGCACGGCGGCGACACTCCCGCCCGACGCGAGCGCGGCAAATGCGATCAAGACAATCGTCAGCACGGCAACGGGGCGTCGTCCTAAGCCCGTTTTGCCCAGCAGAATTTGCACGAGCCAAGCGAGCGCGGCAATATGCAAACCGGAAACCGACAAAATATGCACGGTTCCCGTGCGCACGAACGCTTCCTGCATATCGCCCGTCAAATCGCCGCGCAAAGATAAGAGCAAGCCGCCTAAAAGGCTGGCATCGTTTGGCGGTAAATGTGCAGCGAGGCTTTTCTGGACGGCTTCGCGCGTCCATAGGGCGGCCTTTTGCGAACCGCTCAAGCCATTTTCGCCGGTTTGCGCTAAGCGAACATCGGCAGGGCGGCGCACTTTCAGCGTTGCCCAAATGCCGCGCCGCGCCAAGAAATCTTGGTAGTTGAAGCCGTCGGGGTTTGTTTGTCCCGGAGCCGTCGAAAGTAAACCGCGCAGCCATACGGTGTCGCCGGGGCGGAGCGGCGGGTCGGTTTCAGGCGCAAATACGGACAAATCGCCGGTCGCCGAACTGACCGTTCGGTAATCATTGACGGTATTGACGCGGACGGTAAAGGCGACCGAGTGAAACGGCTTGGGCGCAAGCTCCGACACGACGACCCCGCGCACCCATAGCGACGGGCCGTCGGCCCATCGGGAAACATCGTCGCCTTTCGGCGCGGTCACGCGGCGCGTTTGGCCCGCGCCCAAGCAGAAAATGCAAACGAGAAAAAGCGGCAGGCCGTTTGCTTTACGGGCAAGAAATGCGAATCCCGCCAAAAACGAAACGACGGACAGGGTATAAAAGGCGGCGTCTGAAAGAAATGCAGCGTCGGTGAAAAAGGCGAAAAGTACACCCGCGATTAGCGCGGCAAGGGCGGCGTAGAGCGGGCGACAGCGCACGTCGGGAGCGTGTCCTAACGGCCCCGATGCCGCTCAACGCGGCATTGGCTGCACGAGCGGGGAGCGCCCTCGGGAAACGCGGGCGGGGCCAAATCGCCGCAATGCGGGCACGGCGACCAGCCGTTTTCCATGCGCCACGTTCGCACTTTGGCGTCGGCGATGC
Organism: uncultured Armatimonadaceae bacterium; assembly: GCA_964241985.1. Classification (GTDB taxonomy): domain Bacteria; phylum Armatimonadota; class Armatimonadia; order Armatimonadales; family Armatimonadaceae; genus CAXTBP01. The sequence continues at coordinate 7,966 of CAXTBP010000111.1, read as the reverse complement.
GGGCGTTGCGGAGTTTGCCTCGCAGAAAATCGTCGCTGACGACCGCGATACCGTCTTCAATGACGCGGCGTTCGTCGGCGGTGACTTCCAGATCGTCAAGTTCGTCGCGGGTTGGATGGAGCGGCGGGGGCTTGGGTATTTCGCCTTCTTTTTCGCGCTTAAGGCCTTTGTTGGCGAAGCGAATATCGGTAATCAGCGGCTCGCCCGGTCGCGCCCCGATTTTCTCGTTCAAGCGGCGCAAAATATCGGGCTTGTAAAAGTTGAGTTCCTGCGCCCACATCGCCGAGCGGGTGGATACGAAAAGGACGCCGCCCGACACTTTCTCGACTTCGGTCGCGCCCGCGACCTGCGGCCCGACGAGTTCCGCCCACACGAGCGGGGCCGTGTGTTCCTTGACCTTTTGCGCGATCTGCAAACCCCACAACCGCTCGGCGACAAGCGGCCCGACGGAATTGATGCGGCTGCGGCGGTGGTCGGAAGGCATGATCGTGTAGCCCATTGTACCCGGCAAACAGCGCGCAAGTAAAATGGATGGGGATTACATTTCGCGTTCGACGATAAAGCGGGCGAAGGCGCGGAGTGGATCGGCGGCGTTTGAGAAATCAACGAGGGCGTCGCAGGCGTGGGTTGCGGCCTCGCGGGCAAGGCGGGTGGATTGCTCCAAGCCGTAGACTTTAGGGTACGTCGCTTTGTCGTTTTTCTCGTCGGAACCCGTGGGCTTGCCGAGTTTTGCGTCGTCGCCGGTCACGTCCAAAATGTCGTCCACTATTTGAAATGCCAAGCCCACGCGGTCGCCGTACACGCGCAACGCGGACAGTTCGGTTTCGTTTGTGCCGGATAAAATCGCGCCTGACAAAATGGAAGCGTTGAGGAGTGCGCCGGTTTTGCGCTCGTGGATGGACTGTAAAATCTCCGACGTGACGGGGCGGCGCTCGTAATAAATGTCATCGACCTGCCCGCCGACCATGCCGCTTGTGCCCGACGCTTGGGCGAGCAGAGCCAAAACGCGCACGACGGTTTTAGGCTCGCCCGTTTGCTGCTCGGCGACTACGGAAAAAGCGAGCGTATTGAGGGCGTCGCCCGCAAGTATTGCCATCGCTTCCCCGAATTTTTTGTGCGATGTTGGCAAGCCGCGCCTAAAATCGTCGTTGTCGATGGCGGGCAAGTCGTCGTGAATGAGGCTGAACGTGTGGATCATTTCCAGCGCGCAGGCCGTCGGCAAAACGGTTTCGGCCAGACCGCCCACGGCCTCGGCCCCGGCGATACACAACAAAGGGCGCAGAAATTTACTCGATCCGCCCAAAAGCGAATACCGAATAGCGGCATGGAGCGCTTGCGGCGGAACGGTTTCGTCGGGCGTCCATGTATCCAAACCGCGTTTGATGCGGGCGGTGCGGTCGTCCACATACTGAGCAAAATCGAACGCCATTTAGGAAACTGCCGCGCCGCCGTTTCCGTTCGATTGGTTTTGGGCAGCCGTTTCCGCCGCCTTGACCGTGTTGGCGAGCAAAACGGCAATCGTCATCGGGCCGACGCCGCCGGGCACGGGTGTAATCGCGGAAGCGACTTGGGCGCAGGACTCAAAATCGCAGTCGCCGACATCCGACGCGCGGCCCGGAACGCGGTTGTATCCGGCATCCAAAACGACGGCCCCGGGTTTGAGCATATCGCCGGTTATCAGTTCAGGTTTGCCGACGGCGGCGACCAAAATATCGGCTTGCTTAGTGTAGTCGGCCAAATTTTTGGTGCGCGAATGGCAAATCGTCACGGTCGCGTTGCGATTCAAAAGCAAAAGGGCCATCGGCTTGCCCAAAATCACCGAGCGCCCAATGACGACGGCGTGTTTGCCTTCAATGGGCAAGTTATACCGGTCGAGCAGTTCGACCATTCCGGCGGGCGTGCACGACACGAAATCGGGCTGACCTTTGACCAAATCGCCCAAACTGCCACGCCCGATACCGTCCACGTCCTTGTGCGGGGCGACGGCGGCTAAAATCGCGTATTCGTCCATGCCGGGCGGCAGAGGATGCTGTACCAAAATGCCGTGAACGGACGGGTCGGCGTTGAGTTCCTGCACGGCGGCCATCACATCGGCCTCGGTCGCATCCGGCCCGAACTCACGAGACATCGACGCGATACCCGCTTTGTCGCAGGCCCGCCGCTTCATCTTCACATAGGTAACGGAGGCGGGATTATCGCCTGCAAGCACGGCGGCCAAGCCGGGCGTCACGCCCTTTTCTTTGAGCGCGCGAACGCGAATAGCAACTTCGTCGCGGAGCGTTTTCGACGTCGCGGTTCCATCTAAAAGCAGCGGTTCAGGCATCGTTCGGTTCCGCTTCTTGTTCGTTTTCTGCCGGTTGGTTCGCCGCCGCTTCCTCGACTTCGCGCACGAGCGTTCCTAAAACGCCGTTGACGAATTTGCCCGACTCGCCCGTGGAGTATTTTTTCGCAAGTTCCACGGCTTCATTGACGACCGCGCCGGGTGGCGCGTCGGACACATGGAACAAAATTTCGGCAGCCGAAAGGCGCAAAATGTTGCGATCCACCGCCGTTTGGCGGTCGGTCGGAAATCCGACGGCGATGCGGTCAATCGTCGCGTCAATTTCGCGCTTGCTTTTCACGGTTCCGCCCACTAAAAGGCGGCAGAACTCGCTTGCTTTGTCGTCGAGCGCGTTGGCGTCGAGGGTTTCCTGAAGGGCTTCCTCGACGGGTTGATGCCCCACATCGACGGAATACAAAACGCGGAGCGCGAGTTCACGGGCGGCCCGTCGCCCGGTCGTAAGTTTGGTTTGGGTTTTCGTTACTGGTTCGGCGGTCGCCGCAGGTGCTGCCATATCGGTTTTCATTGTACCGCGCACGAACGGGCTTTGTGTCAGGGAAGGAGGAAAGCGAGCGCGGCATAGGCAAACTTTGAGTATGCCGACGGAAACCTTGCCACCTATTGCCGCTTACGCCCCGGTATTTTCATTGGACAGGATGGTGTCGGCGGTGGAAAAAGTGCGCGAGCGTTTGCTTCGGGCAACGCAGGCATTGGAAAACGCCCGCGTGGATTATGCGGTTGCCGGGGGAAACGCCGTCGCCGCTTGGGTAACAACCGTGGACGAGGCCGCCGTTCGCAACACGCCCAACGTGGATATTTTGCTTGATCGCCAAGCGTTCGCGTCCGCAAAAGCCGCGCTGGAAAGAGCCGGTTTTACCTATCGACACATCGGCGGATTGGACGTGTTTCTCGACGGCCCGGAAGCCAAAGCCCGCGACGCCGTTCACATCGTGTGGGCAGGCGAAAAAGTCAAACCACACGAACTGCTCAATAACCCCGACTTGACCCAAACGCAAACCGCCGACGAGTTCCGCGTTTTGACCCTGCCCGCGCTCGTGCAAATCAAACTAACCGCCTTCCGCGACAAAGACAAAACGCATCTGCGCGATTTGATTGATGTGGGTTTATTGGACGAAACGTGGCCCGCCCGCTACCCGACGGAACTTGCGACCCGCCTGCAAAGCCTGCTGGATACGCCCGAAGGGTGATCTGCAAAAGGCAAAGGCAAAAACGTGATAATTATCAAAACCGAGAACCGCAACAAAACGATAACGGTTGACGTGGATACGTTGGAAAATGCGGATTTTACCGGGCAAGACTTGCACCGTGCCCTGCTGGACGGGGCAAATTTGCGCGGCGCAATCTTGAAGAACACCGACGCCCGCAATATAAACGCGCGAAACGCCGACCTGTCGCACGCCGACCTTAGCGACGCCTCAGTGGAGAATTCTTACTTTGACGGCGCGAACCTGTCCGGCGCAAATTTTTGCAACACTGTTTTGTCCGGCAGTTCATTTGTGGGCGCGAATCACGTTTGAACCGTGTTCTGCCCGAAATACGTTTGCATGGTTCATTTGTGGGCGCGAATATGCACAATGCCGACCTTCGAGGGGCACGTCTTGAAATAACCTCTTTCAACGAGGCGAACTTGACAGGCGTACTTATGTACGGGGCAACCTACACCGCAGACACCGTTTGGCCTGTTGGTTTTGACCCTGAGGCATTCGGCGCGAAGTTGTTCACTTACTGACAATTCGCTGCGCCCTGTTCCGCAATATATTTCGGTTTACAGCAAGTCGCGGAGGGTGTGGATAATGCGGCCCGGTTTCATGTCGCCGGTTGCGTCAAGGGCTTTCACTTCGCTGGTGACGCCGGTCAAAACGAGCGCGGTCGGGACGCCGACGCGGTTGCCGCACAATACGTCGGTGTCCAAACGGTCGCCGACGAACAGAGCTTCGTGCGGGGCGCACCCGGCCATCTGCAAAACCGCCTGCAAGCCTAAGGGTTCGGGTTTGCCGATAACGACCGGCGTCGTGTCCGTGCAGGCTTCAATCGCCGCGACCATCGCGCCACCGCCCGGCGTGACGCGCCCGCCTTCAATCGGGTACTGCCCGTCGCGGTTCGTCGCTAAGAACGTCGCGCCGCGCAAAATGGCTTGTTGGGCGCGAAACAAGGTTTGGTAGTTGAAGTTGCGATCCATGCCCGCGACAACGAAATCAATGTGCTGATTTTCGTCTTCGGGTTCGTCCGTGCGAACGACGGTGTAGCCCGCCCGCCGCATTTCGTCGCGGATGCCTTCGCCGCCCACGCACAAAATCGTGCGCCCCGGTTCGGCCTGCAAAATGTAGTTCAAATAGTACCCGGTCGCCGATGAGGACGTGACCATTTCATCTTCTGAGCAAACCATGCCCATCAAGGTTAATTTTTCCACATACTCGCGGCGTGGCTGCGACGAGTTATTGGTCAAAAAAAACAGTTTAGGCTTGTCCGCACGGGCGCGAAGCGCGGTCAAACTTTCGGCTGCGCCATCCACGGCTTCGCTGCCCCGGTACAGTACGCCGTCCAGATCGAAAATATACACGCCAAACGACGAAAGCGGGGCGGACAAAACGTGGGAAGGAATTGGTTCGGGCACGGCGAAAGTGTAGCACGGCGCGCAAGCAGTGTCAATTCCAAACCGCGCCAACGAAAGCCAAACGCATGTCGTGGAATCTACGCAGCGAAAACGAAGTGTACGCCGATATTTTATGCGGGCATCTGCGCCAAATGGCCCACCGTTTGCGGCAAATGCCCGAAGACAAATGGGATTACGCGCCCGCCCCGCCCGCCCCGACGCCGCGCATTTTGGCGACCCATGCCTACCAATGGCTGATTTGCGACCGGGCGCACATAAACGAGGCGGACGCCTCGCTTCATGATCGTGTGCCGGATTTACCGCGCGAACCGAACGCGGCCTGCGACGCACTGATGGACGAAATCCAAAACTGGGATACGATGCTCCGCGCCTTGACGCCCGCGCAAATGGACGCGCCCCGCTCGCAGTTCAACGACAGCGAAATGAACGTGCGGGCCTTTATCGCGCACATCATACAAAACTGCATTTACAAGAACGGGCAGCTTGCGACGATTTATTTCGCGCTCGGCTTGGACGGCGACGAACCCTACGACGCCCCGTTCCCAAATCCAATCTATGAAGAGGTCTTCAGCAGCGAACATAAGGCCGCGCAAAAGTAGGATATAATGGGGACTGCCAATTTTTCGCGCGGCTACGCCTGAGCGCCGCGCATTTTGGCTCAGGAGTTTGTTCGCTTCGTGTCCGTTGTTGCAAGTGCCACCACCCACCGCGACTTGGTTCTAAACCTCGTCGTGCGGGATATAAAAACCCGTTACAAGCAGTCGATTCTCGGCTATGCGTGGGCGTTCCTCAACCCCCTCATATTTGCGATCATCTATGCCCTCGTTGGCAATGTATTTTTTAAGCGAATTCTGCCCGGGGCAAATGGACTGCCGGGTTTACCCTTCCTCATCCACTCCTACTACGGGCTTTTGTTGTGGAATTTATTTGTGACCGGCCTCGCTTCGGCGACCGAAGGGCTTGTCGCGCACATGTCCCTTATCACCAAAGTCTATTTTCCCCGCGAAGTGTTTCCCGTTTCCGCCGTTTTAAGTAAGTTGGCGGATTATGGCTTTGGCTTAGTTGGTTTGCTTCCGCTTTTACTCTTTGTGTATTTCGTGCCGTCGTTCGGTGTCGTGGCCGCACCGTCGATGGACATTGTACTGGTAATTCCCATCCTTGCGTTGACGATGCTTTTCACAATGGGGATCGGAATGCTGTGCGCGTGCGCCAACCTGTTTTACCGCGACGTGCGCTATTTGGTGCAGCTTGCGCTTAATTTGGGCGCGTTTTTGGTTCCCAATATGTACGGGCTGGATCTCGTACCACGCGGCCTGCCTTACAAAATTTATCTGTTAAACCCAATGGCGGTGTTTGTCGAAGCATCACGTCGCGCGACGTTCCCGCAGTCCGGTTCGGTCTGGGAACTGTGGCCGTATTTGCTGGTCGCCGCCGTTATTTCGGTCGGTGTATTTTTCGCCGGGTTCGCGGTTTTCAAAAAATACGAGCCGCTGTTTGCCGAATCCATTTAGTTGTATTATCTTAAACAGAAAAGATTTCAGGAGTTTTTTAATAGCTATGGACACCGCTGCTTCCACGCCGCAAAAATGCGCTTTGATTACGGGTATTACCGGACAGGACGGCTCGTACCTCGCCGAACTGCTTTTAAGTAAAGGCTACACGGTGTACGGCATCGTGCGCCGCGCTTCGACCGAAAGTTTCGAGCGTATTGCGCACTTGACGGGCCGCGTGACGTTAATTCAGGCCGACTTGCTTGATCAGTATTCGCTGATTGAAGCCATTCGCAAAGCCAGCCCGAGCGAAGTCTACAACCTCGCCGCGCAATCATTCGTGCCAACGTCATGGGCGCAACCGGTTCTGACGGCGGAATTTACCGCGCTTGGCGTGACCAAAGTGCTCGAAGCCGTGCGGGCCGTCAATCCCGCCATCCGGTTTTATCAAGCCTCGTCGAGCGAAATGTACGGCAAGGTGCTCGAAGTGCCGCAGCGCGAAGAAACGCCGTTTTATCCGCGCTCGCCCTACGGTGTCGCCAAAGTGTACGGGCACTACATCACGGTCAACTACCGCGAATCCTACGGCTTGTTCGCCGTGTCCGGTATTTTGTTCAACCATGAATCGCCCCGGCGCGGTTTGGAATTCGTGACGCGCAAAGTTACCGACGGTGTCGCCCGCATCAAACTGGGACTGGCGAGCGAGCTTCGCATGGGAAACTTAGACGCCAAGCGCGACTGGGGCTTCGCAGGCGACTATGTGGACGCCATGTGGCGGATGCTGCAGCAAGACACGCCCGACGATTACGTGGTCGCAACCGGCGAAACGCACACCGTCAAGGAACTGGTCGAAGTGGCCTTTGGACGCGTCGGGCTGGACTGGGAACAGTATGTCAAGATTGACCCCGCCTTTATTCGCCCCGCCGAGGTGGATTTGCTGATCGGCGACCCGGCCAAAGCCAAAGAAAAACTGGGCTGGGTTCCCGAAACGTCGTTCACGTCGCTCGTTCACATGATGGTGGACGCCGATATGAACCGACTTGCCCCGGTCGCCGCAGCGGCAAACCGGTAAACGAGAGGCAAAGGACAGACACGTGCGGATACTGATTACCGGGGCGACGGGTTTTGTCGGCGGCTGGCTCGCCGAGGAACTGTTTCGCGCCTACCCCGACGCGCAAATCTGGGGCACGGCCCACGGGCAGGCCCCGGCGTTTGCGTCTCCGCACGTGCCCGCGCTTCGGGTCTTGGACTGCGACGTGACCGATAAAACCGCCATGCGCGGCGTTATCGGCGCGGCGCAACCCGACCATGTCTTTCATTTGGCGGGGTTTGCGTCCGCGTCCGGCGGCGACACGGCCCGCATTTTTTCCGTGAATGTGGATGCGACGGTCGCCCTTTTGGAATTGCTCCAAGACGCGGGCCGCCACTGCCGCGTTCAGTTGGCGTCGTCCGGCTATGTGTACGGCGCGACCGACCCGGAGCATCCGGCAACGGAAGCAACCCCGACGAACCCCGTTGGCG
>CAXTBP010000110.1:0-18154 GCA_964241985.1 uncultured Armatimonadaceae bacterium | reverse complement strand
ATCGCACACTTTTATTTCGGCTATTTATTTTACCGCGCCACACCCGCATCGTCCCGACACCGGATAAGACGCTCGAAAAAGCGAGATACAGCACACTTGCGGGTTCGGGCGTATTGTTGAGCGGTGTGATTGTCGGCGCGGTTAAAAAAGGATTGCTGCCCTGCGCTGATGCGTAGCCCGATAATTGCGGGGTCGCTCGATCAAACAATGCGGCGGCCACTTCTCCGCCCGTCGGCCCGTCGGTGGGCAGGGTTTGACTGCCGTCTTCATTGAGCAAAAGGAACGAAAAATTATCAAACGTGGCAGATGGTTCCAAAGCATCATACGTCAAGGTAACGTCAAAATCAAAAAAAGCGGGCTGGGTGGCGTCAATTACGGAAAATCCCTGCGCGAAATCCGCTGTCGCATCCATCGGCCCATCGCGCAAAACCAGCGCGCTGCTTAGATCGCCGTCTGCGTTTCCTATACGAGGCGGCAAAACCGCGCCCAGCATAGCGTTCGTCAGTTCCACTTTTTTGATCGTGACGAGACTGTTGTTGCCGGTTCCCGATCCGTCTATAAGTTGAAATTCGGCATTGAAAAGCCCCAATCCACTCAGCGGCGAAATATCCAAACGGACGTGGAAAGCCGTATCGGTTGCCGCCACGCAGGGACGAGAAAGCAAAGTGCTCAAGAAAACGCACAGCAGCAAAAACGCGACATTAAATCGCGCGAGTGACGAGGTCATGCGCGTTTTCCCGGCCCCGCCCAAATCGCAGCGGAAAAATTCATACCGGCGGTATTCGTGCCGGAAAACTGCAAAACAACCGACACGCTCGCACCCAGCGCAAGTCCGGTGGTGGGAAGCGGGACGTCGATATACGGGATTCCTACCGAAATACCGGGAGGCAGCGCACTGGTGGTTCCGGTCGCGTTCGCCAGCGCGACGCCGTTTCCCAAGCCGGAAAGCGTAAGGGTAAGGAGCGGAGGGCCATTATCCGGCGGAGCGGCGAGCGGACTTGCGCCCTTGTTGGCCAACGTAATTTGCTGTAAATAGCGCCCCGTCGGGCGGTCGTAGCGTAGGCCGCCCCGCGTCACGGTGACGCTCGCGGTCACGTTGACGGGCATGAGGCCATCGATCTCCCACGCGAGCAGATGGACGGAGCGCGCGCGCAAGCTAAAACGAACGCCGCCGCCGGGTTCGGCCCAAAGCGTTTCCACCATTTCCAGTTCGGCGTGATCCGCGCCCGAGTCGAAATAATTAGAGTGCATATCGTCCACGACGTAATGCCGAACGCGCGCGTAGCGGTAAAACGCCGCTCCGGATTGCACGAGAACGGGCGCTGCGGCCTCGGGGGCGAAGCGTAAACGGGACATAAAAACGGTTAAGTCGTCGCCGCTCGCGGCCCGCGAAGCCAGCGCGTGCATATCGCCTCCTCCGGCAAAATCGCTTTGCAGTATGCGCGGCTGCATCTTTGCCCACAAGCGGAACACGTTGTTGTTCGCCCACGAATGCTCGGAAGAAACCAAGCCGGTTGCATCAAAACCATATCCGCCGTCGCTTACGCCGTTCGTATAGATGTGATATACGACGTCCGACGCCTGCTCCTGCAGCAGTGCCGTGCCGATCCATGCGGCATGCCAATCGTTGACGAAATAGTTGAGCGAGCTAAACGGCGGTAAAGGCCCGCCCGGAAAGTTGTACACTTCCCAGCAGCATTCTCCGTTGATAAATTCGATGGGATTGGAAATGCCGTGGTTACGGGCATATTCGGCAAAATATGTGGGGGCAAAGGCAAAATCGCCTAAATCTCCCATATAAAAATGGAAGGATATGAAATCGACGGGCACATTGTTTGTGCCGCAGTATTCGAGAAAGTTCTCGACCCAGTCAAGCGTTCCGACTTCCGGCCCGCCGATTTTGAGATGGGGCGAAACCCGCTTGACGGCGCGGGCGCACAAAGCGTACAAATCGAAAAACTGCGCTCGCGTTCCACCCCAATACAAATAGTAGTCCGGCTCGTTCCAAAAACCCCAATAAGTAATCGGCGCATTTTTTTCGACGACACAATAGTGAACCAAATCGTATACGATGGTAGCGAATGCGTCAAAATCGTTAGGCACCTCTTTGTTGTAGTCCGCAAAACGTGCAATATACGTCGCTAACTGCATTCCTGAATAGGGCGGGGTTGCTCCGCCGAGGATTTGTGGCGTCGAGTCGATACTAATATAGGGAATCGCGTTCAGCCGAGCATAATAGGCCAGCGTTCGATCAACGACTTGCCAATCATAGGAATATAAACCGCTGACTCCCGGCGTCGGATGCTCGGCATCGGGTTGCCCAGCGACGATTGGCGTGGAATTTATTAGTTTATCCGTGCGAAACACACGCAAAGAGTCCTGGGTGAGTTCCTCGGTACGGGTATTACCGACCGAATGAAGCGCACCGAGAAGCGTATAATTCACTATCTTTCCCGTTGCGGCCCCATTTATCGTCAGCGTAGGCAGGGCAGGAAGCGTGACGCTTTGGTTAGGCACGCGGGCGAAGCGAGAAATTCTCAAATCGGACACATGAATTCCCGCCGACGAAAAGAAACGGGAACCAACCATCCAAAAACCGTCGTGGATTGCTTGGCAGCCGTGGATTCGCGCATGGGCTACACCGCTTGTCTGCGCCGCCGTCGCGCCATTGATAAACAGGGTGAGCGTTTTGTTTTTCAGCGTCGCGGCGATAGATACCCAAGCCCCGCCTGCCCACAAACTGGCGCGCGTATTGGTTTCTATGCGAACTTCGTACGGAGTTGCGTTCGGGGTTTGGTAATGGACATATTCTAAACCCACATTGCCGGGCGACGTGGTAAAGCGCAGTCTGCCACGATCTCCGAATACCCATTCCATAGGAACGACGTTGGGGTTTCCCGGATAATCGGCGTCATGTTTGAGCCAAAACTCGATTGTCCATTCGTTTGCGGGAAGCAGACCGTCGCTTGGCATGAATATTGCGCCGTGATAATCAAGGTGTATCGAGGCGACGCCCGAACGAAACCTGCCGGGGATTATTTTTACGCAATCGCCCCACGGTAAAATGGAGCGGCGGTAACTATTGGATTGAAGAAAGCCGCCTTTGTCGGGCGGAATGTTTTTTTGTTCATCGGCATCGAAAAGGAAAAGAGTATCGGCTTCGCGCTCTTGCCGAACGAGCGGATTCCATAAAATGTCAGGCATATTTTCCCCCTTGTTTTTGTGAACTTAGCTGTTTGGCGCGCGTCTTCCTTCCTAACGTAAAATGGTGCAATGATGAAAGTAGAAGCGAGTACGTTTTTTCGCTTGGCCGAAACCGTGCAAACCGTTTGATACAATACTCTTTGAAACATTTAATTCGATAGTTTGATACAGCAGAGGACACTACATTTTTGAACCCCGGCGAAGAAGACCCCTTAAAACTATGGCAGCACGTCCACGGGGCGTCCAGCCATTTCCCGATTGCACTCGTGATTGTGGCCGTTTTGTTTGAATTGGGCGCGGTCATGTTCAAAAAGCCCGCGTGGCGCATCGTCGGATTTTGGGCGATTTTCACGGCTGCGCTTTTGTCGGTTCCCGCGATTTTATCGGGCTTGACCGGCTTTTTGGGCTGGTTCGGTTTCACGCCGCACGGAGCGGACGTATCGGATCACGTGGTTTTGCACCGCAATGTGTCGCTGGTCGGCGGCGGCGTGTTGATACTGCTGGCCGCGTGGCGCGTCGGGCGTGAAAAAGCGGGCATGAAATCGGCGGAACACGCCACGTATCTCGTATTACTTATCGCGGCAACTTTGATTATCGGTTATGCCGGATGGCTGGGGGCGTATGTTGGACACGGCTACTAAACGCGCAAGTGGCGCAGCGAACGCGGCGCACACGCCGCACTCTCATACGGCGGACGGCTACAAAATCGTGTCGCCGTCGCACGTCGCGGGCTTGCTGCCGCAGTTGGGGAACGTTTTGCTTCTCGATGTGCGAACGCCACGCGAATGGGACTGTCACCGCATTCCGGGTTCGCTTTTGCTGCCCGTGCAGGAACTCGCCGCGCGCGTGGGTGAACTCGATCCGTCGCGGTCCACGATTTGCATTTGCGAGCACGGCATCCGCTCGGAAACCGCCGCCGAGTTTTTGGCGCACCACGGCTTCCATGATGTCGCTACGATGCGCGGCGGTTTGGTTCGCTGGCACGGCCCGCTTTTGCGCGGGAACGCAGGCGACGGTGAACCGTGCCCGCCGTCGAAATAAACGCGAAATAAACATCAGAAACCCGTGCATTTTGTAATGGTTGTGTAATGCACGGCGGATATAGTTCGGTCATTGGGGCGCAGGCACACTTCTCAACCCGCTCCTGAAAGGCCGAACTCATGCGTACTTTTTCGGAAAACCCACAATTTCTCGCCACGGCATTTTGCTTGTCGGTTGTGGCTCTTGGCGGCGCGGGCGCACTTACCGGCTGCGGCAGCGGCGGGGCAAACAACACGCCCGCGCCTGTGACGGCGGCAAGCGGAGCGAGCGCAAGCTACGCGGGACGCTCGTATACCGTGGACAATATCGCGCTCTCAGACGGGAGAACCGGCTCGCTCGCGCTGCAAGTTTCCTCTGGTAACACCGTCGCCGGGGTTTTGAAACTCACGAACCCAACTGACACCGTCGGTTTGACGGGAACCGTGACGCCCGCGACCGGCGCGTTTACGCTGCGTGGCAATCTTACGCGGGCGGCAGCAACCAGTGCCGCAACCGATACGGCAACCCGCGCGAGCGGCGATCCCGTTACGGCAACAGGAACCTTGCCTTCGGGAAATAGCGATGGAAACCTGACCCTGACTGTCGCCGGGCAAAGCGTCAATGCCGCGCTTCGTGGACTGGGCGCGACGCCGTCGCCCAATCCTTCCGCCTCCGGTTCCCCGGGCGCATCGCCCTCCCCGTCCGGTTCGGCCACACCCAATCCCACACCGAGCGGAAACCCAACCCCGAATCCGACGCCGTCGCCGACCACCGGGCCGGGTTCGGGCAGCGGAACGCTGGGCGAGTACTACAACGCCTTTTCTTCCAGCGTAAACGATACGTTCAACTTTAAGTACACGAGTACGACCACGTTAAGCCCCGACCCGAACGGCGACAGCGATTCGAGCAGCGGTCAAAACACCATCAAAGGCCCGCTTGATATATTTGGAGTCCCCAACACCGGTCAAAAAACGACCGTCACGATTAACCTCCCCGTTTCCGGCAGCAAAACGGTGACGCGGGAAGAAGTCATCAATTCCGCAAACGGCAAGGTGGTAAGTTACGTTTACTATGTGGAAAACGCGAGCGGACGCGCCGACTACGGAAGCGACGACCTGTCCAGCATTACGGGCGCGGTGACATCGAGCACACGGTACGAGGGCAACACGTTCATTCCCTACACGCTTTCCCCGGGGCAGAGCGCGAGCACGTCGTATACCGATTACGAAACGGACTACGACGCAAACGGCGCGGTATCAAACCAGTACAGTTATGCCGAGCAGGATAAACTCACGTTTGTCGGCATCGAAACGGTTACGGTCGCTGCCGGAACGTATTCGAGCGTTGCTCACCTTCGTTCGGAATCCACATACACTCTGCCCGCAAGTGGCGGCACACCGGCGCAGCCCAACAGCGATTCGGCGGATTTATACTTTTCCAAATACGTGGGGCGCATCAAAGCCGTGTTCCATAACGTCACGCAGAACAACCCGGGCACGGATCCAAACGGCAATCCGTTTATCTACACCGACACGTTCGACGGAACCAACGAACTGGCCTCGGCGACCGTGAACGGCACGAACTATCCGCCGGGACGCGGCGTCACGACGTTCGGGCGAATCGGCCCCGCCTTTGGCAAAGCCCTTCCCAAACGTTCGTTCCTGTATCGGCACGGCGTGCGGTAGGAACGGTAGCAGCATCATATAAACAAGGGGGCCGGAGCAGAAACGTTTCCGGCCCGCTTGTTTGCGTTCTGCGCGGCGAAAAACGCACCATTACTGCGGTGTGAGCAGGTACGAGCGCTCCTTGCCATGCAGCGCCCCAATGCCAACGATTTGTCCGCGATTGTTGATCGCCTTTACATCAAACAAATTCCAGCCGGAATTTTTGGGCAAAAGGGCGTTCAAAGCAATCATACGGCCCGCCTGCCATAAAAAAGCCCTGTTTTGTCGTTTGTCGAAGTCGAACTGATAGTCGTTTTGCCGCGTACACACGCCGACGACTTGGCCCCGGTCGTTGAGCGCGGTCGCGCGACTGAAATACTGGCCGGGCAAAACGCCCAAATCCTGCGGCTTTTCTTTGTCGTACAAAAGGGCATGGGTTAACGGGTAATAAAACGTTTTGCGCTCGTTTGGTGGATTTGGATTATCTATTCCTCGCTGACCGGGGGCCATATAAGAAACCTTGAAACGGCGTCCGAAATCGGATATGCCCACGATTTGCCCCCGGTTGTTGATGGCGTATCCGTCCCCGTCGCATAGAATACGCCTTTCGCTCTCCTGCCACAAAACGATTTTTCCATTTTGTGCCCCGACGACTTGTCCCCGCGCATTGATGCCGCAGGCATAGCCGCTTCCCAAGTCGAGAAAGTTTCTGCCGTCCCAAAAGAAAGCGCGGGGCATTTTGTTTTCATTTTCCGTTCCCGCGCCTTCGACTTCAAACATCGAGCCGGGCGACGACCAGCCGACAGCCTGTCCGCGCGCGTTCAAAGCGGAAAGGGTGGCGACCGAAAGGCTGCCCGAACCGACATCGTGAGGCACGGGCTTTTTCGCGCGAGCGTCCCACAAAACCACGGTTTCCTCAAAAAATGTGTACGCCCCGGACGACGCGCGCGACGCCGTGCCACCGACAAGGGAGGCGTCGGTAATGCACAAGCCTTTGTGTTCAGAAAAACTATCCACTGTTGGAAGGCTACGGTATTTTCCGCGCGCCCATACTACCGCTCCGATTTGTATTTTCGCAGGCTCGCTCGTTCCCACCAATTCGCCCTTGTTGTTCAGGCCGGACACGACGAAATCAGCGGGCAAAGCGGTTATATGGTATCGGGGCGGTTCGGCGGTTCGGATAAGAAACGGAAGATGCACGGGCGCGGCGACGAGCGGCGGCAAACGCACCGGCTTTGGGGTGGAAACGCGCACGGCTGCCGCCGTATCCGCTGGATGCGGCGGACTAACCAAAATGGCAAGCACATACAAACCGGCGATCAATCCGATAATCAGCAGCACCAGTTCGGCGGGATAAAGCGACTTTGTTTCCATAATCAGCGCGGCGTCATCAGAAACGAGCGTTCTTTGCCATTCAACGTACCACTGCCGACGATTTGGCCTTTGTTGTTGATACTGCGGGCTTCGCGCAAAACCCAGCCCGAGCGTTTTGGAATAAGCGCGTTCAAATCAACCATCGCGCCGTTCTGCCATAAAAACGCCCGCCGCTTTTTGTTGTCGTGAGGGTCGGAACCGTTGCCGACAACTTGCCCACGGTCGTTAATACTAACGGCTTCACTTTCAATCGTGCCGGGCAGTAAGCCTAAATCGCTGATGACGCCGCGCTCCCACAGCATCGCGTGAGGGCGCGCGTTCTTGAACGTTGAACTTCCCACGATTTGACTGCGGTTGTTGATGGCCCGGCCTTCGCCCGTCCCAAGAACAAGGGTTTCTTTTTCCTGCCATAGTACGATTTTTCCGTCGCGGGTTCCGGTGATTTGCTCTCGGTCGTTGATTCCGTAGGCCGTTCCGTTGCCTAAGTCGGTCATTTTGTCGCCGTCCGAAAAGAAAGCAGAAACCGTTTTCGATACATTCTCCACGGCAAGTTCCGGCCCCCTTTCCTGAATGGACGAAGGCTGGGAGGAACCCACGACGTGCCCGCGCCCGTTTACAGCGTGTGCTTCGGCTAACGACAACTCCGGCAAATGCCCTACGAAGTGCGACACCGAACGGTTTGCGGCGCTTTGCCAAACGACGACATCGCCTGTCCAAACCGTAAATGCTCCCGACCTCGTACTGCCGAAACTTCCCGCGATCTGTGAAGCATCATTAAGGGCCGCGCCGTGGGCAGGCTCTTTGTCGAATGTGGAAAAAATGCGCACCGCTCCCTTGCGCCACAAGGCGGCGCGGGATTTTTCGGTGTCGAGAAGCCATGTTCCGGCAATTTCACCTTTGTTGTTGACGCCGCAAACCGTAAATTGCGCGGGCAACGCGACAATACGGAATTTGCCCGACTTGGTTCGCACAAGCGGCGGCAAGGAAGGAATTTTTGGCGTAACCGTTGGCGCAATCGTAGCGGGTTGCGTTGGTTTCGGCTGTCGCGCACCAATGAAAACCGCCGGGAAATACCCACCGGTAAACAGAATCATCAGCAACAAATTCATAGGGTGAAGGGGTTTGGTTTCCATAATTTTTATAAGACTATTTTAGTAGTCATAATACCCGATTTGCCGCGCAGTTCTGTTTGCAGGCAGGATTTTTCCGGTGAAGCGTTAAACGGTTTTCCATGCTGCCTGACGAAACCCCGCCCGCCGTTGTGACGGCACAAACGATTGCCGACGCCTACCCGACCGTGCGGAAAAGCGTGCGGCATACCCCGCTGTTTACGTCGGCGAGCGTCGCGCTTGCCGCGCATTTGGAGCCGGGGCAACTGTTCCTTAAAATGGAAAACTTGCAGCGCACCGGCTCGTTCAAAATTCGTGGCGGAACGTGGCGCATGGCAACGCTAACCGACGAAGAACGCGCCAAAGGCGTTGTCACCGCGTCGGCGGGAAATCACGCGCAGGGTGTCGCGCTTTCGGCCCGCGAGGCTGGGGTCAAAGCGACCGTGTATATGCCGCGTTTCGCGTCGCTTGCCAAAATCGAGGCGACCGAAAACTACGGCGCAACCGTGGTTTTGGAGGGCGGCAACTTCGACGAGGCCGTTGATGCCGCCAAAGCGAACGCGCGCCAAACCGGGGCCGTGTTCGTGTCCGCCTACGACGACGATGCCGTGATTACCGGGCAAGGCTCGCTCGGCATGGAGTTGTTGGAAGACTTGCCGGACGTGGATACCGTCGTCATTCCCGTCGGCGGCGGCGGCTTGTTCAGCGGGGTTTCGATTGCAGTCAAAGCGGCCCGCCCGAACTGCCGCATTATCGGCGTGCAGGCCGAGGGCGCGGACAGCGCCGCGCAGTCGTTTCGCAGCGGGCATCTTATGCCGCGCGCCAACGCCTGCGAAACGATTGCCGATGGTATCGCCATCAAATCGCCCAGCCCGCGCACATGGAACTACATCCACGAATACGCCGACGACATTGTGACCGTGTCCGACGAAAGTATCGCGCGGGCGATTATTTTGCTGTTGTCGCGGATGAAAGTTGTGGTCGAGCCGTCGGGCGCAGCAGGACTTGCCGCCTTGATGGAGCATCCGGGCCTTGCGACCGGCAAAACCGCCGTTATTTTGTGCGGCGGCAATATCGACGTGAAACTGCTTGCCGATCTAATCGAGCGCGGCATGATTCGCGCCCAGCGGTATTTCCACTTTTTCACATCGTGTTCGGACAAACCGGGCGGCCTTGCTGGACTTTTGGACGTGGTTGCCGAGGTGGGCGCGAGCGTCATGGAAGTCACGCACAACCGCATCAGCCCGCACGTCGCGTATGGACGTACGGGCGTCGAAATGCTGGTCGAGGTGCGCGGCGAAGAGCATATCGCGCAGCTAATAGCTGTTCTTGAAACCCACGGCTACCCCGTGCGCCGCATGGACGATTAACGATTTACTTCAATAAAACCGGCCCGGCGTCGATTTTCACGCGGAACAGCGAGTACGGCTTGACGCGCAAGTCGCGCCCGTTGTGGTAGTCTTTTTGCCGGTGCAGTTGGTTCGCGGTGAAGTACAGATAGTTGCCCGAAATGCTCATCGTGTCCGGCCACAAAACGCGCGGATCGTGAACGATGGTTTGGTACATTCCGCTGGGCAAGCGCCGCTCAATCGCGTTTTGCTCGTACATTGTGGCATAGATGCGCCCCTTGTTGTCCTGCTCCAAGCCATCGCTGCCGCTGCCTTTTTCGCCGTGATCGACAACCGCTTTGCCGACTTCGTCGGCGGATTTGGACTCGTCCAGCAAAACCGATGTGGGCACGCTGTACAAATGACGGGACGCGAGCGGGCAATAGAAGAGCCGCGCCCCGTCCGCGCTGATGGCGATGCCGTCGGATTTAAGCGCCACGTATTGCGGAGCCTGATTCTTTTTGCGCTGCATCAAGGTTTGCCCCTCGACCGACGGCAAAAACTTGGGCACGGCATTGACGGACGGATGATTGGCGAGCAACCGCCGCGCTTTACCGCTCGCCAAATCCACGACGATGATGCCGCCCGGCCCCTTCGCACCCGAATCCGTGATGTAAGCGACGCCCTGCGTTCCCTTCCGCAAATCGAAGCGAATGTCGTTCAAGTATGACGTGGACGGCACGACCGATGCGTCAAACACAAAATTCTTGGTGACTTTGTTGGTCGCCAAATCCACGCACAAAAGTTTCGGGCCTTTGGGCAGCGCGGGGCCAAGCATCGGGGCGGCGGGGTCTAAAATCCACAAGCGATTTTTCGGATCAACGACCACGGACTGGACGCACACCAAACTATTCGACGGATTGGCCTTATTCAGTCTGTTAATTTGCGCGTTCGGGAACGGAACCGTTCGCCCGTTTTTGACCTCGGCGACTGTGTACGGAACCTTGTCGCCCCAACGCGGAAAGTTGACAAAAATCCGCCCGGTCTGCGATACGGTAACGCCCGTCAGCATCGGGCCGGAAAACGTCGCCACGGTTTCCAATTTACCGACGGCTTGGTCGGTCGGAGCCGTTGGCGTCACGGCCTGCGCGCGTGCGATGGAAACGCCATACGGCGAAAAAAAGGCCGCCGAAAAAGCGGCAGCGGAAACGGCAAAAGTTAAAGCAGTGCGATTGAGCATCATGGTTTTCGTTTACCCGAAGCGAGCAATTCCGCTAACGCTGCCCGTGTAGGAAAAATCCGCAACGGAGCACGAAAAAGCCCCCGAAACCGGGGGCTTTTTGCAGAACTATTCCTCGTCGCGCCCGTGCACTTGGGCAGGCGGATACGTCGCTTCGACGGCGGTGAACGGCTCCAATATCTTATAGGTGTGCGACGCGCCCTTTGGCACGACCCACGAATCGCCGGGTTCAAGGGTGACCATTTGGCCTTCGCTATGCAGTTCGGCCCGGCCCTCGATCACATAGCCCACGGTTTCGTAATCGCGGGCGACGGGCGGCTTATCGTCGTTCGGCGCTTCTTTTTTCCACAGGCGCATGGCGACATTTTTGCCGCTCGCCAAATAGACTTGCCCTTGCGCACCGTGCGGGGACTGATCGGACTGCACTTTGATAATCGTTGTATCACTCATCGTTTGAACTTCCTTGACGCCGCATGGCCCGGCCCGCCGCAAAAAATCGGCGGGCCGGGCGCATTTTTAGTAGTTGCTGCGCGGCGGCGTGGTTGTTGTACCCGTTGTTGTACCCGTTGTGGTCGCGGTTGCTGTCGCGTCCAGCTCTTCCACGTCTACGTCGGTGCGGCGCACCGTGTCGGTGATGGTTTGCGTCCGCTCGGTCGCTTCCTTGCCGACGACGACCTCGCCGACCACGCGGGCCTGCTTGGAAACTACCGCTTCCTCGCCCCGTTCGGTCATCTCAATCGTGCCTTCGGTAAAAGCGTTCGCCAAATCCGCCGCCGTTGCCGCGCGGTTTACCGACGTGCGCTCAACCGATACGTGCTCTTCGCGGAGCGTGACCTGCTCCTCCACGGGCGTTTCGATGACGCGCGTGTGAATACGCGCCCCGCCCCGCTGTACCGCCCGCTTGCCGACCTGAATCTCTTCTTCAACAATCGGGATTGCGACCGATTCGCCCGTGTTCACCGTGGAGGACGTTGCGGCAGTGGATGCCGTTGCGGCAGTGGATGCCGTTGCGGCAGTGGATGCCGTTGCGGTCGTCGCGGTTACGGGAGCGGTTGCGGTTACAGGAGCCGACGCGGTGGCATACGTGTTGTACGACGTGCGGTCGGCAACAATCTGGTCGGCGGAATAGGCCGGAGCCGATTCGGTATATCCCGTGTAACCGGTGGATTTATAATAATCGGCGCGCTGATCAATATCGACCGGATTGTGCCGGTCGATAATCGATACCACGGTGTCCGCCATGCCATCTTCGGCGTGAACCGTAACGAGGGTTCCGCCCCGGCGTACGCCTTCGGCATACAAACCGGCTTCTTCGTGGGGAATGCCAAGCCGCGACAAGCCGCCGATTGCGCCGCCGCCGACCGCCCCCAAACCTGCGCCGGAAAGCGTTGCCGCAAGCGCGCCCGCGCCCACGACCGGCCCAATGCCCGGAATCAAAAACAAGGCGAGGCTCGCGGCAAGACCGGTTAAACCGCCGACGACTGCGCCTTCGGTCGCCCCTTTTACCACGCCGCCCACCACACCGCGATGCTCGACTTGACCGCTTGCGCCCTGCGCGAACTGATCGTGCGCGTTGGACGCGACGATACTGATGTCTTTTTGGGGAACACCTGCCTGAGCGAGTTCGTTCACGGCGGCTTGCGCGTCCGCGTATTCGTCAAATAAACCGACTACGGTTTGTGCCATATTGATACTTCTGTCTTTCTTTGTGCCCGCCGTTTATTAAGCGGGTCTATCGTCGCTCTTTAACGGAGCGGGAATTCGTTCGATGCGCGCGTCTTCATGCCGAAGCGTGACGGTTTGCGCGCTCGTTTCCACGGTTTGCGCGATGGTGATGTGCAGCTCTTCTTTCAGAACGAGCCGCTTTTCTACCACGAGCGTTTCTTCGTAGATGGGGATAATCAGCGTTCCGTTTTCGTTTTTGCGGGCCGCTTCGGGAGCGTCCACGATGCGGTTGACGGGAACCCGGTTGACCTGCACGGCTTCCCGAAGGAGCGTCTGTTCTACCGTTTCGGTCGTTTCGCGCACCGTTTTGGTGACACGCACCGTGCCGGTTTCCACCATGCGCTTTTCCACCACGAGCGTTTCTTCCACGAGCGGGATAACGCGGGCTTCACCCTCCGCAGACGCCGCTTGCGCTTCGTCACGGCCAAGCGGCAAAAAATACGTGCCGTCGCCACGGCGCACAACAAGTTCTGCGGGAACGATGAGCGGCGAGCCGCCGTCGTCGGGCCGCGCGAGAAGCTGGAGGGTGGCTTCGGCTTCGTCACCATGAAGAGGAGCGGGCTGGAGCGTACCCGCCCATCCCCCTTTGCCGTTGAAAGGAACCGGGGCGGCGTTTGCTTCTAAAATTAGCATGAAGTCCCGTTATTTTCCTGTCGCCCGCGCGCCTTTTGGGCCGGGAGGCGCGCTCATCGGAGTCCCCCCCGTTTCGCGCGGCGCGGTTAGTTCCGCGCCCCGCGTCGTTCCGCTGGTTTCACTTACGCCGGTTGACGCGCTGGGCGTTGCGGTTTGGGGCCGCTGCGCCCGGACGAACAAGCCAATCGCCAAAAGGAGAAGAAGAAACCCAACGATAAAAGGAACGAGTTTGGCGTACGAGGGCGGAGCGGCGGCTGGATGCGGCCCGCTTTCCGTGCCACTGTCCGAATAAATTTTTGCCATAAAAACTGCGCCTGCTTTCGTGGTGTTATGCCCATTGCATCGGAAACGTTAAACGAGATTATCTAATTTTTTCTCTTCACTTTTATTAACTATTAATAATTTCGTCACCATTGGCGGTGAAGCGTTTGGCTTATCACTCACAATCATGCTCTTTCCCTCGCCAACCGAGCATAAAAACTGAATGCTTCGACCGCAAAACCGGTTTTATCGGTAAAGTCCTGACAAAAACGGTCGAAAAAGGAGCGAATGAAAAAGCGGGTATAAGAAAAGCAAACCCCGGCAAAAGTGCGGCAAAAGCGCCTTTGGCTAACGAAAGAGTTGTTTATGGAAGATGTGGAGAAAGCCCTCGACGCGATTGAAGGCGCGGGCGCGACCGGATCGGGCGAGCTTTTGGATATGTACCGCGCCGTGCGCCCGCATCTGGCGGAACTCGTAGCGGCTCTCAAAGCGCAGGGCGATACGCCCGCCCGCGTCGGAGCCGTGATTGAAAACCTGCTTGCGGGCGCGGATTCCATCGCCAGCACCGGCTCGTCGCAGCCGGAAGAAGCCCAGCAAGCCGCCGACCCGGACTCGATTTAAGGACACCCTTCTTGGAACAAACGCTCAAAAATAGAATAGTCGCCGTTTTGGTCGCCGACGGCTTCAGCGACGCGCAACTCTTGCCGACACGAATGCTGCTTACCGACGCGGGAGCCAGCACCGTGCTGATTTCCGCGTCGGTCGGCACGCGCGTCAGCAGCGAAGAAACCGGCGAGTGCGAACTGTTTATCGACCAGCCCCTCAGCAACGCCTGCGCCGACGAATACGACGCTCTGCTCGTGCCGGGCGGGATCGAAAGCACCAAAACGCTGCTCGCCCATGACGAAGCCAAGCAGTTCGTGCAAGCGTTCGCGGCGCAAAAATCGCCCATCGCCCTGCTCGGCGAAGCCGTTCAGTTGAAGCCGGAAGATGCCGAAACCTCGCAAATCGTCACGGCGTCTGCGGAGAGCGAAGATGCGGTGCAAGCGGCGGCGCAACAAATACTCGAACTCTTCGCCAGCGCCCCGCCGACCGAAACGCAAAAACACACAGCTGCGTAGCGAAAAACGGCCCACGTTTAACGCGGCGTCAGTGCGCGGCGATATGGAAAGCAGTCACCCGTAAAGGAACGCCCTCCGCTGCAAAACCAACCCGCTCCGCCTCAATCCGTTCGCATACAAAAGTTGACCCGTCTTGATGTCGGCGTGCCCCTCTACGCCAACGCGCTCACGTTTTCGCCCGACAGCCGCTACCTTTTGGTCGACGGCTTTACGCGCGACCCAAACGGCAATTTTCAAGGAACTGTGCAAATACGGCAAATGCCGTCCAGCGTTTTGGTTCGACAGTTTTCCGTGCCCGCGTGGGTGGATTCGGTTTTCTGGACACATGATTTGAAAACCGTGGGCGCGGGCTGTGGACAAGCAACAATAACCGATACGGCGGGCAGCGAAATCTGGTTTTGGGAAGCGGCCACAGGAAAACTGCAAAACCGCCTTACCCTACGCGGCTTTACATTACGCTCTCTCGCAATTTCCCCAAACGGTGTAACGCTCGCAGTCGGCGGCGTCCGCGAAGAAGCCAAGCGAAGTGGCGAAATTCGCTTGCTCAATGCGCGAACGGGTCGGCAAACGGGCGAATTATCGCACAGTGATCGGGTTTGCTCGGTCGCGTTTTCACCCAACGGAAAAACGCTGCTGTCGTTAAGCGGGCAAAGCGCCGGAAACTATCTAAAAAATTTCGACGCGCGTTTGTGGAACGTGCAAACGCAAACCGAACTGCGCCGCTTTCCGCGCCCGCACGGAACTGCCCAAAGCCGCATCGTTTTCTCGCCAAACGGCGCGCTCATTGCAACCGGCGACGGGCCGGAAGGCGACGTTCTGCTGTGGGAAACGCAAACCGGAAAACCGCGCCCCATTCTCAAGGGCCACACCTCCGAGGTTTACGGCCTTGCCTTCTCGCCAAACGCCAAGCGCCTTTTCACCGGCAGCCGCGACGGCACGGTGCGCGTTTGGAGCCTGCCCGACGGCGCATGTACCGACGTTTTGAAAGAACACCCGACCGCCGTGCATGGCCTCGCGGTTTCCCCAAACGGGCAATTTTTAGCGAGCGGCGACATTAAAAACAACCTTGTTTTGTGGCAAATCGGCACTTGATTGAGCCATCCATTCTAACGTGTGCGGTATAACGGAAAATATGCCCCTCTCCGCTTTGACGTTCGATTTTGCCGACACGCTGTTTCCGCATCGGCCCCGCGAAATGCAGACGATTTTGCAGGCCGTCGCAGCCTATCTGCAAACGCAGTTGCCGCCTTTTGAATTTATCGATTTTCACGCCGTGTATCTGGAAATCCGCGACCGGCAGTTCCGCGAAAACCGGGCCAGTTTACAGGAAAACGATTTTGTCGCCCGGCTTGGCGAAACGATTGCGCGGATTGCCCCAAACCGCGATCCGGGCCGCGACGCCGATTTAATCGCGGCCTGCACCGACGTATATGCCGAGGCGTTTGTGCAAGCGATGGTTTTGCCGCCCTACCTGCCAGCCCTATTCGCGCGACTTGCCGAAAAATACAAAATCGCGGTCATTTCCAACTACCCGATTTCCACTCCCATCCGGCGCACATTGGAACGCGACGGCTTGATGCCCTATCTTGCGGGCGTCGTCGTATCCGCCGATGAAGGCGTCATCAAGCCGCACCCGCGCTTGTTCGAGGCCGCCCTTGAACTGCTCGGCAACCCGCCGCCCGGCGAGGTCGTGCATATCGGCGACGATTGGGACGCCGACATTATCGGCGCGGGCAAGATGGGAATTTCCACGATTTACACCAAGCAATGGCGCGACGTAACCGACGCCCACTACGGAACTGGCGACTTCGCGCCGCTCGCCGAAATCAATGATCTACGCGAATTGTTCGATGTGTTACCCCAAGCCTCCGCGCGGGAATAATCCGGCATGAGCGAAAAAAGTGTCGAGAAAACTGCAAAAGGCAAATTTATTGAGCCGACACCCGACGGGCATTATGTCATCATTGACGGGCGCAAGTGGCGGGCGACGAACCCGAACTTGCCGCCCGAAGAAAAGGAAAAATTGGTGCGCGATTTGATGAAAGCCCGCCGCGATGTCGGCGCGGCCCTCCGCCATAAGGACGCCGAAGCCGAAGAAAACGCGCGGGCGCGCGTCCAAGCCGCCAAAGAGGCGCTGGGCGAGCGCGGCCCCAAATGGTGGGAAGAAAAAGATGACAAGAAAAAGGGCAACGCCGTGGAATAAATTCCCGGCTACCAGACACAAAGTCCGCCTGCTCCAACACGCTTGCGTGATACGCGCACTACAAAATGAAAAGCCTTCCGGTTTATCGGAAGGCTTTTCGCTTGCGGTATCCAGTCGGCGGAGGCCGACTTTGTATCCGTAGCCGGGAATTTATTCCACGGCCCTTTCCGTTACTTGAACGACGGCAAGATGATGCCGCGCAGGATGATTTTTTGCGCGCACAGAAAGATGATGAGCGTCGGCAGGGCGGCGAGCGTGAGGGCGGCCATGATGACGTACTGCGGGGCGGTGTCCTGCAAGTTGTATAGCCACACCATCAGCGTCCACATCTTGGGGTCTTGGCACGTCACGAGGGCGAACAAAAACGCGCCGTAGGCGGCGGTGAAAGCGTTGAGGCCGATAACCGAGAAGATGGGAAGGCTGAGGGGAACCGTGATGCGGCGGAACATCGTGGTTTCGGTCGCGCCGTCCAAAATCCCGGCCTCGTACAGTTCGCGGGGCAGACTGTCGAAAAAGCCTTTGAGCAAAAAGATGGAAAAGCCTGACGCGAGTCCCGGCAAAACGAGCGCCCAAAACGTGTTCAGCAAATGCAAATCGCGCAGAAGCAGAAAGTTCGGGATCATCGCAACTTCGGCGGGGAAAGCCATCGTCGCCAAGAGAAACAGCAACACCTGCCCGCCATACGGGAGCGGATAGCGCGACAGGGCGTAGGCGCACAAGGGGTTAACGATAACTGCGGCGAGAATGGCGAGCACGCAGTACACAATAGTGTTGATAACGGCGCGGCTCTGCCCTTCGGAAATCAAGCGCCGCCCAACCGAGCGGTAGTTGCGCGTGGCGAACTCGGTTCGCAAATCCGCCCGGTTTGCTCGGATGAACGTGGCGTCCGCGCGGGCCTGCGGCGGTTCGGCATTGGCGTATTCGGGCCGGGCAGGAAGGCTTGCCCGCCATAAATTGTCGGGGCTATCGGCGGACAAAGCGGAAACCGGCGCGGTTTTGGCGACCCAATCGGCCCACCATTTGCGGAGTTTTGGTTCACTCGGCAGGCGCGTCGGAACGGTTGGATTGGCGAACGCTGCGGCTGCCACCCCGTTTGGAGCCATCGTTTGTTTTTGCGCTGCCGATGGTTCCACCGTCAGCATACGGAGCGGAAATTTGGTGCGGACGAACGTTTCCCAATCCGCGCGGCAGGCGGGTGTCGCACCGGCGGGAACGCGGCGCGGCAAAATGATTTCCGTCCATTTGGCGTAGTGCGTGCCCCATGCTTCGTTG
>CAXTBP010000109.1:0-18243 GCA_964241985.1 uncultured Armatimonadaceae bacterium | reverse complement strand
CATCATGCTCCGGTTTGAACTGGAAAAGCGTATGGTGGACGGCGATTTGTCCGTCAACGACGTACCGGAAGCGTGGAACGAAACCATGCGCGACTACCTGGGCATCGTGCCGTCGAACGATGCCGAAGGGTGCTTGCAGGACGTGCATTGGAGCGGCGCAAGTTTCGGCTACTTCCCGACGTACGCGCTCGGCACACTGTTGTCGGCCCAACTCTACGAAAAAGCTCTGGCGGATAATCCTAAAATCGCGCAAGATTTGCTCATCGGCGAATTCGGCAGTTTACTCACATGGCTGCGCGAAAACGTCCATCACACGGGCCGACGCTACTTGCCCGCCGAACTCGTGCAGCGCATCTGCGGCGAACCCGCGCAATCGCAGTCCTATTTGCGCTACCTGAACAACAAATTCCGCGAACTGTACGGCATTGACCGCCGCCGCGTCCGCCGCGCCGACGACTAAAAAGCAAAAAGCCCGGCGCATTTCGCGCCGGGCTTTTTAGTTTGCTTGCTATTGTGTTAAGCCGAAACGGTTCCGCGCCGGACGAGTTCGCGCACAATCGCGGCCTGCTTGGCCGAAATCGTCGGGAACTCCAAGTCGGCTCCCACGTCAGGGAGCACAAACCACGACCGCTCGCATTTCTGGCCGGGCGCGGGCGCAATCGCCACCGAAACGGCGTTTTCCGCACCGTCGTTCGCCAACTCCAAAACGACGCCCGGCGCGATTAACGCTTCCGTCAGCGCGGTTTCGCGGCCTTTCAGCGTTTCGTACAACCCCTTGCCGACGCGAACGGTGGGCAAGGCTTCCGCTGATTTATTGACGAGTTCTTCCTTCCGCGCCTGCCCCATCTGAACGTTGAAGGCGTCGCGGACGACGAAAACCGCTTGATAAAACGCTTCGGCCTGCGCGCTTTCGCGCTCGCTATTCGCTTGGGGCCAATCCGCCAAATGCACGCTCGACGGTTGCCCTTCCGCGCGCGGCAAATACTGCCACACGTCTTCGCACGTATGCGACAAAATCGGCGCAAGCAGTCGGCACAAAACCGACGCGATTTCGTGCATCGCGGTTTGCGACGAACGCCGCTCCGGCCCGTCGGGCAGCGCGGTATACAAACGGTCTTTCAAAACGTCCAGATAAAACGACGACAAATCCACCGAGCAGAACAGCAAAATAGCCTGCGTCGCCCGCAAGAATTGGTATTCGTCGAACGCCTGCGTACACGCCCGCACCAAGTTTTGCAGTTTGCCGACCGCCCATTGATCCAGCACGTCCATATCGGCAAACGCCACATCGTCTTTGCCGGGCGTAAACCCGTGTAAGTTGCCCAGCAAAAACCGGAACGTGTTGCGGAGCGTTCGGTAGTTGTTGGTTTGCTGCTTGAGGATTTCCTTGCCCAGCCGCGTGTCTTCCTGATACTCGGTCGAGCCGACCCACAGGCGTAGCACGTCCGCCCCGAACTCGGCCATGATGCCCAGCGGATCAACCGAGTTGCCTTTGGACTTGCTCATTTTGTAGCCGCTCTCATCGACCGTGAAGCCGTTGGTAACGACTTGCTTAAACGGCGGGCGGCCTTTGACGGCGGTTCCAATCATAATCGACGAGTTGAACCAGCCCCGGTGCTGATCCGAGCCTTCCAAATACACGTCGGCAGGCCACGACAGTTCGGGCCATTCGCCGCTGTCAAGAACGGCAAAACTGGTCGAACCGCTGTCGAACCACACGTCCAAAACGTCGGTTTCTTTGACGAACTCGCGGGCAGGAACACCGTTAAACGTGAAGCCGTCGGGCAGGATTTCTTCGGGCGGCAGTTCGTACCAAGCGTCCATACCCTTCGTTTTGACCATTTCGACGACGGCGGACAAACTTTCAGGTGTCATCACGGGTTCGCCGTTCGCGTAAAACACCGGAATGCACACGCCCCAAAACCGCTGCCGGGAAATCGTCCAGTCGGGCCGACCGGCAACCGCCGCCGTAATCCGCGTTTCCGACGAGGCCGGGAACCACTGCGCGTCCTTGATGCCCTCCAAAGCTCGGTCGCGCAAACCGTCGTGTTCCACGGCGACGAACCATTGCGTCGTGGCCCGGAAAAGGAGCGGTTTGTACGGGGCGCGCGGCGAATGCGGGTACGAATGCACGTAGTCGGACTGCGCCAAAAGCGCCCCTTCTTCGCGCAACCGTTCGGGGATGCGAACGTTCGCTTCGTCAACACTCAAACCGGCGAACGGCCCGGCGGCGTCGGTGTATTTGCCGCGCGAATCCACGACCGATAGCACGGGCAGGTTGTACCGACGCCCCGTATTGTAGTCGTCGGTTCCGTGGCCGGGCGCGGTATGCACGATGCCTGTGCCCGTGTCGGTCGTGATATAGTCGCCCGCCAAAACGGCAAGCGACGTGCGGGCCAGTTCCGGCAAAGGATGGCGGAACGCGCTGTTTTCCAGCTCGCTCCCCTTAACCGTCCGTACGATTTCGACCGGCCCGAGTGCGCCCGCCGCCGTCACTTCCGGCAGCAAAGCGCGGGCGACCAAAAGGAGTTCGCCGTTCCCGGTTTGCGCGACCACGTAATCAAAATCGGGGTGAAATGCGAGCGCGACGTTCGCCGGGATCGTCCACGGCGTCGTCGTCCAGATAACCGCCGACAACCGCGTCGTGTCCAAACCGGCGAAGGCGTTGTGCGCGTCGGTTTCAAGGGGAAACTTAACATAGATCGCGGGCGACGTGTGGTTTTTGTATTCGGCTTCCGTGTTGGCGAGCGCGGTCTCGTTCGCCGTATCCCAAAACACGGGCTTCAGCCCCCGGTACACGTAGCCCTTGCCCGCCAAGTCCGCGAACACTTCGACGATACGCGCCTCGAAGTTCCGATCCATCGTCAGGTACGGGTGCTCCCAATCGCCGCGCACGCCCAATCGCTCGAACTGTTTTTTCTGGATTTCCACCCATTCGGCGGCAAACGTTCGGCAGCGGGCGCGAAGCGTCGCGGGCGTCCACTGCTCTTTTTTTGCCCGAAACTCCTTGACGACCTCGACCTCAATCGGCAAACCGTGATTGTCCCAGCCCGGCACATACGGCGAGCGGAAGCCCTGCATCGTTTTGTATTTGACGATGAAATCTTTGAGGGTTTTATTGAGCGCGTGCCCCAAATGGATGTTGCCGTTGGAGTACGGCGGCCCGTCATGCAGGATAAACGTGCCTTTCGGCGCGGGTTTTGCCAAACTTTGCGCGTACCAGTTTTCGCTTTGCCACTTGGCTTGAATTTCGGGTTCGCGGTTGGGCAAATCGCCCTTCATCGGGAAGTCGGTCGAGGGGAGATTGAGAGTGTTTTTATATTCCATAGGTTTGTTTTTGATAGTGCGGCGGATGTGCGGGTATCCGGTTCCCCATCGGCGATTGCTAAAAAGCAGACGTAAACGCGCCCCTCAAAACGCAAACGTCGCCGGGGAACCGAAAGGGCGCGCGGCATGGTAAGCCGTGCACGGGGCAACATTTACGCCGAGGGGCGCTGTATAATCTGCTCTATGCCGCCGCAGGCGCGGTTTAACGTTTCAAAAACAGACATAATTGGCTTTTAGTATAGCATAGGAGAGGCCCCCCTGCCCCCCAATGATGGGGGGTTCTGTAACCACGTTCCCGTTCTTCCGCAAGGTGTACAGTGCCAGCAGGCCAATTCAGACCCCCCCATCATTGGGGGGCAGGGGGGCCTCTTTCCCCTACCCCATAATCTTCTCAAGTAAATCGTTTTGCCGGTCGCGGGCCTTTTGATAAATCGCCGTCGAATCGGGGCGCGGCATGAGCGTGCGCGTTACGGAAACCGGGGGCGCGGTGTCGATACTTCCGCCGCCCAGTTTTTCCCGAACGTGCAAAATCGCCCCACGCGACGACGCCTCTTCCTCGCTGGACAAATGAATCGGTTCGCCCAAAGCGTCGGCGATAATTTGCGCCCACAGCGGCGAGGCCGACAGCCCGCCGCCCGTACCGATGAGGCTCGCCCCTTTTGGCGCGACCGGGTACAAAGCGTTTCGCACATCCGAAAAGCGCAACGCGACTGCTTCCAAATGGGCGCGCACGATGTGCTCGGGCGTCGTTCCGCTGCCCTGCCCATACAACACGCCGCGCAAATCGTCGCGCCACAGCGGGGCGCGCTCGCCCGCCAAAAACGGCAGCACGGTCAAGCCGTGGCTGTCCGGCGCAATCGCGGCGAGCAGATGTTCGAGTGTGTCGTCATCTTGCGGCACGCGGAACGTTTTTTTGCACCACGCCCACACGCTGCCGCCGTTGCTGAGCGCCCCGCCTAAAAGGTAGCGGTCTTTTTCGATTTGATACCGCCACAAACCGGGCGGGACGGCAGGCGGCTTTCTGTCCTCGCCGGGCGGTGTGGCGACGCGAATCGCGCCCGACGTGCCTATCATCAGCGCCAATGTGTCGGGCCGCAGCGCCCCGCACCCGATATTAGAGCACGCCCCGTCGCCCAGAGCCGGAAACCACGGCACGCCCTCAAGGGCCGCAAGTCGGGATTTGTACGGCTCGCGCATCGGGGCAAAAACGGGCGCATCCCCAATCGGCGACAATCTTTCAACCGCCATTCCGGGCAAATGCGAAAGTACGTCCTCGTCCCACGCGCCCTTTGCTTGGTTCAAAAGCCCCGTGCCCGATGCCATCGAAACCGAACACGTCACGGCTTCCATGCCGAACAAATACGCCATCAGAAACTCGCCGGGCGACACGAAGCGGGCGCACTTATCGAACAAATCCCGGTTCGTTTCCGCAAGCCAGCGCAGCCGCGCGGGCGGGTACGACGTGTGAATTTGGCAACCCGTGGTTTGCACGTAATTTTCGTTATCGAGTTCGTGCCGCAAGGCGTCGGCTTGTTTGGTCGCCCGGTGGTCGTTCCACAAATACACCGGCGTTAGCGCGGCTCCCGCTTCGTCCACGCCCACAAACGAATGCCAAAACGTCGAAATGCCAACGCCCGCGATTTTTCGGCCTTGCGCGCGAGGCAAAACGCCTTCGATGCACGACAGCGTTTCGGTCGCAAGTGCCCCCGCATCCAATAACGCGCCGCCGTCCGGCGTCGTGCTTGGCGTGTGCTTGACTTGCTGAAAAGCGTCGGGGATCGCTTCTGCCGTAACCGCGTCGTACAGCATCGCCCGCACCGACGACGTGCCAATATCGAGCGCCAGCAGCAAATCGCCTTTGCCTAATTCGCTATTGCCGCTTTTACTTGCGGCCTTTTTGCCTGCCGACGGTGCGCGCCTCACAGTTCGCGCCCTGTGCCCTGTGCCCGCGCCTTGTCGTAAACCACTCGCGCAACGGCGACATCTTCCAGCGCGACCCCCAGCGATTTGAACACGCACACCGCGCTTTCGTCGGGACGCCCCGCCACTTGTCCGCTCACAACCTGCGCCAATGTTTTTGCCTGCCGCCACGACCATTTGCGCGCCTCGACCGCGTAAACCAACTCCGCCGCTTCAACCCGCGCCTGCGTCAAATCGTCTACGACCACCACGTCCGCCCGCGCCAAAACCGACACGTCCATTTCGCGGGCCGTCAATCGGTTCGCCCCGACACCCGCGACAAACGCGCCCGGCGCAAGCCATTCGCCTTGCAAGATCGGCTCGCGAGCCGTCGTCGCGCAAACCACAATACCGGCGTTGCGCACCGCGTCTTCGGCGCTTTCCACCGGCGTAAACGAATTCCCCGTTTCGCTTGCCAGCGTTTCGCAAAACGCGCGCCGTTTTTCGTCGCTGCGGCTCCACACGCGAAACGACGCACCGGGGCGCACGGCAAGAACCGCCCGCGCCTGCGTTTGCGCCTGCCAACCCGTTCCCAAAAGCCCGACCGTTTGCGCGTCCGATCTCGCCATGTATTTTGCGGCAAGACCCGTCGCCGCCCCGGTACGCATCTGCCCCAACTTGTCCGCCTCGATAAAGGCCAGCAATTCGCCCGTTTCGCTCGAAAACAGCGACACGTAAAACTTCGCCCCGCCCGCAAACGCCGTGTACGTTTTCGTCCCAACCACGCCCCGCGCGGGCAACGCCGCCGCCATGTGATGAAACGTGCCGCCGGGCAAAAAGAAGCGGGCGCGCGGCGTATTTTCCGCCCCGCCGTCGTCGCCCGCCCCCTGAAACCCAAACGCCTCATCAAGCGCGTCAATGGCTTCGGGCATCGTCAAGAGTTCAGCGACATCGTTTTCGGAAAGGAATAAAGGCATGGCAAAACTATTGTAGCCGCTTTCGTTTCCTTTTAAGCCGAGTATCAGAAAACAAAAGGCCGCGCTTACCGCGTGGCCTTTTGCGCATTTTCTGACCTCTACAATGCGAATGTAGAGGTCAAAACAGAACTTCGTTCAGCCTATTTTGTCGGCTTTTTCGAGAGCGTGTATGTCCTTATCCAAAGCGTCAATTTGCGCGTCGAGGGCGTGCAACTGCTTATCCAGTTTCGCCGCGTCCATTTTTTGCTTTTTCGCGCTTTCCGCATGGTAGGTTTTGTCGAAAGCATGGAACGCGCGGTCGGTGTCGTGGTATTTCACGTCGGCGGCATGGTACGCTTTGTCCTGCGCGCTGCCCGTACCTGCCTTGCCCGCTTTTTTGTCGTACTTGGCGTCGAGCGCGTGGAAGCGTTTTTCAAGAGCATGGAACTTGGCGTCGAGTTTATGGAACGCTTTGTCCATCGCTTTTGCGTCGGCAGCCGTCGGTTTCTTATGATACGCGGCGTCGGCCTTGTGGTACGCCTTGTCGTCGGTATGAACCACTTTGTCGCCGGTTTGCGCCTCGGCAAATGTCACTCCGCCGACCGTGAGCAACACAGCCAACGCCGATTTCGCAATCGAGATTCTCATTGGTTTCCTTTGCAAGCAACCGTTGATAGTGGCCGCGTTTTTCTCACACGCAACCCGGTTGCAAAAACAAATGTACCCAATGAATCAATATAATGCAACTATTTTGCATTATAAATGAAATTTATTTGCGTTATTTTATTGGACGGGTTTTAAGTTGCGTCGAACGAAAGCACGATGGACTCATTGCGCGCACAGCGAAACGCGAAGCGGTCGCCGTTTTTCAGAGCGGTATTTTGGCGCTCGTCGCGGACGTTTTTTATGGGAGCCGCAAATTTGAGCGTGATGGGGATAGTGCCAGATTTCATACCGACCGCGTTTCCGCCGCCGAGTTCCGTGCCGACCGTTTCCGGGTTGGCGCACACGAACAGGATTTTTCTGCCGCTCGCTGTGCGAAAGGCGGTGATTTCGTAGCCGAACTCCGCCGCGCCCGCGTTTTCGATTTCCACCCAACGCTTTTGCGGAATGTGTTTGACAAACGCCGCGCGGCGTTTGGCAGCGTCAAAGCCTTCGGCGCGGTAAGCGTTGTACCATTGCGGCGAAAGATTGAGGTAAATCGCTGTCCCTTTTCCAACGCGCCTCGTTTGGCTGGTGGGCATAGAGCGCACAACCTTGTTAAAGCCGGTGGCGTCTTTTTCGCACGTGTTGCCGTTGGTCAAAAACTCCTTGTGCGTTTTCCAGCCATAGTTTGCGTCTTGGTTTACCTCGCACCATAAATCGTCGCCCGTTCCAAAAACGTCGGCGGAGGTCATCGCCGGATCGTGGCGCACCCCAAACAGACTATCCAACGCCCCGCCAGTCGCGCGTCCCTTGCCATGCTGATCCCAAACACCCGGCAGATAATCGGCGATTACGGTTCCGCCCGCTTGACAAAACGCCTGTATCGCCCGCGCTTCGGCATCCGATAAACACAGGCACGCGGGCAAGACAAGGGTTTTGACATCGGCGGGCACGCCACTTTTGATCACGTCTACGTAGCTGACGAATTTGTATTGCAAACCGCTGTCGCGGAGCATATTTCCCCACGCCTGCCGCCCCAAATGCGACGCACCCAAACGGTGGTCGTTGTCCCGGTTGACCCATGTTTTGCCGTGCGCCTGCGCGTCTAAAATCCAGCCCAACTGGATGGAGGCATGGCTGTAATATAAAGCGATACCGTCGTGCAAAAACTCCGCGCCACGCAAAAGTGGCCCGATTTTTTGGCCCGCCTCCCGCAGGTGCGGGGCCACAACCTCATGCCATGGGCGCGGCGTTTCGCCCTCAAACCAATTTTCCACCCAGCCGATGTGCCCGCGACTGCCGTGCGCCAAATAGTACCAAATCTGCCAAACGGTATCGTCGCTGTTTTTGTGGAAATGGCTGGTTACGGCGGGCACGTGCGGCGCGAACGAACGGATAATGGCCTGCGACGAGCCTAAGTTGTACGCCTCAATAAACTGAATCTTGCCCATCAGTTTGGCGTAATCGTAGCCGCCAAAGGCATTGGGAGCCTGTCCGCCGACAATTCCGCAGGGCGTGTCCGAATCCAGCGTGTTGGCGTAGCCGACCAAATCACCCACGAAATTGCACCAAACCGAATCGTTGAAACTCCACTGGTTCAACAGGGCACTGGCATCGAATTTTTGCACCGACCAACCGGGCAACTGAGGCCGAATATCTTCGTAGCTCACCCAGCCCGAACGAACCGGGGCCGCCTGCGCACTATACACCTCTTGAAGCCAAGCCGGATAAGCGCTCGCGTCGTCGGTCACGAGCCACATCGTCGGGTGGACGAAATGCCCCCACGAGGCCTCATCATCAAGGGCATACGCACTGCGAAACGGCGACGCCTTCACCGCATCTATGTTTTCGCGCAAAAAGCCACGCAGTTTTTCGGTCAAAGCCGCGTTAAGGGGAATAGGGCGGACACCTGTGCCGTGCAATTCGGTCAAATGCGCCGCTTTTTTGTCCCCGTCCCACAAGTGCAAAAACCCTTTTCGGGCGGCGTGGTCAACATAGAAATGCAGTCCGAACCGGTTGATCCAGTCTAACTTGCCTTTGGGCGAATCCGGCACGCCCGCGTTTCCATCCAAAAACGCGCCATTGTAGCCGGTCGCTTTACTCCATGCACCCGACGCTTCCGTATAGCCGCTGTTCCACTGGTATGTCCACGGCATATAAACCCAACCGGGAAACGCCTTGCTAAACGCCACCGTGTTTTGCGGAACGCGCACAAAATCCCGCGACGAGCGCACATAACGCGCGTAAGCATCGCCGGTTTCTTCCGCGCGATTTTTCGTTTGCACCGGCGAATCCGAGGCAAAAGCCGCACCCCGCGAGCGCGCCGCTAAAATTCCCGCGCCCGCCACACGAACAATCCGCGCCAAAAACGCACGTCGGTTATCGAAAGAAAAAGACATCGTTGTTTTCTCAGGCGCTTTCATAGTCGCTGTTCCTTTGATTGTACGCGGGAGTTTTCAAAAAAAGCAAAAAAGGCCGCGCCATTCGGCGCAGCCTTCTTGTTTATCTCCGTTCTACTTTTCCACTTTTACGAGCAGCCGATGCTGGTTCCGCAGTTGTTGCAGCGGTAGCACGCGCCGTTGCGGGTCGTGATGCTGCCGCATTCCGGGCACGGCGGCGCGTCGGCCTGCGTGACGAACACTTCACGCTCGGCGGCCTGCGTTCGCGTTTGCCCGGTTT
This sequence comes from uncultured Armatimonadaceae bacterium, assembly GCA_964241985.1. Taxonomy (GTDB): domain Bacteria; phylum Armatimonadota; class Armatimonadia; order Armatimonadales; family Armatimonadaceae; genus CAXTBP01. The sequence goes on along the minus strand of CAXTBP010000109.1, from coordinate 8,737 downwards.
GCGCGGGCGACGCCGCGCCCTGCGGCCCGGCTTGTCCCATCGGGGTTCCCGCCGAAAGTGTCACGGTCGCACCGTTTGTTGGGGCCGTCGCCGGAACGGGCGTAACGTCGGCGAAAGCGTTGCCGCTCCCACTTCCATTGCCGTTGTTGTCGTAGTCGTCCTGCTGGTCGGCGATTAAACCGACGTTCGCCCGCTCGTCTTTGTCCAAGAACTTGAGCGCCATGTAGCGGAACAGGTAGTCCATGATGGATTTCGCCATCGGGATTTGTGGGTTGCCCGTGAAGCCAGACGGCTCAAACCGCGAGTGCATGAATTTTTCAACCAGCGTTCGGAGCGGCACGCCATATTGCAGCGCGAGCGAAATACTCGTTGCGAAAGCGTCCATCAAACCCGACACAACCGACCCTTCTTTGCTCATCGTGATAAAGATTTCGCCCGGCGTTTGGTCGGGATAGAGTCCAATCGTGATGTAGCCTTCGTGCCCGCCCACGCTGAATTTGTGGGTCACGGCTTGTCGCTCGTCGGGCAAACGGCGGCGCAACGGTCGCGCCTCGACCACCGGCGCGGCTTCGGTTTTGGCGACGGGTTTGTCCTCGGTTTTGCCCGTAGATAGCGGCTGCGTCTTTTTCGATCCGTCGCGGTAGATGGCAAGGGCTTTGATGCCCAGCTTCCATGCCTGCATATAGGCTTCGCCGATGTCGCTTGGTGTCGCGTCGTGCGGCATATTCACCGTTTTTGAAATCGCCCCACTAATGAACGGCTGGACGCTCGACATCATTTTGATGTGGCCCATGTAGTGGATAGTGCGCGTGCCGTTTTTGGCCCGGAACGCGCAGTCGAACACGGGCAAATGCGCGTCCGACAAGCCGGGCGCTCCCTCAATCGTGTCGTTCTGCTCAATGAATTCCAAAATCGCCTTGCGCTCTGAGGCCGAGTAACCCAGCCGCTCCAGCGCCTCCGGCACGGTTTGGTTGACGATCTTGAACATCCCGCCGCCGACCAGCGATTTGTATTTGACAATCGCAATATCCGGCTCAACACCGGTCGTATCACAGTCCATCAAAAATCCGATGGTGTTGTGGCTGACGAAGCCCTGCGCGATATAGGTCAGGTTTTCCGGCACGGATAAATCGAACGTCGGCTGCATTCCGCCGTCTTCGTTCGCCGAAACCGTATCGTAGAAGAAGCGCAAAGCGTGGGCAACGCGCCCGTCGCCGGTTTCCGAAAGTAAGGCTTGGGCCGTGCGCCGCGTGATCGCGCCCTCGTGCCGCCGCATGGAAAGCAGGGCGGCATTGCGAAGCGGGTGCGACGCGCCGATGAGTTCGTCCACGAATTCGCGGCCTACATACACGTAATCGTGTCGCGCGGTTTGTTCGCCTTGTGCCCGTGTTACCAAAGCGGCTTTTCGCGCACTCATGAAGCCGACCGTTGCACGGAACGTGTCGGCATACGACGAATTGCGAAGCCGCAAGCGATACGCGGCGCTGTTACCCCAGCCGGTTTGCGTCGTGTCCGAAACGGTCGGCAAACCAAGCGTGAGCAGCAGCGTTTTGACTTCCTCGCTGAACGATTGCTTAACCGTCGTCCAGCACGGCACGCCGTTCGTGACGGTTCCGTCGGCCTCAAACAAGCCGCGCAAGAACGCGCCGTACACGAGCGGGTCGTTGCTTGCCAAAACCGCGTCGGGGATATGCGGTACGTAGCCTTTGCCCGAATGGTTTTCACTGGGGCTGCGCTTGGTGAACCCGCAGGCATCCCACCACAGCGCGAGCGGAACCGAATGCACGGCAACCTCGCAATAGCCCTGCTGATCCGTCAGGTGCGCGTTCAAATTGAACAACGATTTGACGAGCGTTTGCACCCTTTGTGCCACGTCTGTGTCCGCGTTGGCGACGCAGAAGCGCGGCCCTTTGGCGTGCATGGAGCCGTCGCCCATAAAGTAGCCGATGAGTTCCGCGAGGTCGGGCGTCATCGTTTGCGGGGCGCGGGTCGTGTAATCGCCCGTCCAGTATTCTTCACCCAGCGGCGGAAGCGCGACGGTTTGCGGCGTTCCCACGAGTTGGCCCATCGAAAGCGGCGCGACATCGCCGGGCGCGATGTCCGCGAACCGCTTCCACGTCCATTCACCCGTTGCTTTATCCACCACTTTGATGCGGTGTTTCAGCGTCCCTTGAATGGCGTAGCCCGATTTGGTGACGATGCGGCGCGTCCAGTCTTCGCCGTTGATGAAGAACTTGTCGGCGGCGCGTTCGCCCTCGTCGGTCAGCACGGAGAAATTGGCGGCTTGGTATTTTTCACCGTTTACATTGCCCAATCGGTCAAGGCGCAATAAACCCTTATCCGTGACAACCAGTGAGCCGGGAACCAAGCAGCCGGTAGGTGCGAGAACCGAGATTTGTGAGTTGCGATAGCCATGTTCGCGGCCCGCGTCGAGGGCGGCGTCCCACGTTTTGCGGGCGGATTCCACCATATACGACGGCACGAGTTCTTTTTGCATCGCTTCTACGTGGTCGCGGTGCATCTGCATGACGCGCAGCATCGGCTGTCGGTTTTTGGCATAGCCCGCGAACGGCCCGACACGCGCCGCCAGTTTCGCCGACTGCGTGTAGCCCTCGCCCGACAAAATCGCCGTAATTGCGGCGGCATACGCGCGGCCTTCGTTGGAATCGTAGGGCAAACCGCGCGCCATCAGAAGCGCGCCCAAGTTTGCGTAGCCCAAACCGAGCGGACGATAATCGAACGAATTGACCGTGATGTTGTCGGTCGGATAGGCCGCGAAGCCGACCATGATTTCCATCGCCGTCACCGTCACCGTCACGGCATGGCGGAACGACTCCACATCGAACTCGTGCAAATCGTCGCGGAACCGCATCAAGTTCAGCGACGCGAGGTTACACGCTGTATCGTCCAAGAAGAAAAATTCGCTGCACGGGTTGCTGGCGTTGATGCGGTCGGTGTTCGAGCATGTGTGCCACCGGTTCGCGGTCGTGTCGAACTGCATTCCCGGATCGCCGCACACCCACGCGGCTTGCGAGATTTTGTGCATCAAGTCGCGGGCGCGGAGCGTTTCCATCGGCTCGCCGTTCGTAACGGACGCCGTCGTCCAGTCGCGGTTAAGTTCAACGGCCCGCATGAAGTCGTCGGTCGCGCGGACGGAATGGTTGGCGTTTTGGAAAAACACCGAGTCATACGCGCCGTTCGGAACATTGAACGCGCCCGAATACCCGGCCTCAATCAGTGCGTGAGCCTTCTTTTCGGCGTCCGCCTTGCACTCCACAAACTCCTCAATATCCGGGTGGTCGGCATTGAGGATGGACATTTTTGCGGCTCTGCGGGTTTTTCCACCACTTTTAATTGCGCCCGCGAAGGCATCGAAGCCACGCATAAACGATACAGGGCCGGACGCCGTACCGCCGCCCTTGAGGCTTTCTTTGGACGAGCGCAGCACCGACAAGTTCGTGCCCGTGCCCGAACCCCATTTGAAAAGCATTCCCTCGGTTTTGGCGAGCGTCAAAATGCTCTCCATCGTGTCTTCGACTTTGTTGATAAAGCAAGCTGAGACCTGCGGCTTCTCACCGGGAACGCCCAAGTTGAACCAAACCGGAGAGTTGAACGCCATGTGCTGATGGAGAAGCAGATACCGCAACTCGTCGTGGAAAACGTCGGCGTCCTTGTCCGTGGCGAAATAGTTGCCCTGCTTGCCCCAGTTGTAGATCGTATCGGCGACGCGCGAAACCAACTGCTTGACCGAATTTTCGCGCTGCGGCGTGCCGACCTTGCCCCGGAAGTATTTGGAAACGACGACGTTCGTGGCGAGCATCGACCATGCTTTGGGGATTTCGCAGTCTTTTTGCTCGAACACGACCTCGCCCTTGTCGCCGGAAATAGCCGCCGTGCGAAATTCCCACTCGACCGTGTCGAAAACGTCCTGTCCCTCTTTGGTGTATTTGCGCTCGAAAGTCAACCCTTCGCCCGCGAACAGTTCCGGCCCGTTTTGGCGAGCGTCCGAAATGCGCTCGGGCAAACTGGGCTTGGCGTAGACTTGCGGCGAGGTCGGCGCGGCCATGAGCGGGGTCGCCCCGTTCGGCTCGCTCGACGATTCCGCCGCCATTGTCTCACCGCCGTCCGTACCCGCGAACGGGTCGGTAAGCGGCCCGTCCAGTACCGCCGTACCGGCTGCGGGCGCATCGACTGCCTTAACTTTGGCGACCGAAACGGTTTTTGCGCCGTTGCCGTTTTTGCCGTTTGGCTTGGGCGTTCCGTTGCTGCCGTTACCGTTTCCATTGCTGCCGTTCGGTTCATCGCCGAAGAGTTCGTTTTCTGCCACGAGATTTGTCCTTCTTAGTTAAGAATCCAAAAAAATGCTTGTTGTTAAAGTTGGTTGCGCTACTTCGTTGCCACGCTTTTACTGACTTTGGGGTTGAGCCGGTCGATGAACTGTCGGAACTGCTGGGCATCCTCGAACTGGCGGTACACGGACGCGAAGCGCACATACGCGACTTGATCCAAGCCGCGCAGCCGCTCCATCACCATTTCGCCGATTTCCGCCGACGGCACTTCCTTGTCCTGACGGCTGTATAAAACGCGCTCGATTTCATCGACGACATTCGCCATCTGTTCCGCCGATACGGGCCGCTTTTTGCAGGCAAGTTCCACCGCCCGCAAAAGTTTCGCCCGGTCGAAGGCTTGCCGTTCGCGCCCGTTCGCTTTGACGACCATCAGGCGCAGCTCCTCGATTTCCTCGAACGTCGTGAAGCGGCCTTTGCAGGCTTCGCATTCCCGCCGCCGCTTAATCGCCGCGTTGTCGCGCACGGGCCGGGAATCCAGCACGCGGTCTTTATCCACTTCGCCGCAATACGGGCACTTCATTGTTTGCCGCTCATTGAAATCGTCAACATATAGTGTAACGGCCTATTGTAAACCCTATATGTAGCCCGCGTCAACAGGATAGCCAATTTTATTTTTCGGCTCGCGCATGAACTGTCAGCGAATGCAAACAAGCGAAAACGAGCAAAAAAGCGTCGATTTAGGAAGGTTTGCCACGCCCAAACGCGGAATAATTGCCGGTAGCGACCACGCATTTTCGCAAAAAAGGTTTTCCTATGATGAAACAATTCCTGCTCTTTTGTTGCTGTTTTCTCTTCCTCTGTGCCCTAACGAACCCGGCGAACGCGCAGAAAACCGAAGCCTTCGGCACGATAACGTACACGCTGCCCAAAGGCTGGCAGAAAAAGGACAATGCGTCGGCGGTGATGCTGGGCGCGGAAGGCCCGAAGGGAACCTGCGTCGTTACGGTTTTCAAAGCGCTTCCGGGAACCGACGACGCCAAAGCCAATTTCAAAGCGAGTTGGGAAACCATCGCCAAAGGCGTCCTCAAAACCGTGGACGCGCCGAAAATGCAACCCACCGCGAAAGAAGACGGCTGGATTGCGGAAAGCGGGGCGGCTTCCTACGAAAGCGACGGCAAAAAAGGGCTTGCCGTTCTGGTGACGCTAACCGGCGACAAGAAAATGGTCAACATCTTCATTCTGACCGATACCGACGCCTATCAATCGGACATCGCCGCCTTTTTGGAATCGGTACATTTGCCGAAATTAACCGCGACCGCCGCGCCAAGTACGCCGTCCAGCACACCGCAAGCCGCGCGACCAAGCAAATACCAGTTCACCACGTCGAATTTCGACGACGGTTGGACAGCCGTCGAGCAAGCCGATTGGGTGCGCGTGACAAAGGGAAACGTCGCGGCCCTCATCCATTATCCCAACCCGAAAACGGACGCCTACAACTCGGTTTTGAAAGCTGGGCTGCAAAATGCGTGGAATCTTCTCGTCGCGCCCCGGTACACCAATATTCGCAACTTCGATTTGAAACCTATTCAAAGTTTTGAATCCATCGACTTTGTTGAAGCGGACGCCGAAGACAAAGCGACCCGAAAAACCGTTCACATCGTTTTGTTGAAGAAGCATTTTTATAACAGCAGCGGCAAGTACATCGAGTTCGTCACAAATAGCAAAGCGGACTTCGAGCGCGAGTTCGGCCCGTACCACAACACCGAATTCGGCTGGGATAAATGCGTGGCGATGCAGGCGAAAAATAAATTTGCCGTCGCCAAGAGCGATTTGACCGGAAAATGGTCAACCAGCGGTACGTCGTCGCTTTCGTACTACTATGTGAACGGGGGCGGGTATGCGGGCGCGACCGCGACTTCCACCGCCGATTTATTTACCTTCGCCCCATCGGGAACCTATGTAAGTGATCACGCGGGCGCGTCGGGCGTCGTCGGCAATCAGAAATTTTCCCGGCAGGTGTATAAAGGCAGCGTTTCCGTCGATAGATGGAGCATGACGTTGACGAACCGTTTCAAGGGCGAAACGGAAAAATACGACGGCGCGTTTGAAGCGGTCAAAGGTGGGCGCATCCTGCGCCTCACCGACAAGCGCAATTACGTGTACGCCCTCGTGAAACAGTAATTTGAACGATATTGACAAACTATTCTTTTGACTTGCCGATATTCGCCGAGGTAGACGTGTGCGTTTTGGGCGGCGGGCCTGCGGGCGTTGCCACCGCCCTAAGCGCGGCCCGCAGCGGCGCGCGGGTTCTTCTTGTGGAAAAGAACGGGTTCTTGGGCGGTTCGGGAACGGCGGCCCAAGTGCCCGCATTCGCGCCGTTTTCCGACCGGACGAAATCCATCGTGCGCGGCGTGGGCTGGGAAGTATTGACCGAAATGCTCTGCCGGACAGGCCGCACGATTCCCAACCCCGATACGTACGCCGTGCCGCAGGACAAGGCCCGCATGGACTGGGTTCCCATCGATGTGGAAACCCTCAAATGTGTTTACGATGATTTGTGCGAAGCGGTGGGCGTTCGCGTTTTGTTCCACACCGTCGCGCCCGAAGTCATCAAAAACGAAGCGGGCGACGCAATTGAAGACGTCGTTCTCGCAAACAAAAACGGCTTATCCCTTGCCCGTGCCCGCGTGTTTATCGACGCGACCGGAGACGCCGACATCGCCGCCCGCGCGGGTTGCCCGTTTGAAATGGGCGACGAAAACGGATTGACGCAGGGCATGACCCTATGCTTCACGGTTGCGGGCGGTAGCAGGGAAAAGTATTTGGGATACGTCTACAAAACCGGCGACGGCTATTTGGCCCGCTTAATCGCCGAGGCCCGTGCGAATGACGACTACGATTTGCCGGACGCTTCACTCGTCGGCCTATCCTTCAAAAACGAAACCGTGGCGGGCGCGAACATGGGCCACGTTTACGGGCGCGTGGGAACCGAAGCCCAAAGCCTGTCCGAAGCCGAGCGCGACGGCAGGCGCTTGGTGCAAAAACTGATTCCGTTCCTGCGGAAATACGTCCCCGGTCAGGAAAATATGACGCTCGTTTCCTCCGGGCCGCAAATCGGCGTCCGCGAAACCCGGCGCATCGTCGGCGACTACCGCTTGACCGTGGAAGACTATGTCGCCTGCCGCACGTTCCCCGACGACATCGCCCGCAACGCCTATTTCCTCGACCTCCACGCCGTCACAAGCGAAGCCGCCGCGCGATCAAAAACCATCAGCGACGCCAGCGGAACAAGCGACCAAGCCACAAAAAAATCCTTCGCGCTCGCGCCCGGTCAAAGCCACGGCATTCTGTACCGCTGCTTGTTGCCGCAAACCGTGGAAAATCTGCTCGTCGCCGGTCGCTGCTTATCCGCCGACCGTGCCGTGCAGGGCGCGGCCCGCGTCATGCCTGTGTGCTTCGCCCTCGGAGAAGCCGCCGGAATCGCTGCCGCGCAAGCCGCCCAAAACCACGCGGGCCACGTCCGCGATGTGAACGTGCCCGCCCTGCAAACCGAACTGCGAAACCGGGGCGCATGGCTACCGTAGTTGCTCTTTGCTTGTGCCGAGTCTACGCGGCTTTGACGCGCGCCCAGTAGCGTTTGCCGACTTTGAGAACGGCATCGCTCGAAACGGAAACCGCGAACGCGACATCTTTTTGCTTTTCGCCGTCCACGCTCACGCCGCCCTGTTCAATCAACCGACGGCCTTCGCTGACGGATTTGACCTGTCCCGTCAAGAAAACAATCCGCCCTAACTGCGCCGTGCCGTCCGCGCCGATTTCCTGCGGGGGAACGAGCAAGTCAGGCATTTCATCCGGCGTTTCTTTTTTGGCGAACAGATTGTTGAAGTTTTCCTCCGCCGTTTGCGCGGCTTCGGCCCCGTGGTAAATCGTCACGATTTCGCGGGCCAATCGCTGTTTGACCAGTTTCGGGTTCGTCACGCCGCTTTCGGAGGCTGCGATCAATTCTGCGATTTCGTGGGCGGGAACGTTGGTGCAAAGGATGAAGTAGTCGCGCATCGGGCCATCGGGGAGCGACAAGATTTTGCCGTACATTTCGCCCGGCGCTTCGCTGATACCGACATAGTTGCCCTTCGATTTGCTCATCTTCACCACGCCGTCCAAGCCGACCAGAAGCGGCATGAACAAGCCGATTTGCGTGTCCTGCCCCATTTCCTGCTGCAAATCGCGCCCGGCTAAAATGTTGAAGCGCTGATCGTCGCCGCCCATTTCGATGTCGGCGTGAATAGCGACGCTGTCATAGGCTTGCGCTAAGGGGTACAGCAGTTCGTGAATGGAAATCGGCTGATGGTTCGCCCAGCGATTGGCGAAATCTTCCCTCGCCATGACCTGCGCGACCGTCATTTTGGAGGCCAAACTAATCGTGCCCGCGAAACCCAGCGCGCCGAGCC
>CAXTBP010000108.1:0-18317 GCA_964241985.1 uncultured Armatimonadaceae bacterium | reverse complement strand
CGGCAGGGCCGCTGTACCCCATGCCGGATAAAACCGTGCGCGCCCTTGCGCCCGCGCCCGGGCATCCCGACGGCTTTGTCGCGCTTTGGGGAAACGACCAGCGGTCGCTGGGCCTTTATGTGGACGGTAAACTGGTGGGAGCCGAAATACGTTGCGGTTCTCAAATGATGCCCGGCATTTCGCCGACGCGCGTGTTCACCTATCAAAACCAGTTTTCCTCATGGGAATTTGAGGGCTACGACGTATCGCCGGACGGTATTTTGAAATTTAGTCGCACGACGTCCCTTTTGTCAGGTTACGGTGGTCTTGCCGGATCGCTCAACGGCCTTATCGTCACCGATGGCGGCGGCGTGATTGACCCGGAAGCCCGGCAAAACGTCGGACGGCTGAACTTTAACGACAAGCACGGCGCGGTCGTGCCGGATCCGCGTACTGGCTATGTTTTCTGCATCGCCGAAGAGAAAAACGGGCAGGCAATCGTGGCGAGCGACGCGCGCAATTTTGGCCTCGTGGGGACGCTTCCCCTCAATTTTGGGGTCAACGGCGAAGCGAAAAACGCCCTGCGCTGGGGCGAGGATGGCTTTGCTTATATGGTGGGCGAGCGTGTTATAATTTTCCGCATGGCTCCCGGCCCTTTGTTAGCGTCTAACGATTTGGTGGTTGAGCGTTCTGAAATCCCGAAAACGCTGCCGCGTGACAACAAACTTACCTATCAACTCACGGTAACCAATCGCGGAACCGCGCCCGCTACCGCAGTATTTTTGAGCGACGCCCTACCGCCCGCCGTTGACGTTTTAACGATGACCGCAAGTCAGGGCAGTGTAACCGCTGCCGACGGCACGGTTCGATCCGAGCTTGGCACGCTCGCTCCGGGCGCAAAAGCCACCGTGGATGTCGCGCTCCAGTTCAAGGAAGTGCGCGACGTGAACTTTGCCGCCGTCGTTCGCGCCCGCGAATCCGATCCGCGCCCGGAAAACAACATCGCGCGCTATATGCCGACCGATTCCCTTTCCTCGCTTCCCGATTTGACCGGTCAATGGAACGAACTTCGTCAGGTATCGCGCGGCGCGGGCGTCAATCTGGAAGCCGGGGTCGTGGGCCTATTTACCGTGCGCAACGACGGCAAGCAGGCGTCGCGGCCCGTTTCGCTCCGCTTTTATGTTTCGCCCGGCCCGCGTTTCGATGCGAAGTACAGTTTGCTGATTCAGGAAGTCATTATCCCTTCGCTCCGCGCCAAGCAAACGTATGGGGCGACGCTGCAGGCGCGCTTGGAGCGAACCGACGATGTAACTGGCCTAACGATCTTTGCTGTCATTGACGCAGACACCACACTAAACGAAAGCAACCGCAGCAACAACAACGTCGGGCAGCGCGTTCCGTAAAGCGGCGACAGTTATAGTGAGCGACGCTTTTACCCCGCGCTTTTCATTTGCGCGGGCGCGGTGGTGGCGCGGGTGTGAATGGCGCGGGCGACCAAGCGGGCCGATTCCAACGCGCCCGCCATCCAGCCGCCCAAATAACTGACGTGCTCGCCCGCCAAATACACGCGCCCGTCGGGGCGGTTCAAAATCGGATATAAGTCGCGCCGGTTGTTTCCGTCCCAGTTCGCCCAGCCGCCTTTGGTGAATGGCACGCGATGCCACGCCACACTAAACGCATTTTCATATTCGGCGGGATATTGCGGGTGAATTTTCGCGCCGTCGGTTAACGCGCGGGCCGCCCGGTCTTTGGGAGTGAGCGCGCCGTAGTCGATGGCGTCCTGCCCGAAATTATAGCAGCCGACGAGGACGCCTTTCTTACCCAAATAGCCGGACGACGGATAAAAAATCTGCGTGATAGGCAGGGTCGTGCGCGTGATGCCCCCGAAAATTCGGTCGTCTTCTTCCCAAAACCGGCGCTTGAATTGCAGACCGACCTTGCCGGTTTCCGCATACGTGATGCTGGAAACCGCCCGCGCCATATCCGGCCCCCAATCGGCGGGAATGTCTTTCAGAACGGAGAGGGGAATGGCGCAAACGCAGTAATCGGCGGCTATGGTGCGCGTATCGCCGCCCTGTTTGTAAACGGCCCGCACACCGTTGGGGCTTTGCCGGATTTCGGAAACGACCGCGTTATAGGTAATGCGGCTGCCCAGTTTTTTGGCAAACGCGCGGGGCAAATGGTCGTTGCCGTCTTTCATTTGAAACAGCATGGACTGCCAATTCGGATCGTAGTCTTCGGCGAAATGCCGACCGAAGCCCGCTTCCAAAAGGTCGTGAAAATGGTACGGCTCGTCATACGATCCGGGCAAATCGCCCGCGCCGGGGAAAATTTTATACCCGGCCCGGTCGCTGCGTCCGTACCGTCGCTCCGCTCCGCCGAGGCTCCCGTCGCTGGATAGGAAATCGAGCAAACGGTTTTTGTCATCGGAGGTGAGCGTTTTGTCCAGTTCGGTTTGTGAAACGGCTTTCGCCAAAAGTTCGGCTGTGTAGCCGGACAAATCGGCCCGGACTTCGCGGACGCGAATTTTCTTGCCGGACAGCGCACCCGCGTTTTCGTGATAGTAATACGCCGACTCATTGGACTGCGCGAATGGCTCGATGGCAACGCCCAACTCGCGGCAGTAATCGAGCGTGACGTGGTGCTGCGGGATGCGGGCGGGGCCGGGGTTCAAATACAAGCCGTCGGCGAACTGGCACGTTTGTGTCACGCCGCCTTCTTCGGTTTCCACGGTTCCTTTACGAATGGTGTGGCAGCGTCCGCCGGGCCGGGAGCGGGCTTCGAGAATGTGGCAGTCGTAGCCGCGTTTGCCCAACTCGTAGGCCGCGCACAGTCCGGCCAGCCCCGCACCCAAAACGAGAACGCGCGTTCCCTTACCGCTCGGCCCGCCGCTTAAATTGAAAGGTTCGGGGGCGGACGCGCTTGCCGGAGTTGCGAAAAGGCCCAGCGCATCCATCGCTCGATACACCGCCGCCGATCCGCCCGCCTGCCCGACCCGCTCCAAAAATAACCGTCGCGTAAATGGCATTCGCAAAACCTTCCTGTCTGTCCTACGCAAAACGACGGCTTTGAAACCACCCGCGTTAGGGCGAGATTCGCCGGATGAGCGGCAGTTTCCTTTCGGGAGTGAGATGGCCCCCTGCCCCCAATAATGCACGACCGTCGTGTGCGAGAGGGTTCTGAGTAGGCTCGCGTTTATCGTAAGGCTTGCGGTAGAACGGAAACGGTGTTTTCAGAACCTCCTCGCACACGACGGTCGTGCATTATTGGGGGCAGGGGGCCGATTGGAAAGAGGTCGGGGTACAATAACGGTATGGAGACTACGATTGTAAACAGAGTACGTATTGTGTGCCTCACCGCGTTTTGCATAGCGATTGGGTTTTGCGGAACGCCTCGCGTAAACGCCGCCGATCCGCCCGCCGTCGCGTCGGTTCCGCAGCCTTTTACCGAAGCCGCGCTCCTTGCCGCGACGCCGCCCGGCCCATACATGACGCGAACGCCGCCGGTTTCGCGGGCAAAATCAAACGCCCCTTTGCCGCCGCAAATAGCCACGGCTTTTTTGTACAATTTCGACGATAAAACCGGCGCGGGCTTGCGCTACAACAACGGAATCGACGCGCTCAGTATGCACCCCGCCCAAACAAAGGGCTACTCCTACAAAAACGCCCTGTGGCACAGGCGCGAACTGACGGAAATGCGCGCCGCCGGTGTGGACATCGCGCTGTGCAATTATTGGGGCAATCCTGCCGACCGTGCACTTGAAAAAGGGCAGGGCTTGCGCTGGAGTTTCGACGGTGTCGGGCCTATGGTTCAAGCCGCCACACAGATGAACAAAACAAACCGCCCCGCGCCTAAAATCGGCTTGGCGTTTTCCGCCGGTTCGCTGGTCGAAAACGCCGCCCATTACCAACCCGACTTGGCGACCAACGACGGGCGGGCGTGGCTGTATGTGAGTTTGCGCGATTTTTATTCGCTCGTTCCGCCCAAACTGCGGGCAACCGGCCCGAACGGCGGCCCGCTGATTTTTGTCACGTTCAACGCGCCGTTTGTCAAAAACGGGGTCGGCGATACCGCCCTATGGGAATATGTTCGTGCCCATTTCGCAAACGATTTCGGCGTCGAGCCGTCGCTTATTTTGCAAAACGGCTGGCTAACCGAGGCGCAACGGCAGGCGAATAAAGAAGCCACGTTTCCGCAAGTTTCTCCGCCAAAAGAAGGGTTGCGCCAAACGAGTGCCGTTGCCGCGATTGGGCCGGGCGTAGATTTGAAGGCGCAGCCGGGAAACAAATACGGGCCGGAGGCGATTTTCCGCGACCGCGAAAACGGTGCGTTTTACGATAGGCAGTGGCAGTTGCTCCTCGCGCAAAGTCCGGTTCGCAGGCCGCGCTTGGTTGTGGTGGAGTCGTGGAATCAGTGGCAGCAGGCGACCGCGATTGCATCGTCGCGCGAGTACGGCGACAAATACGTGCGCCTGACCCGCAAATGGGCCGACTTGTTTCACAGCGGCGCACGTAAACCGCTTCCCGCATCCGGCGCGTTTCACAACGCCGACCGGATTTCATGGTTCGCCGCCGCGTCGAGCGGTGCGAACACCGCGAGCGGCACGGATGACAAAGGCGGCTTGCGTCTCGTTTCGCCGCCTGACGGACAATTTAGCGTATTCCAAGCCGCGCCCGGCGGGGCGTATATCGAGGCCCGCGACAACCTCCACGGCATGATGAACCACATCGGCTTCGATGTCAGCGACGGCTTTTTGTACGATGCCGACGACGTTTCGCCCCGCCCGACGCCTTTGACCTTAACGTTTGAGTATTGGGACGAAGGCCGTGATCTGCTGCGCGTGCAGTACGACGCCACCGAAAACGGGCAGGCCGCGCGAAGCGGAGACGACGCAGGCTTCACCCTCTCCAAAGAATTTCCGCGCACGGACACGCACACATGGAAAACGGCAACCGTTGTTTTGCCGTATCCCCGGTTCGCTAATCGCCAAAATGGGGGCGGTGATTTCCGCTTTCAATCCGATAAAACCGCCCCGCTCCGTTTGCGCTGGGTAACGCTTCGCCGCGCTAAAGTTGACAGCGCACGGTAGGGTGAACGGCGCGAACAAAAAACGAACGCAGGAAGTCAAACACGAAAAATCAAGGTTTGTGAAAGGCATTTTATGAAACGCTTTGTTGTATCCTCCGCTTTCGCCATTCGCGCTTTGTGTTCCGTCGCCGCGCTGCTCGCCGTGCCTTTCGCGGCCCATGCCCAGCAAGGCGACGAAACGGTTCGCTCGGTGTTCCGTATCATCTCGCCCGCCGCACAAAACGCGGCGCAAACGGAACCAGCGACCACGACCGGCAGCCGTAAATCGGCGCGGTCGGAAAAGAAAACGGCCCTCAAACGAGTACTGCTTTCCATGCAAAACAAGGAAGCCGAAGCCCGCGCCACCGGCGTTCCGGGCAGCGAGGGCGACGGCATCACGCTCCTTGCCGAATCGTCGGTTGCCGATGCGGGCGTTACACCCGTTACCGACATGACGACGGCCTCGAATGTGGAGGCGCAGTTGGACAAACTGGTTAAGGAACTGCCGCGCGGCACGCGCTGGGTCAAACTCATGCTGCCGCCCACGCCCAAAAACAAAACCCTGCACGGCGACGATGTCGCCGATTACGCGCTCGCGCAGGCCCGAATGTATGGCAGTGTGGGCGAGGCGGTTTTGCCCAAAGGTGGCGTGGAAGTCATCAGCCAGCCGCTCACCGGCGACAAAGCTAAAACGGTCGTGCCCGCCCTAAATTTGCGCCCCGTGTATTTGCTTCTCAACCCCGATGCCCATGTCGCCTTGATGCGCAATCGCAATGGTTTCGACTTTGTACAGCAGGGCGGCACGGTGTTTTTCGGTACAATGGTAACGCCTGTGGAAATAACCATCGCCCCGGCGACCGCTGACGAATAATCCCCAATGTAGGGCGCGGCCTCGTGGATAGAGCCGCGCCATAGTTCCCTGATATACTGTGACGGAAACTTCCCCTATGATGAAAAAACCGTCGCTTTTGCTTGTTTTTACCGCCCTGCTCGCGCTGTGCGGTTTGCCCTTGCCATCCGCGTTCGCCCAAGCGAATGCCTCACTGCAAATGGTGCTGGGCAACCCGGACGGCGCGAGCGCCACTATCCCCGACCCGAATGCCCCGCCTGCCGCCCGCGAAAAATTCCTGATTCAGAGATCGCAATACGCAATGTCGTTCAACGACACCCTGCATTTTCCGAACTGGGTCGCATGGCATTTGTCGTCGGAGGACTTGGGTTCTGCACCGCGCGGCAATAATTTTGCCCCCGACCCGGATTTACCTATGGGTTTCACCCGTATCACAACGAGCGACTACACGAACACGGGATATGATCGGGGGCACAACTGCCCCAGTGCTGACCGCACCAAAACCCCTCAGGACAACGCCTTCACGTTCTATATGACCAATATCACGCCGCAAACCCACGATATGAACGGTGGGCCGTGGCAGGATTTGGAAGAGTTTTGCCAAACGCTTGTTGGCGGCAGCCGCGAACTGCTCATCTATTGTGGACACGGTTTTACCTCTTCGCAGCGCACCTTTATCGGGCCGCGAAATATTCCTGTGCCGGATTTCGCTTGGAAAATCGTCGTCGTTTTGCCCAAATCGACGAACGCAAACACGACGGATCTACTGAGCCGCGTAACGATGCGAACGCGCGTTATCGCCGTGCGAATGCCCAATACCACGGGCATAATTAGAAACCATTGGGAGCAGTACATCACGACCGTCAGTGCTATTGAATCGGAGACCGGCTTGACCTTTTTTACCAATGTGCCCACGAAAACGGCAGCGACGCTCAAAACTAAAGTGGACGCTGGCCCTTAAGTCAACCGGGCAAAACAAACAAAAAGCGGGCTGGAATTTCCAGCCCGCTTTTTGTTTGCCCCTTTACAAGGGGCGCTATTTTGCCCGGCGTTTGCGAAAGCGCGCTGCGCCCCGCGCGCTTAAACCTGCAATCAGGCCTGATACCGCAAGAAACAAACTGCCGGGTTCCGGGGTGTCGAGCGCCCCGATGCGCCTGCCCACGATAAAATCATCGACGGATGCAAAATTCTCTCCGGTCGGCGCGGCGAGGCTCAAACTGGTAATTGCCGCCGTTGTCGTAAAGCCGCGAAACGAGTTCGCCGCCGTTGGCGTGAAGCTGTACGTCGCGCCGTTGCTAAAGTTGATCGTGACGTTCTGCGTGGCGAATTGGTTGGCGGAATCCGTGTGGAAAAAATTGCCCCCCACGGCGGTTACGTTCCCCGACGAAAACGTGAACGTCAAGACGCTCGCTGGGGCGAGCGTGCCGATAAACGAACCGCTTTCGTACACGTTGCTGGGAACCGTCGTGGTCGTCGTACCGGTCGTGGTCGTCGTGCTCGCCGTGACCGTGTAGGCAAATCCGGCGCTCGAAAAATTGTAGGACAGGGCGTTGTCTTCCGCGCCGGTATTGAAGTTTTCTAAATAGTAGCCGGGCTGCACGTTACTCAAAAACGCGCTTTGGCTGGTATAGGGCGTAATTTGGGCGCGGGCCGAAAAGGGCGAAAGGAAAAGCGTCGCAACGGCGGAAAAAAACGCGCCCGCACCGCAGGCCGTCCCGCGTAAACGCGGGCGAAACGAACAAAGAATAGGTTGACTCACAAAAAAGTATAACACGCACCGACGCGCCTGCGGACAAAGATACTTCCTGCAACGCCGCCCTTTTGACGAATGGGCAAAAACTTAAAGTTCATTTAACAATTGAGCCGGGATTTTTCTGTATTTTGGCTGTTTCGTATCACTTTTATGCAACAGCGTTTTACGGCAAATTTGCTTGATATAGTCAAGGTGCGGGCAGCAAAACGAGGACGACGAACCTGCGCGCAAGAATCAATCTTACCTTTTCGGAGAACGTTTGCTATGCTTAACCGTAACCGTTTTTGTACCATGCAAAAGCCCCGCTCGGCACGGGCTTTTACCCTGATTGAATTGCTTGTTGTTATAGCAATCATCGCTATTCTTGCGGCAATTTTGTTTCCTGTGTTCGCGCAGGCCCGCGAAAAGGCGCGGGCGGCAAGCTGCTTGTCGAACCTGAAACAAATTGGACTGGCAGCGATGCAATACTGCCAAGATTACGATGAAACCGTAATGCCTTCCGAAATGCGCATGGATGACACGACGGCTACCGCCGTTGCATGGCCGCAGCTCATGCAAACCTATGTCAAAAGCGCACAGATTCAGCGTTGCCCCAGCGCCGCCAACGATACTGATGTAAGCCCGTATCTTGCTAAACCCGCCCCCAGCGGCTTTGTCAATCCGACGCACGTAGACTATCTCATGAACGCGCGCACCGGATACTGTCAATACTACCAAACAGCACTTGCTCAAGTCGTAAATCCGGCGGGAACTATTTACGTGTGTGAAGGCGGAGTAAAGCCTTCCGCTACTCCTACCAACGGAAAATACGTAACGAACAAGTCAACGCAAAAAACAACCGCCTATTTGCTGGTGGATCTCGCCGGTATGCCGAATTGGCCTGAATCGGTAGCTTTCGTAACCGATGTTACCGAATGGGCCGCTCCGGTATTGCGCCATCAGGAGATGTGTAACACGTTGTTCTTTGACGGTCACGCAAAAGCCACGCGCGCCGACGAGTGGTATTACCCGAACACCCCGTGGCTCGATCCCGCCAAAGGCCGAAATTAGCGGCAACCGCTTTTTCTGCGAAACACGGACAAGCGCCCCGGTCGGTTGACCGGGGCGCTTTTTTGCATAATCGCGCTTTGTTGCGTGAAAGTGTTACACCCAATTGCGGCACAAAAACAAACGGGTTGAGATATACCAATAGCGAAGGGGTAAACTAACCGCACGGAAGGGAAACGCGACCGATGACAAACGATTTAGGGGCACTGCTAAAAGAGTGGCGTCAGGCGCGTCCGCTTGGCATGGAAGCCGCCGCGCGGCAGGCGGAACTCACCCGCATGACCCTTCATCGCTGGGAAACTGGGCAGTGCTGGCCTCGCCTTCCCGAACTGGAAGCGTACTTGCGCGCGCTGGGCGTTTCGGCGTCGCAGCGGCAGCAGGCGCTCGCACTCATCGAAGCGCCGCGCGCGCTGGTTCGGGTGCGTCAAGAAACGGCGCGTCAAAATCAAACCCATGAAGTCCCCGGCAAACTGTCGGCAACGGTGGCGGGCGGCTTGCTGTACGCATTACGCCAGTGCCGGGATCTGACTCTCGACGAAGCGGCCCGCCTTTTGGGCGTTCATAAAAGCACGCTCAGCCGCTGGGAGCGGGGCGAGGCATGGCCCACGAGCGAGCGACTGCATCAAGTGTGCTTTCTTTTGGGTGCGTCGCCGCAGGAACTCATGGCGCTAACGCGGGAACCGTTCGCGGAAGGCGACGAAGACGCCGACTCCATCGAGGCGCTTTCGGGTGAGCTGGTGCGCGTTTGTATGCTGGCCCCCCACGATCCCGAAGAGGCGCTCAAAGACCTTTTGTTTTTGCAGTTGGAAGCGCGCGTGTGGCCGCACAGCTCCCGGCCCGAATACGCCTTATTGCTGTCGAACGTTCGCGCCGCCTATGCCAGTTACCTGTCGGGGAGCAAGCGCTACGGAGAAGCGTCGCGCTGGGCCGACGGCGCATTGGAAAACACGCGCGCCGTTCGGGGCACGGTTAAAAATGACGTGTGGTGGCTGTATGCGATGCAGGCCCGCGCCCGCTGCGACATTTTCGGAACCAAACGCGGCTCGCTCAAACTGGCGATGGACACGCTGCGCGACTGTTTATCCCAAATGACGCAGCCCGATTTTGCGGCATGGGTCATGCAGGTTATGGCGGAATGCGCTTTGCATGGAGGCGACAAACAGGCCGCCGTGCGCTGGAGCACGGCGGCCTGCCAAAAAGTGCGGGAAAGCGAACAGGAAAGTGAGATCGCCGCGCGTCAGTGCAACTACGTCGCCCTGCTTTTGTCGGCGGGCCTGCCGCAGCAGGCGCTCGAAGCGATTCCCCAACACGGAATCAAAGGCGAAACGGCGGACGAAATGCCGCTGTATCCCAATCAGCGGACACAGATGGCGCTGCACGGCGCAAAAGCGCTCTACGCTTTGCACGACAAGCAGGAAGCGCACGAGTGGCTGACACGCGGCTACCGCCTTTTGGACACCGGTTACCTCAGCCCGCGCGTGCAAACCCACCTCCGCGATCAAGCCGACAGTTTAGCGCAACTATTTTAACGACGCGCTTAACCAGCGACAATCTCTACGTTGGCGCGCGGCACGGTGACGGGTTCGCCAGTTTCATTGAGGGTGGCGGTGAGAACGCGCACTTCCGCGCCCGAGCCGACGCGCACGAGTTGCGGGGGCAAACCGGTGACTGTGGCGAGACGCCCGAAATACGGTTCGCGGATAATCCGAATGGGCGTGCCAATGCCAAGCGAAAAATCGTCTTCGCCGATTTCCTGAATACTGCCCGCGCCGTTTGTTGACGCTTCGCCGGGCGTATCGGCGACAATAACTTCGGGGCGAATGACGCCCGCGCGGATTTGCGTCGCGCCGCAGAGCGATGCTTCGCGGCCTTCGCGGGATGCCAAAAGTGCGAACGTACGCTCAGCCATCGCAATCGTGCCGAAGCCTTCCGTAATCACGAGCGTCAAGGGAATTTTTTCGTGGCCCGTAATGGCGACCCCGATGTCGTAGCCCAAATACGACACCAAATCCTGATCCACAATCCCGCCGACGACAATACCCGTCACGCCCATGTCGGCGGCTTTTTTGAGGGCCGCGCCGGATATATTCGATCCGCCGATGATGATTTTCCCGGCGAGTTCGGGCGTAATATCGGCTTCGGTCAAGGGCGTTTGCGCGGACTTGGAAACAACTTTGAGTTGGGCGCGACGCTCGCCGCCCACGCCGAAAATACCCTGCACAAATGCGCCGGTCGCTTCCACCACCACGCCTTCGCCGGGCATAACTTCTTTAATGACGCCGGGCACATAGGCCGAAATCTCCACGGGCGACGGGGCTTCGCGCACGCCGACATTGCCGGTAACCGGCGAAACCAGTTCCACCATTCCGTTCGCGCTCGATTTGGCTTCGGACTTGAAAAAGCCCCACAAGCCTTTGGTTCGCGCGATAAGCTGGCCCTTTTCGACCGTGTCGCCAACCTTCACCAGAAGGGCGGCGGGCACGTCCGACGGCTCCACGCCCAAATGCGCGGCGACTTTGAGCGTTTGCATGATGCCCGGCAAAAGGGCGCGGGCGACAATGGCGTCCGGCCCGACAAACGCGCCTTTTTCCACCAGCACGTCGCCTTTGAGCGGCAGTCGGCGCACTTTGCTAATCGTCGTGTGCGGGCTGACCGTTAGCCCGGGCGTATACGCGGTTCCCATAGTATTTTCGTTATCCTTTGGACGCGCGGCTGCGGCCCCATAGCAAATGATAATACGACAACGCTTCCGTGTGCCCGCCCGGCTCGAAATGCTCGGCAAGCAAGGCGCGGATTTCCGGCCCGGCGAATCGTCGGAAATAAATGCCGCCGTCGTGGTGGCCTTCACGCTCCGACATCAGCGATTGCGGAAAGCCCCAGCGATAGGCCGAAAACGCGAACCGCCCGCCCGGCTTCAAAACCCGACTCATTTGCGCCAGCGCCCGAAAGCGCGCGTCCACGGTTGGCAGATGCTCGTACACACCGAACGAACCGACGTTATCGAAACCGCCCGTTTTAAGCGGTAATCGCGTTAAATCGGCCTGCACAAACAAGGTTTTGTTTGCAAGGTCGGGCGTCAGTTTTTCCTGCGCGGCCCGAAGCGAGGCGAGCGAAAAATCAAGGGCAACAAGGCCACGGCAGGATTGCGCGAGCCGGGCGGTCATGCGCCCCGTGCCACAGCCGCCTTCTAAAAGCAAGCCGTTCGGGTCGGGGGCGAGGAAGCGCAAGGTCATAGGTAATTCCCAAGCCGTGAACAGTTTGAGACCGATCATGAGGTCGTAGTCGCGGGCCTGCGCGTCGCGGGCCTGCATCTCGCGCTGCTTTTCCGCCGATTCCGATGTATCGGTGGCCTCGGCCTGCGGCGCGGCGCGCAAATCGTCGGGCATCAAGCAGACAATGCCGTGCCGTACCTCATACGTTCGCCCGCCCGTTTGCGCGGTCAGCGTGCCGGATGGGCTTTCGCCATCCCAACCCGACAGCAGCGAGCCGGTTTCCGGGCAGGCGAGCAGGCCAATCAGTTCGCGGCGAAGCGGCGACAGATTGGGAGACAACGAAGAACTATCCGGCGAAGGAGAAGCGGACGAAGGGGGGGGCGCAAATTGCGTTTCGGTTGGTGCGGGCACGGGGCTTATTGTACCAAACACCATGCCGCCCGGTCAAATCCGGGAGCAAATCGAATGGAAAAACGCCCCGACTGCGGCGAGGCAGTCGGGGCGTTTTTGGCGCAAGAAACCGTGATTTCTACGGCGTGTAGGTGACGGTCGGTTTTTTCAGTTTGAACAGATAGAAGTCGTTCTTGCGAATGTTTCCCCATTGCATGACTTTGACGTGCCCGTCGGCGAAGATGTAGTTGTTCTGGTTCTGGTGGCCTACCGTCGGAAGCGCCGGGAACGCGCCGCACCCCGAAGGCCCTTGATCGATTGCCGCGCTGCTCGGATACTTGCGGCCCGCCAGTTTATAGGTGTCGCAGCCCGTGAACAACGCCCCTTGCCAACCACCGACATAGCCATCTACCGTAGGCGTCGCCCACATTTCCACGATGGAAATGGTTTCCGCCGGAGCGGTGATTTCACCGAGGTTTGCGGGTTGGTTGGCCCCGCCCCAATCGCTCATGCCTGTATTGCGGTCGGGGTTTTCGGCAACGTGCCCGTTCGCCCCGCTGGATGCTTCCGTCGTGGTAATGCGCCCGACATAGCCATACGAGCGAAGCAGATTCTTACCATTATAAAAGCCATCCCAGTAACCGGCTCCGTTACGCGGCTGACCGTCGCTGGGGCACGCATACACCTGATCGTTCTTGACATACGGTTTGAGTTGCTGATCGTAGGGCATCGCGTTTGTATTGCCACCATTAATGGCGGGAACGCCAGCAAAGGCAATCGGCATGGACTCGTCGTAGTCCTGCGTGTACATCTGCAGTCCCAGCCCGATTTGCTTCATATTGGAAAGACAAGCGGTTTGCCGGGCTTTTTCACGGGCCTGCGCGAAAACAGGGAAAAGAATGGCTGCCAAAATGGCGATAATTGCGATAACAACAAGCAGTTCAATCAGCGTAAAAGCACTGCGCTTTTTGCCTGCGTGCACGGCAGACATTCCTAAAACCAACATACGAACCTCTTTCTTCCACAGTGGCGCGAAAGACAAACTGCGCCCGACTCTGGGTTAGCGAAAAACAACAATAAAACCAACCGATTGGTCAAGTATAGTCAACCGGTTTGTACGGGTTCGCGTTTTTTACAACGGCGTGCTGAATTATACAAGAGAAAGTCGTTTTTTTTCAAACGAGCAGAAAAAATTTTGGAAATTTTGCAGGCTAATGTTTTGAGAACGCGAACCGAAGGAAAAATGTAATGTTCTCCAAGTGACGCGCATCGCACGGGAACTGTTTGCGTTTGCTTTTCCGCTACTTCTTACGTTACACTTTTTGAAAGCCGTTTTACAAAACTACCTGCCATGAACGCTAAACTTTCCCTTTCCAAATACACCGCCCTCTGTGCTGGATTGGCCGCCGTTTCCACGGTCGGCTTACTGGTCGCATCCGAGCATTCGGCACAGTCGCAAGGTGCGCCCCGCGCCAAAAACGCCGCGATGAATGCGACGCCCGCCGTTGCGCCCAAAGACGAGTTCGGCCCGGCCCGCATTTCGTATAAGTCACGCGCCTTTGATCGATTCGTGGTGGATTCCTATAAGGAAGCCGGGTTGAGCCGGGCGCAGGCCGAAAAATGGTATGCGTGGATGGACGGCGTGTACCAAAAAAGCGATGTGCGTTTCGCGGGCAAGGAAGAGATAAAATCGCTCGGGCCGCTGATGGATTCCATCGGCAAAGACTACGACAAGGCCAAAACGCCCAAGCAAAAAGCGCAAATGGAGCGGCTGACGGCGACGTTCGTGCATCGGATGGTTAAAACCGCGATTCCCAAATTCAGCCTTGATCGGGGTTTCGAGTTCGCCCAAGCCATGCAGCGCGGCGAACGGCAATGCTATTTGCAGGCCATTATGGTTTCCGGGCTGATGCAGCGCGCCCACATGAACGCGAGCGTCGTTATGGTTTCCAAATCCGACAAGGGCGAAGCCACCAACAACGGGCACTGCGTCGCCTTGGTCAAATGCAGCGATAAGCGTGACGTTTTGGTGGATATTTCGCACCCCGACCCGTTTGTCGCCCAGCAGGGCTTAATGGTCGCCGACACCCAAACGGGCGCGTTCCGTTATGTCACGCCACAATACGACACGCACGAAAATATCACGGGCTATAGGGCCGTCCAAACCGGCGCAAATGTTCCCGTTGGGCGCGTGCGCGGATTGGGTTACGGGTTTTTGCTGTCGCAGTTCGATTATTACCGGGGCGAGCGCGCGCCGGGCGGGTTTGTGGACAGCAAGAAAACGCCTGCCGGGCTTGCCGCGTCGGCGAAATATCTGCAAAAAAGCATTCGGGAGTGTCCGCAAAATCCGCTCGCGCAGTATGTTTTGGGCCGCGTGTATCTGCGGCAAGGCAAAACAAGCGCCGCCAAAGCGCAGATCGAAACCGCGTACCGCATCTACAACAAAGCGGGCTGGATTCCACAGGGCGAAAAAGACGCCCTCGTTTTGGTTAAATCCACCCCGCAAACGCTTTCCATGCGGTAAACAAACCGTCATCAGAGGCGCAAAGAAAAAGGCCCGGCTTAAAAAGCCGGGCCTTTTTCCTTTGTTATACATGCCGTCGCGGCTACGGCTTGGCTTTCGGTGGCTTGGAAGTGGGTTTGGCGGGCGGTGTTTTTGTCACCGGCTTGGCGAGGGGTTTTGGAGCATTGAGCGCAACAAGCGCGGCTTTTGCCGGGGCGTAACCGCGCTCCAATGCCCAGCCGAACCATTGCTTCGCTTGGGCAGCGTCGGCGGAAATGCCGTAGCCGTTTTGGTAGCACAAACCCAAGCCGTAGCCCCCGCCCGCGTCGCCGGATTTGGCGGCGTCGAAAAAGTAATCGAAGGCACGCTCGGCATCGCCGGACGTCGGTTTGGAACCCGGCGCGAGCAGGCGTAAACCGATGAGCGTTTTCGACGATGGCAAATCCAGCAGGGCGGCCCGCTCAATAAGCGCCCAGCCTTCGGCTTTTGCTTGGGCGTCGCCGCTGCCCGCATCGCCCGCAACAAGCGCGCGGCCCAAAAGCTCGATAGCACGCGGGTCGGGTTCCGACGATTCGGCGGCCTGTGCGCGCACGTCGCTTTCCAACGCGCGGAACGCTTCCTTGTAGTTGGAACTTGTGGCAATGGCGCGGCCCATGCGCAGTTGCAGCGCGTCGAATTTTGCCTGATGCTTAGACAAAAAGTCCGTTGTATTGAAAGTCGTCGCTTCTTGGAGCATTTGCAGGGCGGCGTCCTCGTTTTTGGGCACGCCGTCGCCCGCCCACGTCAGCGCGGCCAATCGGCGGATGGCCGCGATATTTTGTGTGGCGCGGCCCTTTTGATACCACTCCACGGCTTTGGCCTTGTCGGGCGCGAGTCCCTGACCCGCCCAGTACATATCGCCCATTTGCACCTCAATGCGGCGAAATCCCATTTTTGATAGGTCGCCGTTTTCCGCGACCCGCGCGTATAACTGCGCGGCTTTGTTGCCGTCGGCTTTGCCATCGGTGCGGGTGCGCCAAAAATCGGCGGCGGCGAACACGTTGCCGTTGTCCCAAAAGCCTTTGGGAGTCGCGCGGTCTGCCATTGTTTGGAATAACCGCTCCGCTTGGTCGAAATCGCCTGACTGCGCGAAGCGGTCGGCTGCAAAAGCGACATAGTGTTCCGGCGATTTTTCTGCCGCCGCTTGATAATACGCGCGGTATTTGGGATCCATTCGGGCCAAGCCGTGCCAACTCGCGTCCTGCCCGGCGTAAATATCGCCCAGTCGGAGGCTTGCAAGCGACCCGGCGTCGTTGTTACCCTCGGCGGCTTTTTCCAATACGCCCAAAACGAGCGGCGCGGTTTGCCGATTCACCGGAACGCCATAAACCTCGCGGGCGATGTCGCTTTTGTATTCCCCGGCGGTATCCAGATCGACGGCTTCTTTCAAATAAAAAGCCGCTTCATCGGGCAGGGAAAGTTTGCTGGCGTATTTGACGATTTCGAGTGCGGTTCTCGCGCTGGGAAAAATCGCGTAGGCCGCTTTCTGCGTTTGCAGTGCGCCGCGCGTATCGCCCTTGTCGTCTTGATGGGCGGCTGTCCAAAACGCGGTTTCCGGATCGCCGATGGCTTCGGCGGCTTTGTGCCACGTGGCGCGCTCCGCCTCGGTGGACACGTCTTTGAGGGACGGCTGTTGATCGTAACTGGCAAGGCGGCTGATAGATCCCCGGTCGCCCGCTTTGGCGGCGCGGATAATATGCTCGACTTGCGCACGGTACACGACGCTCGCTTCTTTGGCGCTTTGCACAATGGCGGCATAATCGCCGCCCTCAGCGCGACGCTCCAGTTCCAGCCGACGCGCGGTTTCGGTTCGCTCGGCGGCGGCGCGCTCCGCCATAATGCGGTCAAACTCAATTTGCCCTTTACGCGCGATTTCTTCCCGCCGCGCTTTTTCCGCCTCGGCGGCGCGGAATTGGATAAGGCGCAACTCCTGCGCCGCCTTTTCCCGGCGAAGTCGCTCTTTTTCTTCGTAGGTGAGCGGTTTGGGCGCGTCGTAGTCGCGGTTCCATCGGTCGGATTTTTGCTTATAAACCGGGGCAAACGACGTGCCGAATTTGTAGGGCGAATTGTAAGTGGAGTTCGGCGTGGAGCGCAAACTATCGAGCAGATTGGCGGTATAAACCCGCGTGTCGCGCAAAAACTGCTGCGAACTATATTGGGCGCGAGCGGCGGGCGCGGCGATGCCAAACGTCGTGGCAAGCCAAACGCTTGTCAGCGCGAGCCGAACGGGGGGCGAAAATTTCAACAAGGGAACGGATACCTACGCCTTCTGCAAACACTGCAAAAAAGTTGCTCTACGTTTTTATCGTTCACGGCGCACCAAGCGAAATCCTTTGCCGTCGCGTTTTGGGAATGCTTGCGCCGTTCTTGCGGTATCACCTTTGTATCCGTTTCTACGAAAGGCTTTTATCAAAATGAAAATACTATTTAGCGCACCCGATATTGAATGCGACGGCTGCGCGCAGGCGATTAAGCGGGCATTGGGAAAAACGCCCGGCGTGTCCGAGGTGCAGGTGGATGTGAACACAAAGCATGTGTCCGCCTTTTTGAGCGCGCCCGCAAGCGACAAAACCGTGCTGGACGCCCTTGACAAAGCGGGGTTTCCCGCGCAAACGGTGGCGGCTTAAACGCCAAACAAAAACGGCAGGACTTTTTCCGACGGCCCGACGACCGAACCGGTAAATGGGCCGTCCTCGTCTTCCAGCGGGGCGACGTTGACGTGCAGCGTCGTGGCTCCGCGCGCCGCAGCGACCCGCGCAAATCCTGCGGCGGGCCACACAACGCCGGACGTGCCGACCGACAAAAACAGGTCACAGGATTCCAGCGCAAGCAAAGCGCTGGAAAGCACGGCTGCGTCGAGGGGTTCGCCGAACAAAACGACATCGGGGCGCAGCAAGCCACCGCACGCCGCGCAAACCGGCGGCGCGTCCGGCAGTGACGTGTCCGTAAAGGGATCCGAAAAACATCCCCGATTCATGCAGCGCGACCGAAAGGCCGAGCCGTGCAGTTCCGCGACATCGCGGCTCCCGGCTTTCTGGTGCAAACCGTCCACGTTCTGCGTTAAAAGCGTGAGCGTCTTTTCCCCGTCCCATTTTTTCGCAAACCGGGCGAGTGCCAAATGCCCTTCGTTGGGCTGCGCGGCGAGCGCGGACTGGCGTCGGCTCCGGTACAATTTCCACAAATCGGGCAGCGTGCCCGGCAAATTTTCCACGTGGGCAATATGGGCAATGTCCACCTTTTCCCACAAACCGCCCGGCCCTCGGTACGTACTCATGCCGGACGCGACCGAAACGCCTGCGCCGGTCAACACGACGATGCGTTGGTAGTCCTCGATAGAAAATGTGCTCATTGGTTGCATTGTCACACACGAGCAGGAAAAAGGGCAAAGCGCGCCCCAATAAAGGAGCGTAGTTTTGGAAGGAAATTTGCTGCCGTGCCTATTGCTGTCGCTTCGTTTTTTTTGGATTCTGCTGACCG
>CAXTBP010000107.1:0-18411 GCA_964241985.1 uncultured Armatimonadaceae bacterium | reverse complement strand
CCTGCTTTCTTTTTTCGGCCCCAACGCTACGCCGCAGCCCTTCGCAGTACAAATTATCGCTCGTTTTGAGGAAATGAACGACGAGCGACCGGAGCGGCTCGGACGTGTCGGTTGCGACCGTCGCCGCGTCGGATGGCACGACGCCTTTACCGATGCGCCGCGTTGGATAAGCAACCCCGGCGAGCGGCAGTAAATCGGCCAAACGGTATGCGGTGAAGGTCGCGGGGTCTTCAATCGTGAGGGCTGTGCTGCTCGGCGCGGCGTTCAAGGGCAGGGTTCCGCTGGCAAGAAACGTGGACGCGGCCCGCGCCCGGTTCCACGAAACGTTGGCTTCCGGCTTGGGCGCATTCGGTGTGGTGATGACTGTATTTACCACGCTTAAATAATCGAGCGAAACCGGCCCGAAACCAAGCGCAGAGGCGTCGCTGCCGCCGATGGTTACGAGGGCTTGGCTTCCGGCTTTGGCTGCGGGCGCGGCTTGAAGGGGAACCACGTTCTCGTCGCAGTTGAGAGCGGAGAACTGGGCCGAGTAATAGTAGGGTTCGTCGTCGGCTTGCCAACCGTCGCCGAGCGGGCCGTCGGTGAAGCGCGTGGCGTCGGCGATAATGCGGCCTTGAAATCGTTTGACGCCCGCTTTGCTCAAGGCGTCGGCGAGAACTTTCAGGCGGGCCGACGTAAACGACGGGTCTCCCGTTCCGCGCAAATACAAATCGCCGGTCAGGGTTCCGTCTGGCGCAATAGTTCCCGTGCGGTACAGCGTGGTCGTGTAGCGAAAATCCAGCCCCAAACGGAGCAGAGCAGCCGACGACGTGAAAAGTTTTTCGTTGGACGCGGGCACAAGCGCGAAGTCGGGGTTCTTTTCGTAGACTAACTGCCCGGTTTTCAGCGACTTAATCTGTACGCCGACGAGCGCGTTTTTGAGGCCCGGCGAGCGGGCGATAATACCGTTGAGTTTCGCGGCAAGCGGCGCGTTTGCCACAATAGGCGCGGGCGGCGCTTGCGCGTAAAGCACGACGGGGGCAACAAAGACGCTTGTCGATAAAGCGGCGACTACGGCAGCGGAAACGGGAAATCGAGAAAAGTTCACGCTGTGTATTTCGTCGTGCGGGCGCGCTTGCCCTTTTCTTCGGGCCTTGCTACACTGTTTTCATCATGGACAGGCCGCAAAAAACGTTGATTACGGGAATTTCGGGCTTTATCGCCGGGCACTTGGCGCAGGCGTTGGCGCAAAACGGACACGAGGTAATTGGCGCGGGACGCAAACCGCCCGCGCGGCCCGAAGTCGCCGGTGCGTGTCGATTCGTGCCCCTTGACATCCGCGACTTCGACCAAACACTCGCCGTTCTGCAAACGGAAAAAACCGACACCGTGTACCATTTGGCGGCGACCGCGTTTCTTCATGCCGCCGCCGAGGGAAACGGCCCACAGGCGATGCTCGAAACCAACGTTTCGGGTACGACGAACGTTTTGGAAGCCTGCCGCCGCGCGAACGTGGCGACGCTGGTGTGCGCCTCGTCGGACAAGCAGTACGGCGCGCTGGCCCCGCCGCCCTACGACGATGACGATTCTACCGCGTTTCTCAATGGCGGCGTGTACGAACTGTCCAAATTCCAAAGCGACCAAACCGCGCGATTGTACGCCGGTTTATACGATGCGCCCGCCCTTCGCGTCGCCCGTTTCGTCAACGTGTACGGGCCGGGCGATTTGGAATGGACGCGCATCGTGCCCGGCAACATCCGCCGCACGATCCACGGCGAACCACCCAAAATCACGTCGGGCCGCGCAGGAGCCGCGTTGCGCGAATACGTGTTCGTTCACGATGCCGTCCACTTTTTGCAAGTTTTGGCCCGCGACGCCGAGGGGCGCGGCAACGCCCCGCTTCGAAGAAACGATGGAAAACTGGCCCGCGTCGCCTTTAACTTACCGTCGGGCAATCAACGCTACGCCGCCGCAGAGGTTATCGCCGCTATACAAGATGTTTTACGCGCACACGACATCGTTGGCCCGCCGCCCGACGTTTTATCCGGTACGCCCGGCGTCTTTGAACCCGGCGACCAGTTCAACGACCCAAGTAAATTTCTCGCCCTCGCCCCCGATTTCGCGGCCCGCGATTTACAAACCGGCCTGCGCGAAACCGTTCCGTGGTACATCGAACATTTGGAAAAGACAGGCCAATAAATGCGCCCGAATTTGTTTACTGCGCTTGCCATCACCGCGCTTTGCGCCAACGCCGCGCCGTGCTTCGCGCAGACCAATCCGCCGGTGACAAGCGCGCCGGTTGAAGAAACCGCCGATGAGCAGTACCGCGATGCCGTCGCGCTTTTGCGAAATGGGCGTAAATTAGAAATTGCCATAGCCAAACTACGAAACGCCGTTCGGCAAAAACCGGATAGCGCCGAATATCATTTGGCGCTGGGTTGCGCGCTCACAAGCCGTGCGATTTCCGTTGCCGATGCGTCGCGCCAAACCGCCGAATATCCCAGCAAGGTATCGGACTACAAAAACGCGATTGCACTGTGGGAAAGCGCGCAAACGCGGCGCAGTGACATTTTATACGGTCAAGCCCGGCCTCTGCCCCCAACCCTTCCGGCTACCAAAGACGATGGTGTCGTCTTCAGAAGGAGCAAGGAGCAGGCAGAACAAGCCTACGACGCGATGGCTAAGGAAGCCATTCAGGAATGGGAGGCGGGCCTTAAAACCGCGCGAACCGACGACGCAAAAGCGCAGGCGTATTTGCTCGCCGGTTGGGGGAAATCGCTGCTTCGCGTCGGCTCCTTCGACTTGAAACTGTCCGCCGATATGCAGCAGGCGGTCACACCGCAAAAATGCGCCGACGCAGTCAACGCGGCAACTACCTCGACCCCAAATGACCCGGCGGTTTGGCGTGGTGTCGGCGACATATCCCTGTTCGACTATTACGTGGGCAAAGGCAGTAACGACTTTCAATACAACAAAGAGGCCACCCAAGCCTATGAACGCAGCGTGGAACTGAATAAAAAAGCATTAGATTTGTGGTACGTGCTGTTTTTGATGGAAAGCCGACACGACACGGCCCAAGCGGAAACCGCGCTGAATCAAGCCTTGCGCCTTGACAGCGGCAACGCTTTTTTGTGGTACGAAAAGGCGTATTTTATCCCGCACCGCGTTTCCGGCTCGCTTGCCGTGGATACCGACCCGGAAATCGACGCGGCAAAAATGAACGCGGGACAATGGTATGCGGTTCTAAATGCCATTGAGCAAGGCAACCGGGCGGGCCGGTTTCAGTTCGTCGGAACCGGCCCGCAGCCTCCCCTGCTTTTGGCGTTGGCATGGCGGGTTTGCGCCAAGAACGACAGCCTGCCCATGTACCGCTTCGTTACGACAAATATTTATTTTCAAACCGCTTTCGCCAAAAATATTGGCGTGGCAACCGAGCGAAACGATACAAAACTCGGTCAGCGGTGGAGCCTTGCCGCTGTGGATATGGGGCAGTTATTATGCCGGGATATTTTGTCGGGCAGCATCTCGCCTATATCGCCATCCGCTTCCACTACTGTAAGCGTGCGTGTTATGACGGCGAAGGGCGCGTTGCAGATAGGCTATGACGGCTTGATTGACCTGCAAAGACGCGCAGGTAACACCGATTTTGAAAATTTGCTGAGGGCAAAGGAACGTGCGACGGCCACGATTGACGCTTGGTCGAAAGCGCACATCGACGCCCACAAATCGCAGTTCAGCCGCGCTTACGAGCAATAAACGCTTACGGCGTGGGCGGATTTGCGGGCTGGGTGAGGTTCGGGTTGTCCAAAAAGGCGGCCCGGTATTTCATCGCTTCAATCAGCGGTTTTTCGTATTTTGCCACGTCGGACAACTTGGTTAGTTTGTTGGTTTGCATGATTTGGGCGGCGACCTCGTTGATGTTGCCCAAATTGCCCCGGTTAACTTTTCTGTCCATCAAGGTTGCCATGCCCGCTTCGGATTTCACCAAGTCGGACACTTTTACAATCTGCTCCGTCGATTGGAGAAACCATCGGTAGTTCGGGTCGGCTTTTTGTTTTTCGGGCACACGGTCGAGCAGAGCCTGCACTTCGGCGGGCGGATCGCCGGGCTTTCGCGGCGCGGTATAAAACACCGTTTTGACCATTGCATTAGGCGCGTTTGCCGTTCCTTCGCTGAAAGTATGCGCGAAGACGCTCACGGTGTCATTGCCCGGCCAGTACTGTTGCCGCGCGATTTGTATTTGCGCTTTGCGAAAACCTGCCAAACTCCCGGCCCGCTCGAACGTCGCCGTCAAGCGTTTATCGTTGATCAGGGCGGAAACCGCGTCCGTTGCGTGCAGTTCGGTTCCCGTTGCCGGGTCGCAGGCGGATACGACCGTGTTGCTGTCCACATCAATGCCGAAGCGATGGAATGTTCGGTCGAAATCTTTGCGGTCGTTTCGCTTCATTTGCGCCAGCACCGAGGACAGCGACCCGGTTCCGTCACGCTTGGTGATGAACTGGATAAATCCGATGCTGACCCAGCCCGTGTCGTAGGTATTGACGGCTTCAAAGCCACCTTCAAGGGCCGAGACGCCCGCCAAAACGCGCTGCTCAAACGGCGACGACGCAACGGAATTGAACAGTTTAGACAACTCTTTTCGTTCCGGCTCGGTAAAGTCCTTGTCACGCTTGCCGAATTTGCGAACTCCGTTGGTGGAGCGGTAGTACCCGTAATACGGTTTAGGATTCGTGAAGTTGAGATTATCGACGTATACAAACGGAGCAGGCGCATCGCCGGGCGCGAAGGTGACCGTGTATTGCTTGGGCTGCACAATTTCGTAAAACGCAGGTACGGCTCCGAAGCGCACTGTGAAGGCTTCGGGCAGCGGCTCCGGGCCGCGCACATCGCCGATAACTCCGGCAAGTATCGTTGCCTGCATATTCCGCTCAGATTCCAAACGTTCGCCGAGCAGTTTTTCCCATGTCGCCGCCTGCGTCGGATTTTCTTTTCGCAGTTCGGGAAGCACCCGCGCGTAATTCCAATACCACAGCGAGCCGGGAATGGTGATATTGACACGGCGCGGTTGGTCGGCGGATTTGTCTTCAATCGCGTAGCGGTTCGGAGCATTCCAGTAGGCGACGATTTCTTTCCGCTCCTTGTCCGACCACAGCGGCGCGGGCGCAGGGGGCGTTGGCACGGTTTGCGGGGGTTGCGCATGGCAGCCGACAGCGGCGCAAGTAACCAACAACATAAGGAGGAAGCGGCGTAGTATCATTTAATCCTTCGCGCTCCCGCTCAAATTTTGCAGCATTTTTTGGCGGAAAAGTTCGTCGGGGCGCGTGCGGATGCGATCCGCTTGCGCGTCGGTCAAGAAATTCGGGCCGCCAAGCGCGAACGTTCCTAACAAAGCGCGTGCGACTTTGACGGCCATCAAGGTGACGCGCTGCACTTCGTCGGCATCTTTTCCGAGCGTAAACAGACCGTGGTTTTGCAACAACACAACTTTGGGCGGTTCGCCATATTCTTTGATGTAGTCGCGGATGGCGTCGCGGGACGCGCGGGCGAGCGGCGGACCGGGATCGACATACGGCACAAAGCACGGTGCGATTCCACAGACCACAATCTCGTCGGGGAACAAGCGGCCCGCGAGCGCCTCTTTGGCCTGTTTGGAGCAAAGGAGCGACAAAAACGGCGTCGGGTGCGTGTGCCCCACCGCCCCGGCCCCACCTTCGGTCAAGCAGACGGCATGGAGCGCGGCCTCCGTGGACGGATACAAGTCGTTTTTATCGCTGGCGCGGGCGTCGAACAGCATTTGCTTGATTTGCGCGTCGGTCAAAGTTTCGTGATCTAAAATGGCAAGGCTGCGGGCCGTGTCCATAAGCACGAACTGGTCGCGTGCCATCGTGCCCAAACTGCTGCCGGACGCCTTGAGCCAAAACGTTTTCTTGTCCGACCCGACACCAAGCGATACGTTGCCCTCGGCGAGCAAGGCCAAATCGCGGGACGGATCGCCGAGCCAGTGCGCGAGTTCATGCAAACGGTCAAGCGCGAGGGCTTCAGCGGAATCCAAAGTTTCAAGCGACATTATCAGTTAAGCCCCTAATCCCCCGCCCGATGCGCGCGGCGGCGTGGTTTGGCGCATCGCACGGCGTTCGCGCACGATTTCATCGGTGGCAAGCGCCTTGAGCGGATCGGCGGGCCGCCCGATGGCTTCGCGGGCCGCGCTTAGATACGGACGCACGTCGGTTTCGTAGGCATCGCGGAGAATCGCGTGCGCGCCTAACACGTCGCCGCGCTGCTGCGCTTCGGCAAGCGCGGCGCGGTCAACGAGGAGGGCTTTGGCATACGCGGTTTGCACGTTAAGGACCGACAGCACCATCGCCTCGATTTTGGGTTCGATAACGTGCGCCTGATCCAACATATACGCGACGGGAGCCGCCGTGACGCCGTCGTGCCCGTTGATGAGTTCTTGGAAAATGAGGAACAACTGGAACGGGTTCGCCGAGCCGACGATCAAATCGTCGTCGGCGTACCGGCGGTCGTTGAAGTGGAAGCCGCCCAGTTTGTTTTCGTCAAGTAAGGTCATCACGATGGCCTCGATGTTCGTGTAATGCCCGTGATGGCCGGTGTCAACGAGGACTTTCGCTTGGTCGCCCAGTTTTTGGCACATCAAAAACGACGTGCCCCAATCCGGCAAATCGGTCGAATAAAAGGCGGGTTCAAAGAGTTTGTATTCGATGAGCATTTCGACCCCGCGCGGAAGCGCGTCGCAACCCGCTTTCAGGCCATCGTACAGGCGGCGTTTACGCGCCCGTAAATCGTCCTGTCCGGGATAGTTCGTGCCGTCGGCGAGCCACACGGAGACTTGCTTGGAACCGACGACGCCCGCGATTTCCGCGCATTCGACTAAATGGGCGACGGCTTTTTCGCGCGAGGCTTTGTCAGGGCTGCACAGCGACCCAAATTTGTATTCTTTTTCTTGGAACAGGTTCGGATTTATAGCCCCTAACTGAATGCCTTCGGATTTGGCGAAGTCGGCAATGCTCGTCCAATCCGCGCCATCCGGCGGCAAGTCCCACGGGATATGTAGGGCGACGGATGGAGACGCGCCGCACAAGCGATGCACGGTCGCGGCATCCTCGATCTTCTCGAACACGTCGCGGGCCACGCCCAGTTCGGGGAACGCCCCGAAGCGTGTTCCCGCGTTGCCGAACCCCCACGACGGCAGTTCAATCGGCAAATCTTTGAGGGCCTGCGTTATCAACTCCGCTGGTGCTTTGTTCATGTTTTATACCTACGCGACGCCCATCTTTTTCAAGTTGTCGAACGAAATTTGGATGCTTTCCAGCGGCGCGTGGTTGAAGGTTTTGTCCTGCTCCACGATATAGAACCGAACGCCCGATGCTTCGCAAGCGGCGAGAAGCGCGTTGTAATCCACGGTTCCCTCGCCCACTTCGGCGAACTGGCCCTCAGGCGTCATATCTTTCAAGTGAACGAGCGGTATGCGGTTCTTGTATTTGCGGACGTAGGCGGCAGGGTCTTGTCCCGCTTTTTTGACCCAAAACGTATCCATTTCAACCATCAGCAAATCTGGGTTTGCCGATGCGAACAAGGCGTCAAAAGCAAACGTATCGCCGCCGAATGTGTCGAACTCGAAATCGTGGTTGTGGTAGCACAATTGAATGCCCGCGTCCTTGAGCGTTTGCCCAATCGTGTTCAGTTCCTGCCCCAAATCCTGATACGCGCCCAAACCCTGTCGCCGGTTTTCGCCCAAGTACGGCACGGAAACGTATTCGTAGCCCAAAATCTGCGCTTCCTCGACAACTTTACCCAAGTCTTTTTCCATCGCTTCGAGCGGAACGTGCGCGCCGCAGGCGAACAAGTTGTTGTCGTCCAGAATTTGCTTGGCGGCGAGGGCGGTTTGGGCAGAGCCGTAGCCCGCGAGTTCCACGCCCGCGTAACCGATTTTAGCGACATGGGCAATCGTTTCGGCAAAATCCCGCGCGGTCTCGTCGCGCACGGTGTAGAGTTGAAGGCAAATAGGCCGTTTTTCGGGCATGGGGTTTAGTTCCTTGAAGGCGCGAGCAACTGCGCTGCGCATTTTCCTATCGTTTCGGGGGGCGTATCGGCGTTTCCTGCTTTAACCCATCGGTTTTGCGAATCGGTTATAATCGATTAGAATTGCTTCAAATCGATTACTTTTACGCGCAATAAGAAGACAAACTATGAAATTTTTGCCCGCTTCATTTCGCCCCAGTCAGGAAATGCTCAATGTTGTCGCGCAAATCGACGAGTTCAAGGGGGCATGGCGGGCGCTTCGCAATATCGCACCGGAGCGGTTGTCGGCCTTAAAGCACGTGGCGACTATTGAAAGTGTCGGTTCGTCCACGCGCATTGAGGGCGTTCGATTGACGAATGCCCAGATCGAAACTCTTTTGCAAAACGTGCAATCCCGCTCGTTTTCATCGCGTGACGAGGAAGAAGTGGCGGGATATGCGGCGCTGATGGAAACGATTTTCGCCAATTATGAGCATTTACCCCTGACCGAAAATTTCATCAAGCAGATGCACGGCATTTTACTTCAGTTCAGTGGTAAAGACGAACGGCATAGAGGGCAGTACAAAAAATTTCCCAATCAGGTCGAGGCGTTCGGGCCAAATGGAGAAAGTTTGGGAATCGTTTTCCAAACCACAAGTCCGTTCGATACGCCGTTTCAAATGACCGAACTTGTGACGTGGACACGGGAAAACGAAACCGGGCCGTTTTTCCACCCGCTTCTTGTGATTGGCGTTTTCGTCGTGCAGTTTTTGGCAGTCCACCCGTTTCAAGACGGGAACGGTCGCTTGTCTCGCGCGTTGACGACCCTGCTTTTGCTGCGGGCCGGTTATTTTTACGTGCCGTACAGTTCGCTTGAAAGCGTCATTGAGGAAAACAAGGAAGCCTATTATCTGGCCCTCCGGCGCACGCAAACTACGCTAAACAACGACGCGCCGGAATGGGAAGCATGGCTTTTGTTTTTCCTGCGTGCGTTGCACACGCAAAAAACGCGACTGGAAGCCCGCGTTTCGCGTGAGCAAATTATGGAGGGCGCATTGCCGGAACTGTCGGTGACAATCCTTCAATTGGCGCGACAGCGAGGCCGCATTAAGAGCGGCGACTTGGTGACGCTCACCGGCGAAACCCGGAGCACGGTTCGCAACCGCCTCAACGATTTGGTGGAGCGCGGCTTGCTCGCACGTCATGGCAGCGGACGGGCGACATGGTATACATTGGGGTCGCCATAGGCCAACCGTCTGCGAATGGGTACACTGACGGTACGAGGAAATGCGGCTATGAAAGTTTTAGTGACCGGCGGGAGCGGAAAAGTCGGGCAGTTTACCGTGCGGGATTTGCAGGCGGCGGGACATGATGTGACGAACATCGACCGAGCGCGGCCCGACGGGGGCGGCAAGTTTATACAGGTGGATTTGACGAACGCGGGCGAAGTGGTCGATGCGATGGCGCAAGTGCGGCCCGATGCCGTGTGCCATATCGGGGCGAACCCATCGCCGTCCGGCTTTCCCCGTCAGCAAACGTTCGCCAACAACGTGCAAAGCACCTATGTCGTCATGCAGGCGGCGGGTGATTTGGGAACCG
The DNA here is from genome assembly GCA_964241985.1 of uncultured Armatimonadaceae bacterium. Taxonomy (GTDB): domain Bacteria; phylum Armatimonadota; class Armatimonadia; order Armatimonadales; family Armatimonadaceae; genus CAXTBP01. Next base: position 8,814 of record CAXTBP010000107.1, on the reverse strand, counting down.
TTTCGCGGTTCATCTACGCCTCGTCGGAAATGGCGACCGGCTGGCTGACGACCGAAGCATTGCCGGAGCGCATCCCGTTTGACGAAACCGACCGCGCAACCACGCCGAACGCTTACGCATTGTCCAAGTATCTGGGCGAAGTAATCGCCGATTCGCTGTCCGTGCGCTATCCCAATATGGCGTTTGTTTCACTCCGCATCAACAACGTGATTACGCCCGAAACCTACTCGTGGCTCGCCGACCGGCGGGCGCAATATCCGAACGGCGGCAGCGGGAATTTTTGGAGTTACATTGACGTGCGCGATGTCGCCTCCGCGTTTCGCGCCGCGATTGAGGGCCAAACGACGGGGCACGAGGTATTTCTCATCGCGGCCCGCGACACGTGCCTTGACGTTCCGATCCGTACCGCCCTTCTTGACCGCTACGGACAGGCCGCCGTGGATAAAGTCACCGAAGGGCACGGCGATTTTCAGTCCGCCTTCGACTGCCGCAAAATCGAGCGCATTTTGGGCTGGACGGCCCAGCACTCGTGGCGCGACGAACCGCACGAAACGGTCGAGCCGTAGCCTGCGCCGCCGATGGAATTCCCCGCCCCCGCCCGCTACTTTCCGCCGCGCACCGGCAAGTACGACGTAAAACCCAACTTGCTGCTACTTGCGACCGATTTCGGCAACGGCACGATGGACGGGCGTGTTTTTCAATTCGATACGGATTGGCCGCGCTTTCGGCAAAATAAAGAGGCCTGCCGGGGCGAAAATCGTACCAAGTATGTTTTGCAAACGCTGAATATGGACGCGCTGACGCAAAAAGCCGTCGGCGATTTTCTGCGCGCCCGCTTGTGCGCCGAGTACCCCGCCAGTTTTGCTTACGTGCCTGCGGGAAACGACGGTTGCGTTCTACATTGCCGCTTAACCGGCGAACGACTTTCTTTCGCTGAGGACGGAACCCTAACAAACGCGGCGGAAAACGACACTGTTGCGCCGCCTTATGCCGACGCTTGGGACGCTCTGTGCTGTCAGTTCCCCGAAGATATGGCGGTCGTTCGCGTTAATTCCGCTACGGGAACGGACGAAACGCTTGCGCTCCATTTGTGCGCACCGTCGCACTGGCGCGGCGAGGATAAAATCGGGCACGGCTTTTTGTCTACGCATTTACCCGTACCCGGCATGGGAAAAATCAGCGCCGCCTCCGGCCCGCTCCTTAAAGGCGTGATGGAACGCGGGCCGTTTGTGCGCTTTACGTGGGGCATCGAGTTCGACGACCGGCTCAACCATCACCCCGACGCGCCGCCCGGTGTTGCCGACAGCGAATGGAACCGTCGCGTTTTCGATCCGCGCGCCGACGTTCCGGCGTATCTGCGCGTGGAGCGGCAAGTCTTTTGGGGACTGCCGGAAGCGAGCGTGTTTGTGTTCGCCATTCGTGTGTATTTGACCGACGCCCGCGATTTGCCGGGCGACGAACAAATTCTGCTTGCCCGTGCCTTGCGGTCGATGTCGCCGGAAAGCCGGGCGTACAAAGGGCTTACGGAATGGGCCGAACCGGTCGCGGAGTGGCTGGATGGTTTAGGCAAGGCCCCCCTGCCCCCCAATAAGGGGGGGTTCTGAAACAACGCTTCCGTTCTACCGTAAAGTCTACGGCTTCCGAACGCTCCGTCAGAACCCCCCATTATTGGGGGGCAGGGGGGCTTCATCCGGGCGCGGAACCGAAACGCGCAAAAAGTCGTGGGCGGCATCCGTGAGCGGAAAGTCGGCGCGGGCCTCGCTCACCAAACCGGCGATGTGTGGGCCGGTTTCGCTATCGTAGCGGGCGGAGAAGTGCGTGAGAAACAAACGGCGGGCGTTTGCTTCGCCTGCGACTTGCGCGGCGATCCCGGTTGTAGAATGGGCGGCGCGCTCGGCTAAGGGGGCATCGGCGTTCGCGTAGGTGGCTTCGTGGATGAGTAGGTCGGCGTTTTGCGCGAGCGCGACCAAGTCAGGCGTGTAGGCGGTGTCGCCGCTGAAGACAATTTTTCGACCGGGGCGCATCGGGCCGGTCAAGCCTTCGGGCGAAACGACGCGCCCGTCGGGGAGCGTGACGGTTTGCCCCGCTTTTAACTGCCCGAACAGCGGCCCGAACGGGACACCGAGGGCGCGGGCCGCGTCGGCGTCGAAGCGGCCCGGTCGCAGTTTTTCCTCTATGGCGTAAGCGTAGGCTTCCATGCGATGCCGAACCGGGACGCAAGAAACCGTGATTTCGTCGTCTTCAAAAATAAGGCCGGGCTGAACCGGCACGATTTCCACGGGAAAACCGAAGCGCATTTGCCCGGCCCGCAAACTTGCCCGAACCCAGCCGTCCAAGTTCGCGGGGCCATAGACGGTAACCGGCGACGCGCCGCCCTGCGCGAGGGCGCGGGATGCAAGCAAGCCCATCAAACCGAAGAAATGGTCGCCGTGCAAGTGCGTGATGAAAATGCGGGTCAACTGGGACACGCGCAGATGCCCGGCACGCAGCAGTTGGTGCTGCGTGCCTTCACCGCAATCGAGCATCCACCATTCGCCGCGCTCCGGCAGCGTTAGGGCGATTGAGGTCACGTTGCGCTGCCGGGTCGGCGAACCGGCCCCGGTTCCCAAAAACGTTACTTCCACGCGCTATTTTACACCGTTCCCCTTGTTCTGCGTCAGTTCGGCGTTGTCAGGCTTTCGGTCGAATCGTAGACGGCAAGGCAAGCGGCCAAATTGGCGCGGGCGTCGGCTGGCCCGAACGGCGGCGTTTGTCCGGTTTGCAGCAGTTCGGCGAGGGTTTCCAAGCGAAAAAACGGGGCAGCGGGAATGGCGTGGCGGGTTTCGCCGCTTTTGTTCTGCACGACCCAATCGTTGCCGTCGGGGCGCAAACTGCCGTGCGTTCCCATGATTTGCTGGTGGTGCGATCCCCCACCGGACGGGTCACTCGTCCATGTGTCTTCCATCAAAAGCGACACCGACGCGGGCGTGCCGTTGACCGTTCCGCGCAAACGCATTAAGGACGCGCCGTAGTCTTCCAATGTCAATTTGTGGACGCGGTTTTCGATAATTCCCGACGCGCCGTCCACTTCGCCATCGAACACAAAGCGGGCTAAATCTACGGCGTAGATGGCATGGTCGATCCACGCGCCGCCCGGCACGTTTTCCCTGTGCAGCCACCACGAATCGCCGGTTTGCCCGGGCCACGGCGACGGTAGACCGCCATGTCCGACCTGATGGTACGACATGGGCAACCCGATTGCGCCGCCTTGTATTAGGTCGCGCAAAAGCGTGATGCGCGGCGTCAACCGCTGCATCCCCTCGAACGAACCGTAAAACGTGCCGGTTTCCTGCGCAACCGCTATAACGTCGTCAAGTTCGGCAAGGGTTCGCGCGGGGGGCTTGACGGACAGCACATGCTTTCCGCCCCTGAGCGCAGCTTTGGCGATTTCCGGCGCGTCTTTCGTCGGAGCGCAGATGGCGACGAGGGCAACGTCCGAGTGGTTAATAAGTTCGCTTGCATCGCCGGTGACGATCACGTTTGGGTATTTTTCGCGCATTTGCGCTTGCCGCGTTTCGTCCTTATCCGCGACACCGACGAGCGGCGCGATTTGAGACGCGGCGGCGTTGTCCGTCATGCCAAATGCGGTGTACCAATGGTCAAGCCCAATTACCGCGATACCAAAAGCCATCTTTTATTCCTTATTCGGGCGAGTCCGCGCCGTCGCTGCTCGCCGTGTCGTCCATGATTTGTTCCAAGTCGTCGCCGGTTAGGTCTTCGCCCAAACTTCCGGCCATATCGTGCAGCAAGCCGCGCACGGCGCGGGGATCGTCGGGGTTTATTTGGTCGGCGTCGTTTGCGATACTTTCCAAAACATCGTCTTCGGCTCGTCCCCGCGCGAACCGCGACACCATTTTTTGCAAGTCGCCGCTGCCGCACCGGGGGCAGGTCGGGGCCACGCTTTGGGCGACCACGCCGACAAGGCGCGAAAAGCGCGGGTTTCCGCAGTTTAGGCAAGCATATTCAAAAATCGGCATCGTTAGTCCAGCCCTGCCCCGGGTCGTTCATCGGCCCGTGCAAGTCGGCTTATTCCACGCGCTCGCACACGAACGCCAAAAAAGCGGTGTCGGTTTCGCCGCGCACCAAAACGAGAACGGCTTCGTTGCCATCGCCGCGCGGGGGCAGGCCGAGCGTTTTGAGAAGTGCGGGCGGTTCCAGAGGGAAGTGGCGCTTCTTCACTATGAGCCGATTGTACCCGTTTTCGCGCAACCATTGGCCGAGTGCGCGGGGCTTGTACGGCATTTGGTGCAAAACGCGATACGTTTGCGCAAGCGTTTTGTCGGCAATGGCATCGCCCGCAAGATAGGCATCGCTTGAGGAAATCACGCCTGCGCCTGCTCCGATCGTTTCGCAAAGGTTGGCGAGGGCATTTGCGCGAAGTATCGCAGGGTCGGGATCGTACAAACACGTGCGGTTCAAAGCGGCAAGCGGCGCACGTTCTTCGCCCGCAACGACAACGCGCGGTTCATTTGGCGAAACGATGACGGCACACACCGCTTTCGGCCAGATTCCGTAGTTTGCGCCCGCGCCGTGCGCGTCGCCGAACCAAACGCAGGCTTCTTTGCATTCGCGGGCTTCGCTCAAAAACTCGACGCGCCCGCCCAAACTTTGCAAAACGTCATCGGAAAGCGCAGGCGACAGTTTGACGCACCCGCCCCGTTTGACACGGTTCGTTAGTACGTCGGCGATAAAGGAAAGCGGCGGCTGGTAGCGATCCGCTTCGCCGGATACGCGGCGCGTTTGCGTCGTGTTCGTTTGTTTTTCGCGGCGGGACGGATCGCAAAAGGCGGCGTCCGCGTTCCAATCGTCGGTTTGCGCGTCGCCGTGAACAAAGGTTATTTTGTCCAGAACGCCCAGCGCGTCGGCGTTGGCGCGGGCGAAAACGAGACGTGCGGCATCCTGTTCAATGGCAAAAACGCGCGACGCGCCCGCCCGTGCGAGCGCAATACTGTCCATACCGATACCGCAGCCCAAGTCCGCGACGGTTCCGAGCGGCGCAAGATACCGGGCGTGGTAGGCGGCGATGCCCGGCGAGGTCGCTTGCGCGAGCGCGTCGCCGGTAAAGAATAGGAGGTCGGCGTCGGCTCCGAAGCGGGCGCGGGCGCGCTTGCGGGCGTGGGCGGCGTCTACGATAAGCGACGCGATAGACAAAGACAAACCGCGCTTGCGGAGCGTTAAAACGTGGGCAGGCGCGTCCCCGGGAAGGGCCGCGATTTCACCGAGCAATTCGCGGCCTTCGGAGCCGACAACGAACCGAGCGGCGTCTTCTCGCTCGTTCGCCGTGTTATCGCTGTCGTCCATATTTGCCACAGCGGTTATTGTACCGCGCGGCGACGATATGAAACTGGGACGGGCCACTCATTTGTAGGTAAACTATGCACGAACTGTACACTATCGGCTACGAGGGCATGGCGCAGGAAACCCTGCTGCACGCGCTTGTGGTCAACAACATACAAACCTTAATCGATATTCGGGAACTGCCGCTCAGTCGCAAGCCCGGCTTTTCCAAAACAGCGTTGGGCAATGCGGTAGGTAGAGTCGGCATCGGCTATTTGCACCTTCGCGCGTTGGGAACGCCGCGCGATATTCGCTATCAGCGCAAAATCGACCATGACGAGGCCGCGTTTCGCCAAGATTTCCTTGCCTATCTGGACACGCAAAACGAAGCGGTAGAATTTCTGACGACCAAACTGCAGAAAGAACGGTGCTGCGTGTTGTGCTACGAGGCCGACGCTCAATTTTGCCACCGTCTTCTTGTCGCCGAGCGGATTCAAGAGCGAATGCAAAAAGCGAACGGCGACACGTTGAACATCGTGCATTTGGCGGCGGAAACGGAAACGACTGAAGAAGCGGGCGCGGATTAGTCGTTCGCTAATTCGCTTGCCATGTGGCCTATCCAATCGGGGCGACCGCAGGCGATTTCGTCCGCGCCCATTTCTACCATGCGCTGAAAAAGCGCGTGGATTTCGTCGTAAGTGAGGTCGTCGCGGAAGCCGCATCGGATTTGCAAGCCGCACGCTTTGGCATCGGCGAGCGTTTCAGGCGTAGCGGCGGCGGGCCACGCGACAAGCAAACCAACACCCAATCGCGCGATGATTTCCTGCGGGTCGAGCGGCTGGGGTTTGGTAAAGAAATAGGCCGTGGCTATTTGCGGGGCAATCGTTTTGATGCGCAAAAGTTCGTTTTCTTGAAATGAGGAAACCGTACAGTCGCTTTCCATTCCGTGCGCGGCAATTTGTTCGACTACCGCGTCAGCAAGACCCACCTCTTTGATTTCGACCAGCAGTTTAACGCGCCCGCGCAAACAGGTCAAGGTTTCGTCGAAGGTTGGAATCGTTTCCTTAGTTTCCACTCCGTCTTTGCCGAAGGTGCGCAAGGCTTTGAGTTCGGCAAGTGAAAAGTCGGCCACACGCCCGGTTCCGTTTGTTGTGCGGTCAACGGTCGCGTCGTGGATAACGACGAGTTCTCCGGTTCGACAGCGGCGCACATCGAATTCGGTGCGGTACGTCTCTTGCGCGATGGCGATTTCAAAGGCGGCGAGCGTGTTTTCCGGCGCATAGCACATCGCGCCGCGATGCGCGCCGATTCGTATTGTTTTGCCCATATTGTATCAGTATGGCATACCTTTCTCGCCCCGCGTTCGCTCCTACCTCTCTTGCAAGTACGTTTCCTTTGCGCTCCATTTGGTGTATAGATTAAATGTGCCGTTTATGCGGCTCGCAGGAGAGATCACCAATCTATGAACAAACGCACTAATATGCGGACGCCCCCGCGTGTGCATCCCCTTTGGGCGGTCGCGTTTTTCGTTTTGCTATTGCTCGCCGGGACGTTTCTCGTGCGGGAGCGACTTGGCAGGCCGCCAAGATCTTTTCCCGCCGTGCAGCCGATGGCGGCGGCGAAACCGGAATACATGACCATTATCCGCGAAAGTTTGCGTGAAGGCGTACAGCTCACCGGGCGGTCGTATGAATCCAACAGCGATTCGGGCGGCATTTATGTGTGCGCAGAAGTGAAGGGGCAGCCGACCCAAACCGGCAAAAAACAGGAGCAACCAACAAACGCGCCGGTGTTGTGGGGGGTTTGGCACGTTAAAAATCCGGCGGCCTACATAATCCAGTCGGCGGAAGCCATCGCGCAAAACGTTTCCACGCTTCGCACCGACGACACCCCGCCCGAAACGGCGCTCAAACTGCAAAAAGCGGCGGAAACCCAAAGCGCGCAGCGTTGAAACATCGGCGCGATAACGCAAAAAAGGCCCGCTCCGTGAATACGAAACGGGGCTTTTTTACACGCAACGGCTACATATTTTTCATTAAGCGGGCCGTCATTTCGCGCAATTCGTCCATGTCGAACGAGGGCGCGCCGATAGCGGGGACGGGCGGTAAATCGGCGAGAGGATACCCGTCCGGTACGCCGTCTTTGACCGTGAGTGGCGTGCCGTCTTCTGGGTGCGTGCCGTTGAAGACTTCGGACAAATGCGTGAAGTCTTCGGGACTGAACCGGTACAGCGTATTGTGCAAATTCTTTTCGATGAACTCGCGGCATTCGGGTATTTTGTCCGTGCGAATATCGGGAATGGGCAGCATTTTGGGCACTTCCACGCCGGTTATTTTTTCGAGGGCAACCGCATACGATAACTGGTGGACACCACCCCGGCACAACAGATACCCGCACAGTCGCTTGGCGACGGGATGGTTCGTGCTTTCGTACACGCGCAGTTTGCCCATGCGCGCCGCCGATTCCAAAAAGTAGTTGTGGAGCAAGTCCAAAACCAAGTTGCCGCTGCTGAACACATTATCGCCCGTCCACGGCGCGCCCTGCGAATTATGAACCATCGCGCCGTTGCCGTAGTCGAGAAATTGGCGTCGAATGCCGTTTTTGCTGTTGGCGTCGGTGAGCGGATGATCTTTCGGCTCGGCGTCATCGGGAACGCCGCCGTTTTGCAGCAGGTTAATCGCCGCCGACACGAGTTCGACGTGCCCGAACTCCTCGGCGGTGATGCTGGCGACCAAATCGTAAAAGGGCAGAATGTCGTTTCGGCCCCGCATATTGAACGATTGGTGCATATAATTGTTGAGCGTGGACATTTCGCCGAACTTTCCGCCCATAAGTTCCTGTACGGCGGCAGCGGCGGCGGGATCCGGCTCGGTGTTTTTGGGCAAGTCCAGTTGGAGCTTGTCAATTCGCATAAACATAGGGGTTAAGGTTCTTTTCTCTTCGCCGCGTGGTTTGCCACGCCTTTAGAAAAAGCGCAAAGGCGGGGCAGGGCTAAGGTCGATTTACCCGTATTTCTACCGGTACAAGCGACCCTTGTATGGCATTCGTCGGGATAAACCCGTTTCCGCATTTTGTTGACGCCCGCCGATTGACCGCGTTATACTGAATTCGACAATTTAACCGTTTTGCGTGACTGACGAACCGTGCGAGCCGCTTTCTTCAAGCAGGCCGCGCGGCGGAGAAATAACTCCGGGGAAGCGCAAATCCGTCGCGTTTTTCGCCGCTCGTCTGGGCACTTCCACTTTGCAATCCGCGTAACTGCGGGCGCATTCCGGGCAGTGTTCAAACGGGCGGCTTTTGTTTTCGCTCGTTCTGCCGCCCGTTCATTGCGCGAAAGGAACGGACTAAACATGGAACAAATCGTCGTCAAACGCGCGCTTCTTAGCGTATCCGACAAAACCGGATGGGTAGATGTTGCCCGCGCCCTTGCGGACAAAGTCGTAGAACTGCGGTCGACGGGCGGCACAGCCCAAGCACTGCGGGATGTGGTCGTTCCCG
>CAXTBP010000106.1:0-18879 GCA_964241985.1 uncultured Armatimonadaceae bacterium | reverse complement strand
AATGCAAACTGTGACGGGTTTCGCGCACGCGCCACGCAGTTATTGCTGGATGCTCTGTGCGTTCGCCGCGCCGAACTGCACCCGCCGCCGCCCTGCCGTATCGCCCTCATTAAAGCCGCAACCGTCGATGCGTCGTGGGAAAACGAAATCGTGCCGAAAACCACAAACGACAAACTGCGAATGCGCGTGGACTTCATAGTTACCGCGCCGAGACGTACCGACTACATGCAAATTCTCGTCGGTGCGGGCGGAGTTGAGCAGCGGCGCGACTTTTTAAGCGGCCTGCTTCCGGGCCGCTACAGCCAGCGGTATGAATTTGACCCGCCCAAAACCAAAGAGGTAAAAATTTCGGTCGCGGTGGATTCGCTGCAAACGTCGGGAAATCGCACCCCCGACGCCGCCCGCGCCGAATGGGTTTTGACGCTCGCCTAAGCGGCAGGCGATTTACACCCGAAAACTTCCCTCGGCGATGACGACCGCTTCGCCCGTCACGCGGACGCCCAGCGTTCCGCTCGTATCACGCGACACACCGACTTCCACGGTTCCGCCGCGCCCGCCCGCGAAGCCTTGATATGCGGTGAAGTTCGCGTCACCGTTCGCATCGGAGATTGGCAAAACGCCGTGATGCGCCAAATAAGCGCCCAGCGCACCCGTTCCACTGCCGGTTACGGGGTCTTCGTTCAGGCCGACAATCGGCGCGAAACACCGGCCCCATGTTTGCACCCGGTTCTTGTCACCCGGCTCAATCGTGAAAACATAGATGCCGAAACTGCCCGTTTCCTGCGACAGGGCCGTAATCGTGTTCCAATCTTTGGGCGTGCCGTCCACAGCGAAACGATTTACTACCGGTACAAAAAGCCACGGCGTCCCGGTAGACACAACCTGCCGGGGTAGTCCGGGTACAGGCACAGCCTCGGGTGCATGTTTCCCCAGCGCCCAAAAAACCTTCGCTACCATGCCAATGTCGAGACGTTCACCGAACGTCGGCGCGTTTTGGTGCAGCGTTACCCAAACGGGATTGTCACCGTCACGGTTTGGATTGCGCGTCACGTCCACGGTTAAAACGCCAACGCTCGTTTCCACGCGCAGCGTCCGAACCGAGGCGTTCCCGCTGAAACACAAGCGGCCCGATTGGAACAAGGCGGTCAGCGCGGCGACGGTTGCGTGTCCGCACAGCGGCACTTCCATAACACCCGTCCAATAGCGCAGCCGAAAATCCGCGCGCCCTTCTGCTTCGGGCGATGGCGGCAAAACAAAGGCCGATTCCAAATGCACTTCGCCCGCCATTAAACGCATTTGCTCGTCGGATAGGCGGGCGTCATCGTCCACGAAAACCCCGGCGGGATTGCCCGCGAACGGTTCGCGGGTAAAAGCGTCTACGACATAAAACGGAATGGGTTTGGGCATGGCTTTATGGTATCGCCCGCCCGCGCGGCGCGATTTGGTTTGACGCCGCGCCCAACCCGTGTTATGATTTTCGCGCAACCGTTCCATAAATTTCTATGACTTCGGCCCCTTCCCCTGTCCCGGCAAACGCTCCCGCGCGACGTGCGACCGGAGCCGCCAGCCGCGAAAAAGTCGCCGCCGCCCGGTTGTCGGTGCTTGCGGGCGTGACGTTGGTTGCTGCGAAACTCGTTGTCGGACTTTCCATTGGTTCGGTCGCGGTGCTTTCGGAAGCGGCCCATTCGGCGACCGATTTATTGGCGGCCTTAATCGCGTTTTGGGCTGTTCGTGTCGCCGACGCCCCGCCCGACGACGACCACCCCTACGGACACGGCAAATTCGAGTCCCTTTCGGGAATGCTGGAAGCCGCGCTGATTGCGCTTGCGGGCGTGTATATCGTGGTCGAATCCGTGCGGGCGTTGCAGACAGGACATCCCGCGCAAACGCCGCTCTGGGGCGTCGGCGTAATGGTGCTGTCCGCTGTCGTCAACAGTTTGGTCGCGTGGCGGATGCGAACGGTCGCCCAAAAAACGGATTCCGTCGCTTTGCGCGCCGACGCCCAGCATTTGATGGTGGACGTTTACACCTCGGCGGGCGTCGCCGTCGGCTTGATTTTGGTCGCCGTGACCAAACAGACATTTCTTGATCCACTTTCCGCCCTTGTTGTCGCCGGGTTTGTATTTCATACCGCCGTGCATATCGCCCGCGAAGCTGCCGCGCCGCTCATTGACAGCAAACTGCCCGACGCGGAAATCGCGCTCGTGAAATCCATTTTGCAAAACGATCCCGCCATTTTGGATTGGCACAAACTGCGGACACGCAAAAGCGGCTCACACCGTCATATCGACGTGCATATTTTGATGGACGACGCCTTATCCCTGCGCGACGCCCACCAAGTCGCCGAAGATTTGGAAGACCGTTTGCGGGCCGCCTTGCCCAATGTCCACGTAATGACGCACACTGAGCCTTTCGAGGAAGAAATGCGCCATCACGCCGAAATCCCGCACTAACGGTCTTAATAGTGCCAACTATTTAACAAGCAAAAAGCGCGAAAAACACAAAAACCGTGAACTAAACGCGCATAAACTGCGTTTATAAAAACGAAATGCCGATTCACGCACCGACGCTTTGGGTTTCGTCCACCGTTTTACTTGCCGCAACGTCTGCGGTTTCGTCGCTGGCTTTGCCCGCGCAAAAAGGCTCCGCAAACCGCAAACCCACCGCCAAATCTGCCCCGAAAGAACAAACCGGCGCGCAGCTTTTCGCCGCCCAGTGTGCGGATTGCCACGGCGCGAAGGGCGAAGGCGGGCCGGGATTCGCCCGCGCCTTAACCGGCAGCCAAAGTATCGACCAACTGACGCGCTATTTGTCGGCCTCCATGCCGCCTGGGCCGAAACACGTTTCGAGTAGTGAGGCGAAAAAACTCGCTCCCTATATTTACGATGCGTTTTACGGCCCGATTGCCCAAGAGCGCAACACACCCGCCCGTGTCGCGTTGTCGCGCTTGACGGTTCGGCAGTACAAAAACACGGTCGCGGATTTGATTGGCAGTTTCCGTGGTGGCGCGTCGGCGGGAGATAAAAAAGACGCCAAGCAGGGTTTGCGGGCGCAGTATTTCAAGGCGCGCAGTTTCAATCAAAACGACCGTGTGATGGAGCGCGTTGACCCGGAAATCCATTTCGATTTCGGGCGTAGCGGGCCGGACGGCGGCACGTTTGAGCCGCACCAATTTTCGATTCGCTGGGAAGGCAGCCTTACCGCGCGGGATACGGGTGTGTACGAAATCGGCGTGAAAACCGAACACGCCGTGCGAATGTGGGTCAACGACAACAAAACGCCGCTCGTGGATGCGTGGGTGCAGTCGGGCAAAGACCCGAATCATAGCGGGTCACTGTATTTGGTCGGCGGACGCACATATCCCGTTCGTATCGAGTTCACGAAATCCACACAGGGTGTGGACGATACGGAAAAAAAGAAGAAGATGGAACCGGCGCAGGCGTCGGTCACGCTGTTTTGGAAGCCGCCGCATCAAGCGCAGGCGTTCGTTCCGGCCCGTGCCTTGTCGCCCGATAATTCGCCCGAATTGTTTGTTTCCAACGCCCCGTTCCCGCCCGACGACCGCAGCATGGGCTACGAGCGCGGCAACCAAGTCTCCAAAGAATGGGACGAGGCGACCACGAGTGCCGCCCTTGAAACCGCTGATTATGTGCAGGCCCATTTGCGCGACCTTGCCGGTTCTGCCGACGACCCGATTAAACTCAAGGCGTTTTGCCGGACGTTTGTGGAGCGCGGTTTGCGCCGCCCCCTCGACGCCGACACGGAAAAACGTTATGTGACCAACCAGTTCGACAAGTCGCCTAATACCGACACCGCCGTGCGGCGCGTCGTGCTGATGACGCTCATTTCGCCGCGCTTTTTGTACCATGAGCCGGGTGCGGCGAAAAACGATCCGTATGCGGTCGCGTCGCGGCTTTCGTATGCGCTGTGGGACAGTATGCCGGACGCCGCGTTGATGCAGGCGGCACAAACGGGTAAACTTTCCAGCCGGGCCGATGTGTTGGCGCAGGCCGAGCGCATGGCGAGCAATCCGCGCGCATGGAGCAAGGAGCGCGAGTTTTTGCTGCAATGGCTCAAACTCGACCAAACCGCCGATTTGATACGCGACCCTAAACGGTTCCCCGATTTTACGCCGCAGGTCGCCAGCGACTTACGCACGTCGCTCGACTTGGAACTGGAAAACGTGCTGTGGCGCAGCGACCGGGCCGATTTGCGCGAACTTTTGACGACCAATCAAGTGTGGCTCAACGGTAGGCTCGCGCCCTTGTACGGGGCGAAACTCCCCGCCGCCGCGCCCTTTCAGCCGGTCGCGCTTGACCCGACCGCGCGGGCTGGGATACTCACGCACCCCTACTTGCTCGCCAACTTTTCCTATTTTGCCAACAGTTCGCCCATTCACCGGGGCGTCCTGCTCACGCGCAATATAATGGGGCGCGTTCTTGCCGCGCCGCCTGCCGCGTTCACCCCGCTGGACGCCACGTCGCACCCGAATTTGACGACCCGCCAGCGCGTCGCGTTGCAAACCAAACCGGCGGCGTGCGCGTCGTGCCATCAGATTATCAATCCGCTGGGGTTCACGATGGAGCGGTTCGACGCCATCGGGCGATTGCGCAGTACGGAAAACAACAAGCCGATTGACACGACCGGTAGCTACGTTCCCAAAACCGGCGGCAAGCCCGTTCCGTTTACAAATGCGAAAGACTTGGCCCGCTATGTCGCGCAAAGCGACGACATGCGCGAAGCCTTTGTGCAGAAGTTTTTTCAATACACGACCAAGCAGCCCGTGCGCGCCTACGGCCCGCAAATGCTGCCCGGCCTCAAAACCGAGTTCGCCAAGAGCGGGTATAATGTGCGCAAGCTGTCGGCCCAAATCGCCACGGAATGCGCCCTTCCCACCCCGGCTACAACCAATCCCAAGCCCGTTTCCGTCGCTTCAAGAAAGTAAGTCAGGATACACAATGTCGTCTAATCATCCGTCGCGCCGCGCGTTTCTCCGTAATTTAGGGCTTGGGGCCGCCACCCTTCCATTCCTCGCCAACTTGCCGTCGTTCGCCGCGACCGATAAAAACGGCGCGCCGGTCAAGCGTAAGCAGCGTTTGGTCATCCTTTTCAGCCCGGACGGCATCGTGCCCCCGGCATTTTGGCCGGACGCGGCGGGGCCGCTGACGACTTTCAAGGAAAGTTTGACGCCGCTTGAGCCGTTCAAAAACAAAACGCTCCTCTTAAACGGCGTGTGTGACCGCGTGCGCGGCGACGGCGACGGGCATATGCGCGGCATCGGGTGCTTACTGACCGGTATCGAATTGTTTCCCGGCAACGTGCAGGGCGGGAGCGATACTCCCGCCGGTTGGTCGAGCGGCATCTCCATCGATCAGGAAATCAAGAACTTTCTGCAAAAAGACGCTTTGACGCGCACTCGGTTCGGGTCGCTGGAGTTCGGCGTCATGGTTCCCGACCACGCCGACACGTGGACGCGCATGAGCTACGCAGGCCCGAACAAGCCGGTCACGCCGATTGACGACCCGTACCAAATGTTCGACAAACTGTACGGGCGCGTGCAGGATCAGGAAAGCATCAAAAGCGTGCTGGACGATTTGAAGCAGGATTTGACGACCATCCGGGGCAAAGTTGGCAAGGAAGACAAGCAAATTCTGGACGAGCATACGACGCTTGTGCGCGAAATGGAGCAGGGTTTACTCGCCGCAAAAACCGACACGGTTTCGCACCCGGTTCCCGTGTTGGAGCCGGGTGTGCATCAGGACAACGACCGCATTCCGCAGATTTCCAAAATGCAGATTGACCTGATGGTCAATAGCTTCGCCGCCGACTTCGCCCGTGTCGCCACCTTGCAATACACCAACTCGGTCGGGCAGGCGCGGTTCCGCTGGCTGGGAATCGACGAAGGCCAGCACGATTTGTCGCACCAACCCGATAGCGAAACGGTCGCTCAGGAAAAGCTGACCAAAATCAACAAGTGGTACTGCGAGCAGTTGGCGTATCTTGCCAAACGCTTGGCGGAAACCCCGGAACCGGGCGGCGAAGGCAGTTTGCTGGACAACACGCTCATCGTATGGACGAACGAACTGGGCAAAGGCAACTCGCACACCCTCGATAACATCCCATTCGTTTTGGTTGGTAACGGCCTCAACTTCAACATGGGCCGCTCGCTCAAATACGACCGCGTACCGCACAACCAACTGTTGATGGCTTTGGCGCACGGCTTCGGACATCGCCTGCCGACGTTTGGCAACCCCGAATTTTGCGGCGCGGGGCCGCTCGCCAATCTAACCTAATGCGGGCACGGGGCGCGGATGCAACCAAACCGGTGCGCCGCGCCTCTAACCAAGCAATGACGCTTTTGCTGACAAACGGGCCGAGTGCGGCAACCTCTACCGTTTCCACGGTTTCCGCGCTGACTGTCCATTCTATCGGCGCGCTTCGGTATCGCGCGCAGTGGGAGCCGGTCGATTTGGCTCCCCTCGTGATTCGGCAATCGCGCGATTTCATGTGGACTGGCATTCGCGGCACGGCCTTTATTTTGGGCGCGAGTCACGCCCTGCAACTTGTTTTCCCCAACGGCAGCACCTTCGTTGAACTGCTCACCTGTTTGCCGCCCCGTTTCACCGATGCCGGTTTAGCGATGCCCGCGACCGAGCGCGACGCTCCGATTACAAAAACTCTGCACGGCGCGAACGGTTTGCGTGGCGAAGTCCGCCTTTCCCGTTTTGTTTTAGCGCCGGGCGCGGATGATTTATTCGGCGCATTCGCGCCCGAAAATACGCTGCATGAACCGTTTCCGCTGCCCAACGGAGAAACCGCATGGACGCGCATTGGCTGGCAAACCGACGGCACGGTTTTGCGCGTTGAAACCGTGCATACCTACCCCGACGAAAACGCGGCTATCCGCAGCCAAACGATTTTGCAGTATTTCGATACGGGAAGGCAGAAATAACCAAGCAATGCCATCACGAACTTCGCATAAGCGGCAAACCGCAAGTGCCGCGTCTACGCTGCAACCCTTCCGCGCGTTTTTTGCTGCCGCCGTTTTGTACTTTTTTGTGAGTTTTCGCGGCATTACGCAGTGGACGCTGCCGGTTTGGGTTATTCTTGTTTTTGTCGCGGTTCCTATCGCCGCCGCGTTTGCGGGCGGGCGGGCCAAAACAGCGGGCGCACGGATACGGGCCTCGATGGTTTCCGCCGGTTTTGCGATGGCGTTTTACAGCGCGATGAGTTTAATGCGCGTTCATGCCAAACTTGGTTCGGCCCCGAATGCAGGCAGCACTTTTCTCGTCGGGCTGTGCGTTGCGATTGTGTATGGACTTATCGCAAGTTTTGTGTGCGCCATAACGGGCCTTATTCTGGATCGCGCGGCGGTCAGCAAAGGAGCGGAGTAGTGAATCTTTTTGTCGAAACGCGCGGGGACGACAACACCGACTACGCCTTTTGGGTGGACGGCGATCTGCAATTTGACACGCGCGATGAGGCCGTATACCACGAAGCCCTCGCGCTTCCGGCCCTGACGCTCGCCCGCGCAGCCCGCACCGACAGCAACGCGCCGATGCGCGTCCTTATCTGCGGGGGCGGCGACGGCCTCGCGCTCCGCGAAGTCGTGCGTTTTCCCGGTGTCACCCACGTCGATTTGGTGGACTATAGCGAAGAAATCGTTGAAATGGGCCGTACCCGCTTCGCGGCTCAAAACCATCACGCCTTCGACGATAGTCGTGCCCACGTTCACATCGCGGATGCGTGGGAATTTCTGCAAACGGTTGCGGTTCCCTACGACGTGATTTTGTGTGATTTCACCACGCCGCGCCATACCGACGATACGCGCATCATGAGCCGCGAATGGTACGAACGGGTCGCAAGCGCCCTTGCCCCGCATGGCATTGCCGCGATCAACGGCGTGTCGCCGCAAACCACGCCCGAAGCCTTTTGGTGCTTGCGCCGCACCATTCGCGCCGCCCATCTTTCCGCTGTGCCGTTTCGGGCCTGTATTCCCTCGTTCCGCGATCAGGGCTACGGCACGTGGGCGTTTTTCCTTGCCGGGAAGCACAAACTGCGCCGCGCGGATTTACGCGCTTTATCGGCTTGCCCCGTCCAAACCGTGACCGATTTGGGCGCGTTGTGGCAATCGGCGGCTTTTTCCGCGAAAGAACGCGCCATCGAAGCGCGGGTTCCCGTGCATACGCTTGACCAGCCCTGTTTATTGCCGCTTTTGCTTAACCCCGGCAAAGCGGCGAACGAAGCGCGCGCCGAGCTGCCGCCGCTTGAGCAGCTATTATCCGCCGTTCCGGTTTTGCACCCGCACCATACGCGCGTTATGGTCGAAGCCCTTGCAGAGCAGGTTGTCGGTTCCATCCATGCCCTTGATTTGCGCAAACTGATCGACGCGCTCCTTGATCGCGCCGGTTCCCTGCCCGCAACGCTGCGCCGCGAACTCACCCAACTGCGCGAATTTTTGCAAACGCGAGACCTGCCACGTTTTCCTGATTGGCACGTTTGGGCGCACCGGCTTTTCGCCGTGATCGCCGTGATTATGATGCTGGCGAATCTGGTCGCGCCGGACAACGCCTTCGGCAAAGGGACGCACGGTTTGGGCCATGCGAGCGTTTCGCGCGGTATCGGTAGCAGCAGCGGGCGCTCGTTCGGGCGGTCGGGGTCGTTTAGTCGGTCAGGTCCGTCGGGCTTTGTTTCGTCGAACCGGGCGGCGGGCGGCAGCTTTGGTCGTCCGTCGGCGGGAGCGTTTCGGCCCAGCGAACCGATTACCGGCGGCGGCTTTCGGGGCGGCTTTCAGCGCAATCAACCGACGGATATTTTCGGCACGACGTATGCCCCGCGCACCTTCGTGTATTACCATGTCGGCTATCACGGCGGCGGAGGTTATAGCAACAACTACGGCACGACGCAATCGGGAATAGCGAACCCGTCGAATCAGGAAAGCAGCCAGCAGGCCCGCTTCGTTGCCGACGACGATATGTTGGTCATGGATAACGGCGACGTGGTTTTGACACTTTCGGATACCGCCTTTATCGTGGTTTCCGGCGGAACCGTTACGCTGCACACGACCGGCACGGCGGAGCCGCTGATGACACTGTACGCCGATCCCGAACTGTTTGACAATATCACCGCCCGTTTGCGCGACCAGAAAACCGGACTGCAAAGCGAAATCGCCACGCGCAAAGAATGGCTGACGTGGGTCGGCTGGACGCGCCCGGTTTTTTCGTCCGTACAAAGCGATGAGGCTGAACTCGCCGCTTTGGAAGATTTGAACAAGCGACTGGACGCGGTTCTTGTGCGGGTCGGTTCGTCGCCGCGCAAAAGCCCGCCTGTTGATTTACCCGCCGACCTCGCGCAAAACGCCATCGAACTGTTTTCCAACGCGGGCCTGCTCCAAGACGGGCGCATAGCGCTTGTTGACGAGGCCGGGGTGTACCGCTTCACGGACGGCACGACCTTGACCGGAGCCGACGGCAACAAAGAACCCGCCCCACCCGGCTTGTCCGCCGCCTTTGTTAGCGTTTTAACCAAACTGGACAAAGAATTTACCGCCGACATATCGGAATTGGGCGCGGACGCGATTGCGTTACAGCGCGATAAAGTCGCCCTTGACACCGACCTCAAAGAATACACGGCCTTGTACAACGCCAACGGCGCAAGCTACGAGGTCGATTACGGAACCGATACGCTGAGCGCGCAGGAAGCCTTGAACCGCACGAACGCCGATTTGGCGCAAAACGCCAAAGATGTGGAAGAAGTCGGCAAGCAGCAAACCTCGCTGACCGCGCAAATCGTGCGCCTCAAAACCGCCGCCGATGCTTTCAGGGCCGTTGCCCCATCCCCGACTACGGGAGCCGCGCCGCCCGCGAACGGAATGCCCATTCCGTGACGCTTGCGCTCCAAGAAAGCGCGCCGCTCAGGGCAGAGCATTCTGCGCAGGGCGATGCGCCCGGCCTTATTTTGCGCTCGATTGCCGATTCGGCATGGAACTGCAAATGGGACGCGCTTGCCGCGCAGGACGACGCCTCGGGGTTTATGCAGGCGTCGTTTTGGGCCGATTTCAAGCGGGCCGAAGGTTTCACGCCGCTTCGCTACGGATTGTTCCAAGACGAGTCGCTTATCGGCGGGGCGACGTTTTTGGATTATCCCGCCGCGCCGCAGCAGCCGGGCTTATTGCTGTGCCCCGAAGGCCCCGTTTTGCCTTGGGAAAACGTTCCCCAAGCAAGGCACGGGTTGCGCCTGCTTTTGGAAGCCGCCCGGCGCGACGCCCCCAGCGCCATCGGCGCGCGGCTTGAGCCGCATTTATTGCCCCCGCGCCCGTCGCTGCTGCGTAATTTTCAGCGTGCCCCGCTGGATTTGGCCCCGCTACATACCTTGATGCTCGATGTTCGGCAGCCAAACGACGCGCTGCTCGCACAAATGAAGCCCAAAGGCCGATACAATCTGCGCTTGGCGCATAAGCACGGCGTTCGCGTTCGGCATTCGTCGCGTTCGGAAGATTTGCGCGCGTTTTACACGCTGTTTTCCGAAACGGCCCGGCGTCAGGAGTTTTTCGCCGAACCGTTCGGCTTTTTCCTAAATTTGGGCGCGGCGCTGTTTCCCAACGACCACGCCGCGCTGTTTTTCGCCGAATATGAGGGCGATATTTTAGCCGCCAGCTTGGTTATTTTTTACGGTCGTCGGGCGACGTATTTGTATGGCGGCTCGTCGCAGTCGCACCGAAACGTCATGCCGTGTTACGCCCTGCATTTTGCGGCTATCGAAGAAGCCCATCGCCGAAACTGCCGCGAATACGATTTTTGGGGAATCGACCCGTTCGGTTTGCCGGATCATATGTACGCGGGCTTTTCGCAGTTCAAGCGGCAATGGGGCGGCAATATCGTTTCGTCGATGGGCGCGCACGACCTTTTTTTCTACGACCGCCTGGCCGATCATATCGTCCATAAATTGACCGAATAACGTTCCCTTATGAATTCATCCGACCAAACCCCGCTGCGCGTTCTTGTTATCGGCGCGCACCCCGACGACTGCGAAATCGGAAGCGGCGGCCTTGCGACCAAATACCGCAAGCGAGGCGACATTGTCAAATACGTGTCGGCGACCAACGGCAACGCGGGCCATCATCAAATGGGCGGCGGGCCGCTCGCCGTGCGTCGCTTGGAAGAAACCCGGCGCGTCGCCGAAATAGCGGATATTGAGTACGAAGTGCTGGACAACGGCGACGGCAAATTGCAAGCCGATTTGCCGACCCGCGAGCAGTTTATCCGCGTGATTCGCCAGTTTCGGCCCGACCTTTTGTTTACGCACCGCATCAACGATTACCACCCCGACCATCGGCACACGGGAATGCTGGTGCAGGACGCCTCGTATCTTATTCGCGTCCCCAACATTTGCCCGACCATTCCGCATTTGAGCCACGCGCCCGTTATTCTATACTTACGCGACGGCTTTCAAAAGCCCAACCCATTCACGCCCGACGTAGTTGTAAGCATTGACGACGTGGCCGAAGAAAAAGCACAAATGCTGCATTGCCACGCCTCGCAGTTCTACGAATGGCTTCCGTGGGTCGGCAATTACGACGCACCGGAAACCCACGCCGACCGTTTGCCGTGGCTGCGCGAGCGTTTCGCCAAACGCGATTCGGTTCCCGAAACCGGCCCGCTCCGCGACGCCCTCCTCAAACGCTATGGGCAAGACGAGGGCTGCGCTGTTCGATGCGCCGAAGCCTTTGAAATCAGCGAATACGGCGTGAGTTTGCCCGACGGCGAAATAAACCGTTACTTTCCCCGGTAGTTGGTTAAATCGGTTAAAATGTTTTTGGAAACGAACCATCATGAACGGATTTCCCGCGCTTGAAACGGCGGCTTTACCACCAGCCGAAATGCCGACGGGCACGATAACATTTCTCTTCACCGACATCGAGGGCAGCACCAAACTGTGGGAAAATCATCCCGAGTTCATGCAGGCTGCGCTTGCCCGCCATGACGCCCTGCTCCATGATGCCATTCGCACTTCCGGCGGGGTCGTTTTCAAAACGGTTGGCGACGCCTTTTGCGCCGCGTTCTCCAATGCCTTCGACGCCCTTGCGGCAGCGACGAACGCCCAAACGGCGCTACACCATGAGCCGTGGCCCGATGGCTCCTTGTCGCTGCGGGTACGAATGGCCTTGCATACCGGAATTGCCGAAGCCCGCGACAAAGATTATTTCGGTCCGGTTCTCAATCGAATCGCCCGGCTTTTGTCAGCGGGGCACGGTGGGCAGACGCTTCTTTCGGCAGCAGCCTACGAACTCATCAGCGACCGCGTTCCTACCGCCGTGGTGCTTCGTGATTTGGGACGCCACCGCCTGAAAGATTTGGATCGGCCCGAACACGTTTTTCAGGCAAGCGTGACGGAGCTTCCCAACTCGTTCGCGCCGCTTAAATCGCTCGACACGACACCCAACAATCTGCCGCACCAGATCACAAGTTTTGTCGGGCGGGAAGCGGCCATTGCCCAAGTGACCGCGCTGCTCGTGCAAACGCGCCTTTTGACCTTAACTGGCGCGGGTGGAAGTGGTAAAACGCGCTTGTCACTGCATATTGCCGCCGACAAAATGGAAGCCTACCCCGACGGCGTGTGGCTTGTCGAACTCGCTCCGCTCGCCGAACCCGACCTCGTCGCCCAAACCGTCGCGGGCGTTTTGAGCGTTAAAGAAACGCCGGGGCAGTCGCTGACACAAACGCTGACAAGCGATTTGAAAAACAAAGCGATGCTTCTCGTGCTGGACAACTGCGAGCATTTGGTGTCCGCTTGCGCCGCGCTCGCCGCCGCGCTTTTGCGGGCCTGCCCAAATATCAAAATCCTTACGACAAGCCGGGAGCCTTTGGGAATTGCGGGCGAGCAATCCTACCGCGTGCCCCCCCTCAGTTTGCCGACCAAAAAGCAGGCGAAAATGGCGACCGTGGAAAGCGTGGGGCATTTTGAAGCCGCGCGGCTTTTCGTCGAGCGGGCGCAGGCCGTCAAGAACGATTTTTGCGTCACCAACCAAAATGCCCCCGCGCTCGCGCAGTTGTGTTATCGTTTGGATGGTATCCCGCTTGCCATCGAGCTTGCCGCCGCGCGCGCCCGCTCGCTCGCCATTGATCAAATCAACGACCGATTGGACGCGCGGTTTCGCATTTTGACGGGCGGAGACAAATCCGCTTTGCCCCGACAGCAAACATTGCGCGCTCTTGTTGATTGGAGCTACGACCTTTTAACCGACACGGAAAAGGTTTTCTTCGCGCGATTGTCCGTGTTTTCGGGCGGGTGGACTTTGGAAGTGGCGGAAAGCGTGTGCGGGTACGAACCGGTCGAAGACTGGGAGGTGCTGGACGTGCTCACAAGCCTTGTGGACAAATCGCTCGTTGTCGTTGAAGCCACGCGGGACGGCGACGAAACGCGCTACCGACTTTTGGAAACGCTGCGGCAGTATGCTCAGGAAAAACAGGGCGAAAGCGATGACGCTCCCACCGCGCAAGCCCGCCACCGCGATTATTTCGTCGCGCTTGCCGAAGAAGCGGAAACGCACCAGTGGAGTGCCGATCAGCTTCTGTGGATGAACCGGTTGGAAACCGAGCACGATAACCTGCGCGCCGCTCTTGACACGTCGCTTGGCACACCGTCCGCCTCGGATGCGGCTTCCATTGAGAGTGGACTACGGTTAGGGGGCGCGTTGTGGAATTTCTGGCTGGTGCGCGGTTATCCTACGCAGGGGCGCGATTATTTGACGCGCGCCATCGAAAAAGCGCGCACAAATGCAGCCGATTCCGCCGACCCGTCGTTATTGGCAAAGGCTTTGTACGGCGCGGGTATTCTGGCCCGTGAACACGGGGATTACGCCGAGGCGCAGAAATTGCAGGAAGAAAATCTTGCTTTATGCCGGGCGCAGAACGATACGACGGGAATAGGAAATGCTCTCAATAATTTGGGATTGAATGCGTTGGGGCAGAGCGACTTTCCTGCCGCGCAGGTACTCTTTGAAGAAGCACTCCACTTCCGGCGCGAAGTGGGCAACCAGAATGGCATCGCCACTTCGCTGTCGAATTTGGGGATTGTCGCTCATCAGATGGGCGACTTGCCGCTGGCGCGGGCGCGTTACGAAGAAAGTCTGATGCTTCGCCGCGCGGCAGGCAATAAGCAAGGCATCGCCGCAGTCCTCACAAATTTGGGGCACGTCGCGCGTTCCTTAAAGGAATATGAAACCGCCCGCGCCTTGGTGGAGGAAAGCCTTGCGTTATGCACCGAACTCGGAAATCGACAAGGAATCGCCGACGCACTGAGTTGTCTCGCTGCGGTTTATTCCGCTCAAAAGGACACGACGAAAGTGAAAACCGCCCATGAAGAGGAACTGACTATTCGGCGCGAACTGGGCGACAAACCGGGCATTGGCATTGCGCTGACCAATTTGGGCAACGTGTTCCGCGAAAGCGGTGAGAAAGATAGGGCGGTGCAACACTATATCGAAGCACTCGCGCTGTTTCAAGAAATCGGCAACCGATACGGCGCGGTATACGTTTTTGAAGGGTTGGCAACCGTTCTTGGTCAATCGAAGGAACAGGCGAGCGTACAAAAAGCGGTAGGGTTATGGGCTGCCAGCACGGCTTTGCGCGAGCGGCTGAACGTGCCGCCGCAGGACACCGAGTACGCGCTTTGGCTGGAAGACGCCCGGGCCGTTTTGGGAGCCTCCACGTACACCACCGCATGGGAAACCGGACTTGGTTTGTCGTGGGAGCAAGCCATAGCCAGCGCGCGATGGGACGAGTCGTCCCGGGTTTCGTTTCCGGCTTCGTGAAGATACGGCGCGGTACACTGACGCTATATGGATACGGCGCGAAACGAGACAAATTTTTGGCAGGTTTGGGTGGAAACGGGTGGCACGTTCACGGACTGCATCGCCCGCGATGGACGAGGCGAACTGCACCGCGCCAAAGTGCTTTCGTCAAGCGCCCTGCGCGGAACCGTCGTGGAAACGCTCGGCCCCAAGCGCCTGCGTATCCGCGAACGCTGGAACGCCCCGTCTGCTTTTGTGCGCCAGATGCCCTTCGTGCTTTTAGGCAATGCCAACGACAGCGAGACGAACGTTGCGCCGATTATCGCGGCCTACGACGCCGACGCAAAAATCCTCGATTTTGACGCCCCGATTCCCTTTCCTATTACGCCGGGCGCGGCATTTGAAATACGGTTTCCGTATGAAGCCCCCATTCTCGCCGCTCGCTTGGTGACGCGAACCCTGCCCGAACAATCACTGCCACCGCTCGCCCTGCGCGTGGCGACGACGCGCGGAACGAACGCACTTTTGACGCGACGAGGAACTGCGCCCGCTTTTTTCGTGACCAAAGGCTTCGCCGATTTGCTCGAAATTGGCACGCAGCAGCGGCCCGACTTATTCGCCCTTGATATTGTCAAACCCGAACCCTTGACTGGCAAAATTGTCGAAGTCAAGGAACGCCTTTCCGCCGACGGAACGATTTTGCGCCCGCTGAATGAAGCCGCTGTCCGAGACGCGGCGCGGCAACTTGTGGCGCAGGGCGTCACGACGGCGTCTGTCGCGCTGATGCACAGTTACCGCAATCCCGCCCATGAGCGGCGCGTCGCGGGCATTTTGCTGGAAGCGGGCTTTACGCACGTTTCGGTTTCGTCGGTCTTGTCGCCGTTTATCAAACTGCTTCCCCGCGCGCAAACCGCCGTAGTAAATGCCTACCTCGCGCCGATTTTCGATGTGTATTTGGGCGGCATCCGAAGCGAGTTGCCCAATGATACCGCCGACTTTCACGTGATGACCAGCGCGGGGGGCTTGGTTAAACAGTCCGCGTTCCACGCCAAAGACAGTTTGCTGTCCGGCCCCGCCGGTGGGGTTGTAGGCGCGCTTCACGCGGGACGGGCGGCGGGTTTTAGTAAGATAATCGCCTTCGATATGGGCGGAACGAGTACAGATGTTGCCCGCTGCGACGACGCCCTCGATTATGTATGGGAGCATACCATCGGCGATGCCCATTTGGTCGCGCCCGCGCTGGCGATTGAAAGTGTCGCCGCCGGGGGCGGCTCCATTTGCTACGCCGACAGGCACGGCCTCCACGTCGGTCCGCAGTCGGCGGGCGCGTTTCCCGGCCCGGCCTGCTACGGCGCGGGCGGCCCGCTCACGATTACCGATGTCAACCTATTGCTTGGACGGTTGGACGCCGAACGCTTTGAAATCCCGATTGACCGCGAGGCCGCCCAAAATGCGCTGAACGTTCTCCTTGCCGACATTTCGCGCTTAACGGGCGAAACGTCCGAACCCGACGCGGTTTTGCGCGGCCTCCTTGACATCGCCAACGAGCGCATGGCGGACGCCATTCGGCGTATTTCCCTTCGGCGCGGCTACGACCCCGCCGACTACGCCCTGCTCGCGTTTGGCGGCGCAGGCGATCAGCACGCCTGCGCCGTTGCGGAAAAACTGGGTATTCGCACGGTCATTGTGCCGCCGGACGCCAGTTTGCTGTCGGCGTGGGGCTTGGGACAAGCCGCAATCGAACGCTTCGCCGAGCGGCAAATACTGCGCCCTTTGCACGAACTGAGCGCGCCTAACGTTGCGGCCTTGATTGGGGAGATGGAAAACGAAAGCGTCAACGCCGTGCGCGACGAGGGCGCGGGGCAAACGCAAATCACCGTTCAACGACGCATCGTGTCTCTGCGGCTTGCCGGACAGGAAACCGGTTTGGAAGTGGAGTGGCAAAACGATGGGCCGGAAACAAATCCCTTTGTCCGCCTTGCCGACGCTTTCGCGGCCCGTTATCAAGCGACCTACGGCTACCGACCCGACGCAAACCGAACCGTGGAAGTGGAAGCCGTGCGCGTCGTCGCCGGTTCGGTCGGGGCGAACGTACCCGCGTTCCATGCCGCACTACCAAGCGATTTTTCGCCCGTCGTTCAAAGCGCACCGGGCTGGACGCAAACCGTGCATCCGTCGGGGGCGGTTATTTTATCCGCCAAGGGCGACGCGGCGCGGAAACAAACCACCAACGCGCCCGAAGCCGTGCGCGAAACGCTTTTTGCGGGCCGATTTACCGCCCTTGCCGAAGAGATGGGCGAGGCGTTGCGGCGCACGGCTTTGTCCACCAATGTCAAAGAACGGCTGGATTTCTCGTGCGCTTTGCTCGATGCCGAAGGTCGTCTTGTCGCAAACGCCGCCCATATCCCCGTCCATTTAGGGGCGCTTGGCGTGTGCGTTCGTCGCGTTCGGGAAGGGTTGTCGCTTGGGCCGGGCGATGTAGCCGTGACCAATCACCCCGCGTGGGGCGGATCCCACTTGCCCGATGTCACGGTCATTACGCCAATTTACGGTGATGCTAACGCGGTTCTTTTGGGCTACGTCGCAAGCCGCGCCCACCATGCCGAAATCGGCGGAACGCGCCCCGGTTCGATGCCACCCGACGCAATAACGCTTGCCGAAGAGGGCGTCGTTATCGCGCCCACATACTTGGTAAAGGGCGGCGTTTCCCAACTCGACGCCGTGTGCCAACTGCTGACCAATGCGCCGTTTCCAACGCGATCCATTGGCGACAACCGCGCGGATTTGGAAGCGGCCCTTGCCGCAAACCGCCGAGGCAGCGATTTGCTCCAAGCGCTTGCGCGCCAGCACACCGCGCAAACCGTATGGCACTATATGGAGCGTTTGCAAGCGCGGGCCGAAACCTTGCTGCGAAACAGTCTGCGAATCCTTCCCGACGGCGACTACACGGCGACGGAGTATCTCGACAATGGAACACCCATTACCGTTCGCATCACTATTCACGGCGACCAAGCAACCGTCGATTTTTCGGGAACGGGCGGCATGGATACCGGAAACCTAAACGCAACCCCCGCTATCGTTTCCAGTGCCGTTTTGTACGTCCTGCGTCTTTTGGTGCGCGAACCGCTTCCATTGAACGAAGGGCTTCTTCGCCCTATTACATTGATATTGCCGCCGAACACCCTGCTCAATCCACGCTTCAACGCAAACGACCCCGCCCGCTGTCCCGCCGTTGTCGGCGGAAATACGGAAACCAGCCAGCGTATCGTCGATACCCTGCTCAAAGCCCTCGGACTTAGCGCGGGCAGTCAAGGTACGATGAACAACACGCTGTGGGGCAACGATAAATTCGGTTATTACGAAACCCTGTGCGGCGGCGCGGGCGCGACCACAAACGCTTCGGGCGCGTCGATGGTTCACACCAATATGACGAACACGCGGATCACGGACGCCGAAATTATTGAGGCTCGTTACCCCGTCCGAATCGAACGCTTTGCGCGGCGGAAAAATTCGGGCGGCGCGGGATTACACAGCGGCGGCGATGGAATTGTGCGCGAAACCGTGTTTCTCGCGCCTATGAAACTGTCGCTTCTTACCCAGCACCGAAAGCACGGAGCCTACGGTTTGAACGGTGGCGAGAAGGGGTTGCCGGGCCGACAGCGCCTTTTCCGCGCAAATGGCGAGGTCGTCGAACTCGGTTCGGTCGATGGCGGCGACGTACAGACTGGCGACCGTTTGGTTTTAGAAACACCGGGCGGCGGCGGGTGGGGAAACGCACTTTTCAAAGGCGAAGCGAGCTAACGACTGAATCGGCCTACCATGCTGCCGAAAAAGGGGGCAGCCAATTCGTGGCTGCCCCGTTTTTCGTTTTGCCCTACAACGGTGCTCGACCCATGAAGCCGGTTCCGGCGGCAGCACCCTTTATGGGGTGAATGTCGTGGTGGACTTGCGTAATTTGAACAGGGCGAAGTCGTTCTGGCGGACGCGCCCCCAAGTACAAAAGCGCGCTGAGCCGTCCGCCATGAGGTAGTTTGAGCCGGTTCCCCCCGCATGACCGACCGTTGGTGGGTCGTTGTTCCAACTGGAGC
>CAXTBP010000105.1:0-18900 GCA_964241985.1 uncultured Armatimonadaceae bacterium | reverse complement strand
GCATAATATGCTCGGCCCGTTCTTTTTCATCTTGAAGTAATTCGGAGGCGAGGGCTTTATCTTCGCTCGGCGTCGCGCCACGCTTGCGGGTTCCGGCGATGGGCCGAATGGTGACGCGGCTGTCCTCGCACGAAACCAAAATCTCCGGCGACGCCCCAACAAGCGTCGGCCCGTCCTCAAGCGCCAAATAAAACATATACGGCGATGGGTTAACGGATCTTAAGGCGCGGTAGACTTCAAACGGCTCGGCGTGAAGCGGTTTGGAAAATCGCTGCCCCAACTGGACTTGAATAACATCCCCCGCCGAAATATATTCCTTGCCCGTCAACACCATTTTTTTGTAGTCGGTTTGCGTCATGTTGGACTCAAACCGCTCGCTTTGCGGGCCGTCGTGCGGCGCGTCGGCGGGCGCGAAATTCAGCGGGGCGCGAAGCGTAGTGACAAGATTTTCCACTTTGGCGACAGCGGCATCATAAGCGGCGTCTATGTCGTCGCCGGGCTGAATTCGGGCATTGGCTAAAACGCGCAGTTTGTGGCGCACGTGGTCAAAAATGACGAGCGTGTCGGTGAGGAGCAGATGCACGTCATCGACATTCAAATCGTCAATCGTTGATTGTCCGATGGGTTCCAAAAAGCGCACCCAGTCGTAGCCGATGTAGCCGACTGCCCCGCCGACAAAGCGCGGCATATCGGGCATTTCGACATAGCGAACGGCGTCCATGATTTCTTCAATGATGTGGAGCGGGTCGCGGCCTTCGCCGAGCGTGATTTCGAGCGTTTGCCCGTTTTCCGTGATGCGGGCGTTTGTGCCTTTGGAGCGGAACACCAAATGCGGGTCGGCCCCTAAAATGGAGTAGCGGCCCAATCGCTCGCCGCCCTCGACCGATTCCAGCAAAAAAGCGTTGGGCCGGTGCGCGATGCGCTTAAACGCCGAAACGGGCGTTTCCATATCCGCCAAAATATCCCGCCACACCGGAATCAGGTTGCCGTGGTGTGCGGCCTCATGAAAACCCTCGCGGCTGGGGAAACACGCGGGAACGATTAAATTATGCGGGGTGGGCGTTTGTGTCGGCGCGGTCACAAGAACATCCTTCTTTTCGTTGATTAAGGTAACGGCAAAAAACGGCAGGCCCCGTATGGCGGCCTGCCGTTTTTCGTTAGTTTTGGGATTTTTGCGTTCCGTTTTTTTGTGCGAGAAACGGGATAAATCGTGCGGTTTACGAAAAGCGCGAACAAACGCCGGGGCGGGAAAAGGCTTCTTCCTGCCACCACTGCCAGAGCGTGTTTGTTTTACTTATCTGCGAAACCGTCATGTTGGAAATAGGATACCGCGCCGGTCGCGTTTATGTCAAGCGTTGATGGTTCAGGGACATGAACGTCCCTGCCCGAGCGCTTCGCGCACAATGTCCCTGCTGGGACGTGGATAATACAAGGGCGTTCGGTTCTGCCGCACAAGAAGTCTTTGACCCAATCTTTTATTTGCGACACAGACCTTCCAAATATGGTTTTGGCTCTTACGTCCCGGCAGGGACATTGTGCGCGAAGCGCTCGGGCAGGGACGTTCATGTCCCTGACAAACGACAAATCTACCCTTGCGCGAACCGCAGGCGCGAATCGGTCAAATCCAGTTTGTACAGCATTTGGTTGTATTCGTAGCGCGGTGTGTCCACAGGCGCGTCGGAAAACGTGCGCGTGTACGTGCCTTCCAAATAGATGATCCGGCCTCCAGCCTCGTCCAAAAACGGATGATGGACGGGATTGTAAAACGTGTATTTGTTGTGCGTGATTATTTTCACGGCCCGCGAAAACGGCCCGGTCGGCTGATCCGCTTCCGCGTACCAAATTTCGCCCAGCGACGATTCCTTGCCGAATTTTTGCGTGGCGATGCACAGGTATTTTTTACGAAGCGGATTCCACGTCACCGAGCCGCCGTGCAAAACGACAGGCTTGCCGGAAGCGTCGCGGGGCAAGTAATGGGTTTCTTCAAGGCGAAGTTGCTTTTGCTCGACGAGTTTGGCTTCTTGTTCGGAAGAAATCGGCGGCAGTTCCTTTTGCCAGCGATACGCAGGTGCGCCTTTGGCGTCGCGCAGTACGTTTCCCCGGTTGTCCAGGCACGTGTACGCTTCGTAGGCGTTCGGGTTTATCAAGGCGGCCCGTGTTGCCGGTACGCGGACGTGTGGAACCGACGCGCCGCTCATCCGGTATTCGGTTCCGTTTTCGATGAACTTGAGCGGATGGCCTTCCAAGAAACGCCATTTTTCCATCAGCGGCAATTCGTTGATATACGCGAACTCGTTTTTGCGGTCGTCCCATTGCACCCAGCCGTGTTCGTACCGCTCTCCCAGATTTTTGACGCGCGTGTAATGGGCCAGCAGTTCTTCGCGCCCCGGTTCGCCGAGCGTCGTGACGCCAAATACCCATATCGGGCCGGGCTTGTTGGACGGAACCATCGCCCGTGCGAAGCCGTCGTTTCCCGTAAAATACTCGAAATCCAAACCCGCCTCGGCGGTTCGATGCCCGCGCGGGAAGGAGGCGACCGCACCCGTCGTATGAAAATTACCAAGCGGATAGTCGGGCCGGTTCGTGTCGCCCCAAAACCAGAGCTTTTTCCCTTTGTAGAGAACGGCGAGGGCCGAATCTTGCCCGAAGATTTTCCCGGACAGCACGGGATTTTTGAGCGGGGTCGGCACGCCTAAAAGAACGCTTGCATCGTAGATCCCCTCGCCCGTCAAGCGGCATACGCGCTCGGCGATGTTGACGCGCGTCAGTTTAACTTGCGCCCGACCGCCCGGTGTCGGCGTCAAGCGAACGCCCGCATATCCGAAGCCGTCTTTTGGAACCGAATACCCGTGGCTGCGAACATGGAAAAACGTTTCGCCCCCCATCAAGCCCGGCTCATGGATTGCCACCCAGCCATTGCTGTCCGTGACATAAACGATATTATTGACGGTTTCAAACTCGACAAGAGGAACGCCGCGTCCCGTACCGCTATTGACCGCTTGTATGCCGAAGTAGTGTGCCGCCGTTTGCGCCCCTGCCGCGCCCGTTTGGTAAAGCCTGCTCATAAATCAATCGTTTTCGTTCGTTGCCTTAAAATCCTTTGCGCACTTTTGGGCAAACACAAAACGAGCCAGCGGAAATTCCAATGGCTCGTTTCGGATTGGGAAAATCGCGCCGGTTAGGCAGCGGTTTTAGCGGATTTTCTTCGCCGCGTAATTCCGAAACTTCCTACGCCGCCGATAAGGCCCATACCCATGAGAACCAGACTGCCGGGTTCGGGAGCGGCAGCGGGCGTGATACGTGTGCCAACTACAATGTTGTCCGCCGAAGCATAGAGGCCAGTGGGAGTTGTGGGAATTGATAACGTTAAACTGGTGATTGACGCTGTCGTGGTAAAGCCGCCAAAAGTAGATTGGGTAGCGGGCGAATAGGTGCTCGTTGTGCCGTTATCAAGGGTGAGCGTGACAGGGCCACCGTAAAATCCATTGTTCGAGTACGTGGTGAAGAAGTTTCCGCCAATCGCTGTCACATTTCCCGAGTTGAAGGTGAAAATCAAATTTTCATTGGGGTTGTTGGTTCCAATAATGTTGGGATTGATAGGATCCGTTCCGCTCTCGAAGACACGGTTTTGGGAAGTTGTTACTGTGTAGGAGTAGCCATTACCGGCAACACTGTAACTGTTAGCGCTTTGGGGGGCAACTCCAGTGGTAAAGGTTTCCGTGTACCGATTGGCGGCGGTGTTGGCATTGAAGGTTGCCAAATCCGAGTAAAACACGGTTTGGGCATGGGCCGAGGGGACGGCAAAAAGGGCAGTGCAAAAGGTCGCGGCGCAAAGCCCGACCGAATAAAAAGAATGACGCATACAAACTCCTGTTACTTGACGAGGGAAACCAGTAACACCGGCCATATCCCTGTATAATGAAAAAACAAAGCGACAAACGGGGTGGACTGCAGTAGAAATATCCGTTAGGTTATTTCTTCCCAAATCTCGTTTGTTTCAAACGACGTTTTATAAAACGGCGACTCGTATTCGGTTCCAACAGATGCCGCTCCAGCGGGTATAACGGTTTTGGTGAACGCTTTGTCCCCACAAACGCTTTTTGTCCGAAGCAAGACCGCCTTGCTCGCGGGCGCGCTTGCGCTCGGGCTAGGCTTTATCGTGATGGCGGGCTGGTTCACCCACACCACGGCCCTTTTGCGTTTACACGAGGGTTGGGTAGCGATGGCGTTCAATACGTCTGTCGGATTCATTTTGGGTGGACTGGGCCTTATTCTGCTCAACACGCGGCGACCCGCGCTTGCCGCCGTTCCGGGCGGTTTCCTGTTTCTGCTGTTTGGCGCGACGTTTTTGGAGTACCTCTTCGACGCCGATTTTGGTATCGACCAAGCAGTTGTCAAAGCCTATGTGATTTCGGGCATCGTGCAAAACGGGCGCATGGCGATTAACACCGCCTTGTGCGGGATGCTGACGGGCGTGTATTTGGTGCTCAACGCGTTTCCCACCTCAAACGATAGAAGCGTGTTTGCATGGCGTCGTCCCGCCGTGTCCGGCCTGATTGGCGCGGTCGTCCTTGGACTTGCCGCCGTCGGTTTGACCGCGTATCTGTCAGATGTGGCGAGCGCGTATCAGTGGGGCAAACTCGCCCGCATGGCCGTGCACACGGTTATCGGCTACGTCGTGTTGGGAACGGGCCTTATTGCGCGGGCGTGGCACGAGGATCGGCTGCGATATGCCCATCAGCGTGCCCCGCGCTGGCTTCCCTTATTGGTTGGAATGGGTACGGCAACGTCTGCGCTCTGCATGTGGCAAATCCTGAGTGTGGAACAAAACGCCCACGCCGACGCACTGCGGAAACTTGCCGCGAGCGTACCCCGTACGAACAGTGTTCCCTTCGACGCGCTGGCCCGTGAGCGGGAAATCATACCCATTGCCGTGCTCGTGTCCGGCCTCGCTTTAGGCTCGGCTTTAACACTTGCCGTCTATTTCGCGCAAACCGCCCGCCATCATGCGGCCCTTGTCGATCAGTCGAATCTTTCCCTGCAAGGCGAAATTAGCCAGCGCGAAACCGCCGAGCACGAACGCCAAACCGCGCTCGATGATTTACAAAAAGTGAACAGCGCATTGGAAAGTCGGGTTCGCGTTCGCACCGACGATTTGGAAACCGT
Source organism: uncultured Armatimonadaceae bacterium (assembly GCA_964241985.1). Lineage (GTDB taxonomy): Bacteria > Armatimonadota > Armatimonadia > Armatimonadales > Armatimonadaceae > CAXTBP01. The sequence goes on along the minus strand of CAXTBP010000105.1, from coordinate 13,734 downwards.
CAACTTATTTCTCCGCGACGAGATGGAACACCGCGACAAGGCCGAAGTAGAAAATGCGCGCCTGTTAAAAGAAGTCGCCCGCGTCGCTTTGTATCAGAAGGCGTTTTTGCGCGACGTGCTGCAAAGCGTGACCGAAGGGCACTTGCGTTTGTGCGACGCGCCCGGCGATTTGCCGCCCCGTTTGCCGCAATTAATCACCCAAGAACCGGTTTGGCTCACGCCGTCCACGCTGCACAAGTTGCGCTTCCAAACCCGCGAAGCCGCCCGCGAGCGTGGCTTTTCCGAAACCCGCGTTTCTGATTTGCTAACGGCGGTTGGCGAAGCATCGATGAACGCCGTTGTGCATGGCAGCAAAAACGCGGCCCCCGGCGACGAACCCGCGCGGGCCGAAGTTTGGGGAAGCGAAACCGCGCTCCAAATATGGGTGACCGATCACGGAAAAGGCATCGCATGGGACAGTTTGCACCGAGCGACGCTTGAGCGCGGCTATACGACGGCGAGCAGTTTGGGACACGGCTTTTGGCTTATGCTCAAAACGTGTGACCGCGTGTATTTGCTCACCGGCGCGGGCGGTACGACGGTTGTTTTGGAACAAGACTGCGAACCGTCCGGCCCGTCATGGCTCGACGATGGTATGTAGTCGGCGCGGCATATTTAGCGCTCTCTCTGTGCCAAGCGATACGGTTGCGGAGGGCAGTCTTTGCAGCCAAGCGAAATGGCGGTGTATTTGCGGCGCGGCTTGGGCCGCGTCGTTTTGTTTTTGCAGTCGCAGACCGGCGGTGCGGAGCGTTATCGTGAGGTCATCCTCAATGCCTGTTTGAACGACGAACGCTACGAGCGGCAAACCGAAGACGGGCGCGCGTTTTACTTGGATACCGTAACGAACGCAACCGGCGAACCCAATTGGTATGTGGCGCGGGTATGCGAAACCCTTCTCGCCTATGGCGCGAATTCCGAACCGGCAACCGAGTTTCAGCGGTGCGAACTGGCAGGTATCTGGGCGCGGAAGGGATATTCGGAATCCCGCCGCGCGTTGCACGCCGCTTTCGAGCGAAGCGTTTTGTGTGGTGAACCTATCGGAGAAGAAGCCGTTATCCGGCAGGACGGCGCGGCAGGCTTTGAAAAAGTCGTCGCGTTTACCCGAGCGAACCTTCTCCCTGACGAACCATTTATAGAGTGGTGGCACGTAGACCAACTCGTCGAAACGCTGGGCGGCGCGAAAGAAGCACAGCAGGCAATCCAGCAACTCAAAGTCAATTCCCCCGAACTCGCCCCGTTTTATGACCACGTTTGGCAAAACTGGGAATACATCATCGGCAGCGGCAGAGAAGCGCGACTCGAAAAAGTGCGCGCGGAAACGATAGACGACACCCCGAAAACATACGACGAATTTCAAACCATCCTTGACGAACAAGAACACGCAGATAAACCCAAAACGCCGCCGTATCGCTTCAGTCGATGGGGCCGCTCGGTTTCCGAAGAATTATTGACGCGGCTCGCCGGTGACATCAAACCGGGATTGAAGGTAAAAAGGCTGCACTGCCTCCTTCGCCTGTTTCGGTTTCGCGCGTTTCCTTTACCGCCGTCGCGGCTTTTCCCGTTGACGCTCGACGAGCACCCGCGCATTTACCATCAAGCCGTTCGGGCTTTAATGCAAACGACCGCCCCGGAAGTCCGCGCTTGGGGATTGCAGATGATCGAAATGGGCTACACGGAGGACGGCATTGAACTTCTGGTCGATAACCCCGGCGACGGCGACGCTGAATTGTTCATCGGCATTTTGCAAACCGTTCTTTTGGAATCGCCGTATGACGACGACGAATTTCATTTCTGCGGCATGAACATCCGCGAATACTACGAGGCGAATCCGGCCCCCGAATTATTTCCCGCGCTGCTTTTAATCTACGAAAACGGGCCGTGCAGCGTGTGCCGGGCAAGCGTCGTTCAACTGCTCCTTGACGCCGATGCTTTGCCCGACGCCCTGCGCGACGAGTGCCGCTACGATGCCGACGAGGGAACGCGCGAGATGGTTGCGGCGTAAATCCAGTACCGGCCCGCTCCGACGAGCAGGAAAGCAGCCTGTTCGTTTGGCGGATGTAGTGGCGCGTGCGCGGCGTTATCCTAAACACAAGCAATAGCCCGTTTCCGCGCCGCGTGCGTTCGGGAACTTGGGCGGGCAAAGGAGTTTCTTCATTATGGAAAGCGTTTCCCAATCTGGTGGGCCGGTTGATTTTGCCGCCGTCAGCAAGTCTACCGCCGCCGTCGTGCAAAACGTTGCCGCTTCGCTGGTGCGTGTGGACGATGGTTCGCGCCTTACAGCGACCGGCGTACTTTGGCGCGAAGATGGCGTGATTGTCACCACGTCGCACGGCGTCGAGCAGGACGAGAATTTAAGCGTCGTGCTTGCCGCCGGTTCGCGGCACGAGGCGCAGTTGGTTGGGCGTGACGGGGATACCGACATCGCCGTTTTGCGCATCAAGGCAACGGGCCTTACCGCGATTGATCAGGCCGGAAGCCAAACCGGCCCGCCGGTCGGAAGTCTCGCGCTCGCTGTCGCCCGCCCCGGCGATTTGGGGCTTGCCGCGACCCTCGGCTTGGTTAGTTCGCGCGTGGACACCGAAACTTCGGGGAGCGCGGAATATATTGTCAGTACGGATGCTGTGCTGTATCCCGGTTTTTCGGGGGGCGTATTGGTCGGCGCGGACGGCGTGCTGATCGGACTCTTAAATCGCATTTATGGGCGCGGGATGGGCGTCGCCTTGGGAACGCCGCTTGTTGAGCGCGTGGCTACAACGCTCCTTGCCCACGGGCGCGTTCCGCGCGGCTATTTGGGCGTTCGCACGCAGCTTGTCGCTCTGCCGGACAGTTTGCGAACGGCGCAAAGCATCGAACAAACGCGCGGCCTTTTGGTGGCGCAGGTCGAGCCGGGCAGCCCGGCGGAAAAAGGCGGCCTCTTGCTGGGCGATACCCTGCTCGCCGTGAACGGGCAGACCGTGCAGGATGTCGGCGACTTGCGGCAGCACTTATACGCCGACCAAGCCGTGACGCTTCGCATTTTGCGCGGCGGAACCGTGCAGGAACTATCGGCAACCGTCGGCGCAGATAAGACGTAGCGAATCAACAACGAAAGGACAGTAAGCATTTTGGCGGAAGCAGTAGTGGAAGACGATATAACGCGCATCCTTATCGCGGCGAACTACGCTTCGCTGCGGGCGGGCCTGCACGCCCTCCTTGCCGCCGAAAACAACGTCTCCGTTTTGGGCGAAGCAGTTGGCGATGCCCCGGCCTTGTCGCGCCTGCTTCCCGGAATCGCGCCGGACGTGATTTTGCTCGACACGTCCGGCGACGGGGCGTCCGGGACGGAAAGTTTGTGCGACATTTTGCTCCTTTTGCAAGCCGCCAATTCCGCTAAACCCGGGCCGTTTGGCGCGGAATCGGCTCCGATTGCTCTTGTTGTGCTGGGCGACGAGGCCAGCCGCGACGTGCCGCGCTTGTTCGCCGCATCGCACGATTTGCCCGGCTGGGCGTATCTGCTCCGCGAAACCGCCGACGGCCCGCAAATCGCGCGGGCCGTGCGGGCGGCATCGGCGGGTTTGGTCGTGTTGGATAAAAGCATTTCGAGCGGCGCATTATGCGGCGATGCCAAAAACGCGCCCGTCGCCGCGCCCGTGCCGGTTTTGCAGAGCGGGCGATTGCCCGCTCCCCTTCCCGGCGAAACGCTGACGCCACGCGAAACCGAAGTATTACAACTCATGGCGCAGGGGTTACCCAACAAAATCATCGCGTCCAAACTCAAAATCAGCCTGCACACGGCGAAATTCCACGTCGCGCAAATTTTGGGAAAATTGGGCGCGACCTCCCGAACGGAAGCCGTGACGATGGGCGCACGGCGCGGCTACGTCATTTTATAACGCGAAGCAAACGGCGCGAAAGCGGGTATCTTAACCGTAGCACGCGCTAAAAACTGTATCGAGACGGGCGCGGCAAAGAACCGCGCCCGTCTTTCGCTTTTACGCGCTTAACCAAACAGGAGTTTTTATGCCACAAAAGCAGTACGACGCCGCTCCGGCAATGAGCATCGACCCCGCCAAAAACTACACGGCGACCTTTGACACAACGGCGGGCCAAATCGTGTGCGAACTCTACGCATCCGACGCCCCGATGACGGTCAACAATTTCGTATTTTTGGCCCGCGACGGCTTCTACAATGGAACCGTTTTCCACCGCGTTATTTCCGACTTTATGGTGCAGGGCGGCGATCCGACCGGCACGGGACGCGGCGGGCCGGGTTATCGCTTCGCCGACGAAACCTCAGGTAATCCGCACAAGCACCAAACCGGTTCGCTTTCGATGGCGAACGCCGGGCCGAACACCAACGGCTCGCAGTTTTTCATCACGCACGCCCCGCAGTCGCACCTCAACGGCAAGCACACCGTTTTCGGTCAGGTCACGTCCGGTCAAGACGTAATTGACAAAATTCGGCAAGGCGACAAACTGAACGCCGTCACGATTTCCGAAGCGTAAAACCGCTGCGTTTCTTAACCCTTTCTTAACAAATACGGGCTATGCTGTGTTTGTTATGAGATCTTCGCGCACCAATCGCCGCCCAATAAAATCCGCGCTTGTCGCCGCAACCATTGCGGCGGCGGGCGCGGTCGTGATTGGCGGCTTTCTTTTGAATAAACCTTCCGGCACGTCGCCTGCCATTTCCACAACTGCCGCAATCGCCGCGCCGCCCGTTCGGCCCGCGTCCGCGCTCGATGCCGGGTCGCGCCTTGTGACCGGCAAATCAATCACGCCGCAGGGCAAACAAACCAACGTCGGCTCATACCCGACCACGCTGTGCGTGTCGCCCGACGGCAAATGGATCGCCGTTTCGTCGCTGGGCGCGCGCACGCAGGTTTCGATTTTGTCGGCCCAAACCGGCGCGCTGGTTTCACAAATCGGCTTCAACGATAACGCGCCGCCCCCACCGAGCGGCGGGCGGGCCGCGCGGCAAAGTTTGTACGTGGGCCTCCTGTGGGGCAAAACCGAAAACGGGGCCGCGACGCTGTACGCTTCGCGCGGGGCCGAAGACAAAATAAGCCTTTTATCCGTGGACGCGACTGGCAAAGTCACGGATACAGGCGCGGCACTATCCGACCCGGCCCCAAAGGAACACGGCGGCCCGTATTTGTTCGCGGGCCTCGCCGCAACGGGCGATTATAGCCAGTTTCTTGTCGCCGCTAATACGGGTGACCCTAATAAAAATCTCGACGGCACAGTGCGCGTTTTGTCCGCCCCGCAGGCAGGCGGCGTGGCGTCGCCTGCGTCGGGAATCGCAACGCCCGGTTTCCCGATTGCCGTAGCCCTGCTCACGACTGGGCCGCAAAAGAAAACCAAAGGCTACGTCCTCAGCGAACAGGCGGGCGGCGTGACCGTTTTGGATATGGCTAAAAACAGAGCCGCCGCCCAAATTCCGACCGGCGCGCAGCCCACGCATTTGCTTTTGAACCGCGCGCAAACCCGGCTTTACGTGTCCAATGCGGGCAGCGACACGATTTCCGTTCTGGACACGAAAACCGACAAAATCGTGCAAACGCTTTTGGTGCGCCCCGCCGAAGCGCGCGGCTTGCCGTCGGCGACGCCGCTCGGCATAGCCCTGTCGCCCGACGAAAAAACGCTTTTTGTCGCGCTCGCCGATTTGAATGCGGTCGCCGTTGTGGACGCGCAAAAAGGCCAAACGCGCGGCTACGTGCCCGCCGGTTGGTATCCGACCGATGTTGCCGTGTCCCGCGATGACGCGCGGCTTTTCGTCAGCAACGCCAAAGGCGTGCAGGCCCGCAACCCGAACGCCAAGCCCGTAGCCGTCGCCGGAAAAGACCGCCCGCAGTACATACAAAACATCATCGAGGGCACGGTGTCCACGATGGAACTCAAAACCGTTTTGCCTAATCTGCCGCATTTGACGCGGCAAACCTTAGTCAACAACGCGGTCGGGCCGAACTGGCTGAAAGCCGCGCAAACCGCGTTGCGCAATCCGGGCATTCAGCACATCATTTACATTATCAAGGAAAACCGCACCTACGATCAAGTATTCGGCGATATTGTGGGCGGCAACGGCGACCCTGCCCTCGTTTTGTTTGGCAGCGACGTGACGCCCAATCAGCACGCGCTCGCTCAGCGGTTCGTTTTGCTGGATAACTTTTACTGCTGCGCCGAGGTATCGTCGGACGGCTGGAACTGGTCAACGTCGGGCATGGCAAATGAGTTCGTGTCGCGCAACACGGTTTACAGTTACACGGGCCATCCGCATTCCTACGATTTTGAAGGAACCAACAACGGGCAAGCGCCGGATCGTATCGGCAAAACCGATGTTGCCCGCGCGCCGGGCGGCTATTTGTGGGACAAAACGATTGCGGCGAAAATCCCGACCCGCAACTACGGCTTTTTCATGGACGATTTGGAACTGCCGCGCCAATTGCCCGAAAGCGGAACGACCGGCTTGCAAAACACGCCGACCAAGCGCGCCCTTATCGGCCACTTCGATTCGGACTTCCGCTACTACGACATCAACTACGCCGACGGCGACGCCTACGAAAAGCACAACATCCCGCCGTTTCCCAAACGCCTGCTCACCTACGGGGCGCACAAATCGATGTCGCGGGCGATGGAATGGCGGCGCGAGTTCGACGGGTTCGTCAAAAACAAAAAACTGCCGCGCTTTTCCATGATGCGCTTGGGCAACGATCACACGGCGGGGACTTCGCCCGGCATGCCGTCGCCGCGCGCGATGGTTGCCGATAACGATTACGCGGTCGGTCAGATCGTCGAAGCCGTCAGCCACAGCCCATATTGGAAAAACACGGCGATTTTCATCGTGGAAGACGACGCGCAAAACGGCTACGACCATGTGGACGCGCACCGCTCCATTGCGCAAGTTATCAGCCCATTTGTGCGCCAAGCCACGATTGACCACCGGTTTTACAACACGGACAGCACGCTGCGCACGATGGAGTTGCTGCTTGGCGTTTCGCCCATGACGCTGTACGACGCTATCGCGCCGCCGATTGCCGTGTTTTCCGCGCGGCCCGAAAACAACGCCCCCTATGCGGCGATTTTGCCCGACAAAGCCATCTTGTCCGAAGTCAACACGCGCACCGCGTACCGGGCCGCGTTTAGCGCAACCCTTGCTCGGTTCGGCGAAGAAAGCGAACAGGACGAACAACTCAACGACGTATTGTGGCACGCCATCAAGGGCCGCGACATTCCCGCCCCGCCCCGCCACTACGGTTTGTCGGTCGCGCCGCCACCCGGGACGCCCAAAGCCGTTCGCCGCGACGATGACGATTAAGCAAAAAGAGCCTGCCTTCAATAAGGCAGGCTCTTTTATTCACTGACGTTTACTGCGGGTTCAGGCTAAAATCGTTAGGGGTCATCATTTCCATCTTGCGCCATTTGGCGTGGCCGTCCGCGAACGATACGATGCCGCCGCCGTTGTGCCGGACGGTCGGTTTATCCGTCCAAATCGTGCCCACCGACGCTTGCCCCGTGCCCGTTCCCGATATTGTTCCCGTCGTCGGTGGGGTAAAGTTACCGTCGTTTAAGGTATCGCCCTCATCCACGAGTAAAATGGTTTTGGACGGGCTATCCGTAGCGGCAAGCGATGACCCGCTAAGAAAAGCATTCATGCCATAGGAAAGCGTTTTGGTATCGTTGTGCGCGTCGGACAAGCACGTGTACACGCGCTCGTCTTTGACATAGGCGAACAAGGATCCGTTGCGCACGGGTTGGCCTTCCTTAACACACCGATAGGTGTCGTCTGTAATGGTTTGCTGCAATACCCAGTTTCCGGCAAGGGCGGGATCGTTTGAGCAGAGCGGCGCGCCGTTCGCGTAAGCGGAGCCGGGATACCCCTCGTCGTAGTCCTGCGCGTACATCATAAAGGCACTGTCGAGTTGCTTAGTGTTGGATAAGCACACGGTTTGGCGGCCCTTTTCGCGGGCCTGCGCGAACGCGGGCATTAGAATACTTGCCAAAATGGAAATAATGGCGATAACGACCAAAAGTTCGATAAGCGTAAAGCCTGACTCAACGCGGCGCGAAGAAACCGAAACCATAGAAAAGCCCCTTTTTCTGCGCGCCTCATGGCTTGCCGTGCAAACAACCATCGAAGGCGCGGGATAGTATTAATAACGTTTGGGGGGCGAAAAAGTTTCCGTTGATTTATTTCGGCGGGGGCGCGGTAATCGGCGAGGGCGTGTTCGACGCGGGGCGCTTGGACAGCGAATTGGGCGCGTTCAAGTTTGCGCCGTTGTCGATGCCAACACCCAAACGTCCGACAAGCTCGCCGCCCAGCCACGCCGTCACGCCGCCCAAACCGGCGGCAACAAACGATACAACAATCGGGATGGCGGACGGATGCGATGGATCTCCTTCCCCTTGCCGAATAAGCCAGCCGACCGTGAACAGGGTTAAAACCGCGATGTTGCCGATGCCATGCCACAAGCCGATGGCTTTGGCGCGCGTGCCGGAAGGAATGTGAATCCAGTCCCAAATGCCAGGCAGCGCGGCGGCAAAGCCCGTCACGACGCCCGCGCCGATCATGCTGAACGCGGCCCAATGCCATTGCCCAAACTTGGTAAAAACTCCGATGAGGTCGAAAACGAGCGACATCAGCAGCAAGCCAAGCGGAAAAACAATCATCAACTGGTGCATGGAGTGGCCGAAAATTTTAGCGCGACTTTCTATAAAAATTCTTTCTAAATCGACAGGGGCAAAAAAAAGCGGGGCAAATTGCCCCGCTTTTTGGGTTTCGCGCCGATCAATACTGCTCTTTTGTCGGCGGCTGCGTTTGGTGCGGCGGGCGCGGATCGCCGGGAATTTCGCTTTGCGACTCTTCTTCCGGGGCGCGCGTTTCGTCGCTTGCGCCCGCGTCACCGGTTTCGGGAGCCGTGTCGAGCGACGGACTTACGGTCGTCGAGGTTTGCTCCAGTGCGTCGCCGGTCACGCCGATAGGTTCATTTTCTGATGCGGTCATGGGTTTCGTTCGAGTTCCTTAAGGGGTTATTTCCTAAGGTTACATACCCTTTTTTTCCATGCGCTGCATTTTGGCAGGCGTCATACCGGTTTTCGTCGCGGTTTTGATGCCCACGTTGGACGCGGTGGCCGTAATCATTTGCGTGTGATTTTCGATACCGGGCAGCCACTTGGCGGCATAGGAACGCACCTGCGTTTGATTGCCCTGTTCCATTTCTTTTTTGAACAAGGCGATAGTCGCGTAGTGGTCTTTGACCTGTCCGCTTAAATACGCCTTGTCAAAAGACGCACCGCTCATTCCTTGCAACTTCCGGTACATCGCCATGTGCGCGGCATCCGTACCCGACGGAACGGTGCGTTTGTAGGCTTTTGCAAGTTGCTTCAAGTTCGCTTCCGCTTCCCCATGTTCTTTGACGAGCATCGTAGCAATCGTGCGAACGCGCTTGTCACGGCTTTTCTTGAGTGCCAATCGGCTCGTCATGATTTCGGCGTTGTTGCCCTGTGACACCATCGTCATAAACATTTTGTCTTGCGGGGCGAATTTTTCGTCAGCCCGCGCCACGTTCGCGCCCACTCCGAAAAGAACGGTGGCAGCGGCAAACGCAACGAGCGCATTTTTGGTTGTATTCATAAGGTGTTTCCTACTAATTCCGGCACGATTTCTTACGCCGGTTTCTAACACCTAAGCCTTACCCGCCCGCCACCGGTTTCACACCGCGCGAACGTTTTGCCGTGGCAGGATTTTCCCCAACGGAGCCGGAACCGAACAGAATGCGGCATTTCTTCGGTATCGTTTTGTTGAGTATCGGCGCGGCGATTTTGTACGGATTGGTGCATGACCAAATCACCGCGCATCTTGCCGTCGAGTATTTTTCCGTGTATCACCCACCGGTATTCGGCGGACTGACCGACCCATTTCTGCTCGGCTTGGTGTGGGGCGTGATTGCGACATGGTGGGTCGGGCTTCTGCTGGGCGTTCCCCTTGCGATCTGCGCCCGCGCGTTTGGCGGAAAAATACCGCCGCTAACGGCCCGCGACTTGCTGTGCCCACTTGGTATCCTGCTGTTGTGCATGGCTGTCTGCGCGTTTTTGGCGGGCACGTTCGGCTGGATTGACGCGGATATAGACCCGCCCGCCCGCAATCCGGTTCGTCCCCCGCTTTCCGCCGTTCAGTGGGCACACAACACGTCGTATTTGGTCGGAATTTGTGGGGGCTTCGTACTGTGTGCCGCAACGGTTTGGCGGCGATTGAAAATGAAAGACGCCCCCCTGCCCCCCAATAAGGGGGGGTTCTGATAAGAGCATTTACTGTTACCCGACAGTCTTTCGGATTTTGACAGGCTACTCAGAACCCCCCATTATTGGGGGGCAGGGGGGCCGCTCCTCTACGAGCCGGGGCGGCTGGATTCGACCGCAAGGGCGTTGAACAAGCCGTGCGACGAAGCAACCGACACGCCCGTTCCGACGACGCAGTTTTCCACATACGTGCCGCCTTTGACAACGGCCCCATCCCACAAAATGGAGTTTTTGACGACCGCGCCCGCTTCGACAACCGCACCTTTACCGACGACCGAGTAATCGCCGACGCTCCCCGCAATGCGGGCATTTTCGCACACGACGCACGGCCCGACAATTTCGCCGCCGCTCTCAACCGTTGCGGTTCCATGCACCCACGTTTTTTCGCCCACTCGTTCGCCGGGAAACGTAACGGCGCAGGCTCCGTCCATCGCGTCTTTTTGCGATTGCCAGTAGATGGCTAAATTGCCCACGTCTTTCCAGTAGGCGTCGGACGGCACGGCGTACATTCGCTCGTTCGCTTCCATCAACGCGGGGAAAACATTGTTGCCGAAACCGAAGAACGTGCCCTCGGGAATGAAGTCGAAAACGCGCTCGCTGAACACGTAAATGCCCGTATTCGCCAAGTTGGAAAACGCTTCGCCTTTTTTCGGCTTTTCCTGAAAGCGCGTGATAAAACCGTTGTCGTCCTGCACGACGATGCCATATTCCGACGGATCGTCCACGGGCGTGACCCCAAGCGTCGCCACCGCGCCGCTCGTTTTGTGCGCGGCAACCACGCGCCCGATGTCGGTGTCCGTCAAATCGTCGCCGCCGACCACGAGAAACGGTTCGCCACTCCCGTCGCGGAAAAAACTCTCGACGCGCTTCACGCCGCCCGCATCGCCCCACAGTTTGTCTTCGCGGGAATAATGCACGGTCACGCCGTAGGCCGACCCGTCGCCAATCGTTTCGATGATGCGGTCGCCCAAATACTGCACGTTGACCATAATTTCGGTCACGCCGTAGTTTTTGAGCAGATTAATCAAGTGCCCCATAACCGGCGTACCGACAATCGGCACGAGCGGTTTGGGAAGCGAGCGGGTCAAAGGGTCGAGGCGCGAACCGATACCCGCGCCCAAAATCATTGCTTTCATGGCCTCAGTTTACCCACTCGCCGATGAATTTTACGATTGGAAAAATGCTTTGACGCACTCCGCAACATATTCGCGCTGGGCGGGCAGCAGTTCAGGCACGATAGGCAGTGACAAGACGTCAAGGCAGGCTTGTTCGCCGTGCGGAAAATCGCCCGCCTTATTGCCGTATTTCAAATACGCGGATTCCAAATGCAGGGGATACGGATAAAACACGCCGGACGCGACGCCCCGTTCGCGCAAAAATGCCCGCAGTTCGTCGCGCCGCCCGTTTGCAACGCGCACGGTGAACTGATGGAACGTATGCACATTTCCCGGCGCAGTGACCGGAAGAATCAAACCGTCGATAAGTGATAAATGCTTGACGTAATACGCGGCGTTTTCGCGGCGCGCATCGTTCCATGACGGCAAGTGTGGTAGTTTGACGTTCAAAATCGCGGCCTGCAATCCATCCAAACGCGAACACACGCCGACGTATTCGTAGCGGTACGCGCCGTTGGAGCCGTGAAAGCGCAACGTGCGAAGTTTGGTGTTCAGCGCGTCGTCGGAGGTTAGAATCATGCCGCCGTCGCCCGCCGCGCCCAAGTTTTTTGTCGGATAAAACGAAAGCGTTGTCAGAAGCGAGGTTGCGCCGACCTTGCGCCCGTTTTGTTCGGCCCCGATTCCCTGCGCGGCGTCGCCGATGATGGGCACATTCCACTCGTCCGCGATTTGCTGCAAACCATCCATATCCGCGATTTGGCCGAACAAATGAACGGGCAAAATCGCGCGCGTCCGTGGCGTCATTTTTTCCCGTACCCGTGCAGGATCGAGATTAAAGGTCGTGGGGTCGATGTCGGCAAAAATCGGCGTCGCGCCCAAAAGGGCAATCGTTTCAACCGTTGCCACAAACGTAAAGGGCGGCGTAATGACCTCGTCGCCCGGCCCGATGCCGAGCGCCATCAAGGACAACAGCAACGCATCCGTGCCGGAGTTTACGGCGATGCCATGTTTCGCGCCGCAAAACGCGGCGACGCCTTGTTCAAGGGTTTCCACGACGGCGTTTGCGGACGCCGTCGTTCCCAGCACGAACGCGCCGTTTTGGAGAGCCGAAAGGACGGCGGTGTTTATTTCGTTTTCGAGACCCGCGTACTGCGCGGTCAGATTAGCAAGGGGGACTTCCATCGCCCTTGTTAGACCGAACGGAGTGAAAAAAGATACACCTTTGTTTCCGTTTTCACTCAATGCCGCCGGTTGTGATGCGCGTTCCTTTGGCAAGCACGCTTTTGGCGGCGAACACGGACGGAACATCGACGACAACGCCGGTTTCGACGTGCGAGCCGTCGTCCATAATTACGTTTGACAATTTCGCGCCCTCAGCGACGATCACGCCGTCTTCCAAAATACAATTGGTAATAACGGCGTTTTTCCCGATGCGACAATTCGGGCCGATGACGCTGCGCCCCGTCACCGCTGCCCCTTCGCCGATGCGGGCGAATTTTCCGATATGCACGGTCGGCGCGATGTGGGCGGTCGGGTCGATGTCGGCCCCCTCTTCGGCCCAGTAACCAAGCGGCTGCCATTCTCCCGGCACATCGACCGCGATGTCATGGGACAAAATCGCCTCGGTCGCCTGACGGTACTGTTCGGGCCGACCGATGTCGAGCCAAAAACCGTCGCGGGCAATTGCGTAAATGGGCTGCCCTTCGGCCAAAAATTTGGGGTAGATTTCGCGCTCCACGGACACAGGCCGTCCGGTCGGAATGGCGTCGAGGGCTTCCGGCTCCATGATGTAGATGCCCGCGTTGATGCCGTCCACGCCGGTTTGCTGAACATTGGGGTTGTCGGCAAGGGCTTTTTTCTGCGCTTCCGACGGCTCCCGAAATTCCTGTACGCGCCCGCTCTCATCCGTAATCACGACGCCATACGGCGACGGCGACGGCACTTCTTTCAGCGTAATCGTGACGAGGGCGTTTTTCTCTTTATGAAAACGGATAATCGACGAAATATCGAAGTCGGTCAGCACGTCGCCGTTCAAAACGACGACCGTATCGCGGCCCGCTTTGGCTTGCGCGTTTTTAATCGCGCCCGCCGTGCCCAAGGGCGTTTCCTCGATGGCATAGCGCATGGTCACGCCAAAAGCCGACCCGTCGCCAAAATGCGCGGCGATTTTATCGGCCATGTAATTGGTGCAAAAGATGATTTCATCGATGCCGTGCCGCTTCAAGAGCGCGACTTGATACTCCAAAAACGGGCGATTAACCACGGGGATCAGCGGTTTGGGCCGCGAAGACATTATGGGGCGCAG
>CAXTBP010000104.1:0-18984 GCA_964241985.1 uncultured Armatimonadaceae bacterium | reverse complement strand
CGCGCCATCTGCGAAACATAGGTCACGGGCATCACGTCGATACTTTGCAGCATGTACCCGCCCGCAAAATCGGCGTCTTTTGGGCGATGGGTGTCCTCGCTAATCAAACCGCCGGGAATGCCCTTGTAGGGGAAGGTCGCCTCATCGAACTGCCCCCAAACCTGCATTCCGGGGTGCGCCATAAAGTTGCGCCCGACCTGCCCGCTCCCGTTTCCGATGCCGTTGAGCAGCAAGAGACGCGGCGTTTCCACGGCCCCGGCGCACAAAAACACGGCCTTGCATTCCTGCCTAACTTCACACCCGTTCTGCTCGTACACGATGCCTTTGACGGCTCCTGCATTATCGCGCTCGATTTTCGTGACAAAGCATTCGGGCCGAATTTCCGCGCCGAAATGCACGGCGACCGGCAAAAACGTCACGTCCATGCTCGCCTTCGCCCGCACGCTGCACCCGGCTTGACAAAAGCCCCGGTTTGTGCAGGCGGGCCGCCAGCCGACGCCCTCTTGATAGTAACTTTTACTCAGCGCGGCGTTCGGCGCGGGCGACGTGCCAATACCCAATGTTTTGCACGCTCGCTCCATCAAAAGCGCAGCCCCGTTCAGCGGCAGCGGCGGCAAGGGATAGCCGGACGAACGCGGACTTGTCCACGGATACGGGTTCGGGCCGGACACGCCCAAAAACGTTTCGACCTCGCCGAAATACGGCTCCAGTTCGGCAAACGCAATCGGCCAGTTCGCGCCGACCCCGAAGTCGGAATAGAGGTTAAAATCGTCTTTTTGCGGGCGCGGCGTGTAGGCCGTGTAGTGCAGGGTCGAACCGCCGACGCCCACCCCGCTATTATTGCTCCCAAACGCGACCGGATTCTGCCCCGCCGACAAGCGTTCGTCGCTCCAAAACAGTTTTTCCTGCGCGCGCTCGTCGGTGGCGAAATCCTGCGCGGGGTTCCACGCTTTGCCCGCTTCGAGCGCGACGACTTTGAGGCCCGCGCGGGCAAGGCGCGCGAGAAGCGGCGCACCACCCGCGCCCGTGCCGATGATGACGGCGTCTACGGGGGCGGGCGAAAAGAGCGGGCCTCTCCCCCCGGCCCCCTCCCCTAAGAGGGAAGGGGGAGCCTGTAAAATGGTAACGGCTGCAACTTGGGAGTTTTGGGTATCGTAATTGTTGCCTGCCGCATTTGCACCCTCCTCCGTACTACTGGCTCCCCCTTCCCTTTCAGGGGAGGGGGCCGGGGGGAGAGGCCTTTCATCTACCACATTCAGCCCGAACCGCTTCCACCCCTTCGCGTCGGCGAAGCCCTCATACCCGATGGAGGCTTGCGCTAAGGGGTGGCTGTACAACACCTCCACCAACTCGGCGAGCAATTCTTCCCAGAACCGCGACGCGGGCAGTGTTTTCCACACGTCGCCTGCAATCGTGTCGTTTTGGCAGGCACGCAAAAGGTCAACTTGCTTTTCGTCGGCAAGGGCGGCAAACGAGGCCGTCCCTTCCGCTTGCGCGCTCTGGTTTAAGCCGCGCAGCCCAGTTTTGTAGGCGTCACCGTCGGGCGGCAAAGCATCGTAGCGCCAGCCGTCGCCTTTGTTTTGCGCCAAGCGTTCGTCCACGAGCGAGGCGAGAAAGGCAGGCGTCAAGCCGTCGATTTGCGGCAAGGCGCACTCGCACACGGCTTGCAGCGTTTCCCATTCGGTTTGGTCGAAAAACTTTGGAACGGGCGCGTCGGTTTCACTTTTCGCCGCGTCATTCAAGCGCGTTTGCAAAATGGCACGGGTCGGCGGCGTGACGAAATCGGAGTTTATTAAATCGGTGAGGCGGTCGAAGTCAAGAGCGGGCGACGGTGAGACGGGCGGCATAGAGCGCGCTTTCTAAGCAAACCCGCACAAAAAAGATAGAAGAAGCGGCGCAAACGGAAAGCGGGTAGGTAAATCCGGTTTACCCCAGCGCGGGCGCAACAAAAACGGCCCACCAACTATCGGCGGGCCGTTTTTGTTTGTGTTTCCTTTTCATCGTTATTTTATGCAAGCTGCTTGATGCGCGCTTCGGACGCCACCACCGAATTGCGCCGTGTTGCAATGTTGGCGGGCGACAAACCGGGAACGGCGGTTTTCCCGCGCGTTCCGCTAACGCCGTGCGTTTCACTGCCGCTTTGCGTCAAGTCGCCTAAATCGGACAAGCCGACCATTTCGCCGTAGGCCTGACGAATGCCGCGCACGTGGTAGGCGATGTTCGCCGACGTGCAGCCCAAGCTGTCGCCGATCTGCCGCCACGTTTGCCCGTCCATCAGGCCGACCAGAATCGCCTGCTGGCGAACCGTCAGTTTTTCCTGCAAGGCTTCCACCATCATGCCGGTTTCCACGTCCGACGTGCCGGGGCGGGACGAACCCGCCCCCCATGCGCTGCCCGCCGCCGAAGCGGACGACGCGCCCGACGGCGACGACGCAGCGAACGAGGCCGATTCCGCTAAGGTGTCGTCCAGCATTTCATGCGAGCGCCGCTTGTTCCACCGAATATGATCCAGAATTTGCCACCGGGCGTGCTTGAGCAAAAACTGCGACGGCGTACCGATGGTTGTGTCGAGGGTTGGCAAAACCTCGAACACGGCCAGCCATGCTTCCTGCAATAAATCGGCGGAATCCATGCCGGTGCGCGAGGCGTAGTATCCCGCCATCGATTCCATGCGCGGGCGCAGTGATTCCCTCAGTTTTTCCTGCGCGGCGATGTTTCCCGCGCGGGCCGCTTCCAATATTTCGTTTTTCACCGTGAAATTCTCCGAACGCGGACGGTGCGCGGCGGCCCTCCATCAGGCCGAAACAACACGCAATCTTCCGCAAAAACAACGATGCCAAAGAGAAAACGCACCTATTCCCGGCAAAATCCGGTTTGCTCTTTCACAAACACGGACGAACGCTATGGAATACTAAACGGCGCGAAAACCGTGGCAAAAACAACAGAAAAGGGGAAAGCCAGCGGGCTTGCCTAAATGAGCGATGGCATCTGCGGTGGCGATGGCGGTCTTTGAGAGCGGAAACTAAACAAGATCGAGCGTTTTTCGCAGGGTTTGTTAAACCCTTTGTTTCCGCGCTTGCCCTTTGGGGCAACGTTTGCGGAGGCGCAACTATCTATTGCGTTTTGCTGGCGCAACAAAGCCGGTTTTGCTTGGTAACGTGCATCGGCGCGCAAAAAAGGGACGCGAAAAAATAAGCGTCAACTGCGGTACGTATTAACGTGCAGTTGTCGAGGCTTCTCGTTCGTTTTGTCCCGTTTGCGCGACGCGATGCTCGCTGAAGCAAGCCTTCGTGCCGTTTCGGTTCAGAAGAGGCGGCGCACGGCACGAAGCCGAACGCCACGCCGTTTCTTAACCGAGGCGCAGTGTGCCATACGTGGTACTACGCGGCTGATGCCAACCGATTTCCCGACGGACGGCCCATAGTTTAAGGGCCGGGTTCGGGTCAAAGGCGGCTTTCATGCCACGTGACCGTAAGGCAGCCGCGTCGGAGTGCGCGGCGAGGACGAACGCGGAAGGAGCGACAACCGCATCATACGCACAGCAGGTCGAATTTGCGGCAGCGACGTTCCCTTGCGGCTGGTTCAAAAGCCCAATGGTGTCCATCATCATAATTCCTCCTGTGTTCATAAATGCAGCTCGTGTTTAGTGAGGGACGCGCCCGCTTGCCTGAACGGCAGTGCGGAGGCGTTCAAGGGTAGTATAGCCTAAACCAAATGATTTGCTAAACAAAAAGAAAAAACTTTTTGATTTATTTTTTCGCGCTTGTTTTACCGGTGGTGTCAAGGACATGAACGTCCCTGTCCAAGCCCTTCGGGCACGATGTCCCTACCGGGACGTAAGAGCTACCGACAAACAAAAAATCCCGTGCCGCAAACGACACGCCCCAAAAGGCTTTGGCTTTCCGCACAACCAAACGCCTTCGCACTATCCACGTCCCGGCAGGGACATTGTGCCCTAAGGGCGTGGGCAGGGACGTTCATGTCCCTGACATTACGGCAAAGGAAAACGCCGACTAACTTTTGAACCTGAACGGACAACGAAGGAGTTTCCAAATCCGATGCCCCGCATTTTAGCGAACCTGACCGCCGATTCCCACCGCCGCGTTTTTACTGATAGCGACATCGCCCGATTGAACGCGCTGGGCGATGTGACCTATTTCGACCACAAAGCCGAGTTGGACGAGGAAAAATACGCCCTTCTCTTGGCGCAAGCCGACGTGTTGCTAACGTGCTGGGGCAGCCGTTCCTTGTCCTCGTCGGCTTGGGAGAAAACGGGCCGCGCGGACAGCGGGCCACCTATTCTGGTCGCGCATTCGGCGGGCAGCGTGCGCGGCGTCGTGCCCAAAGAACTGCTCCAACAAAACGTCCGCTTAACGCAAGGCGCGGACGCGATGGTGATTGCGGTCGCGCAGTACGCGGTCGGCCTGCTGATTATGGCCTTGCGGCAGGCCGTGTACCGCATGGATTGGGAGCGGGCCGGGAACAAGGGCAAGGGGGAAGCGGGTTTGCCGTACCGCGATTTGTCCAGTTTAACGGTGGGAATTGTCGGATTGTCGCGCATCGGGGTTCTAATGACGCAACTGCTTAAACCCTTCGACTGCACACTCGTCGCCTACGACCCGTACTGCGCGCCCGAAAAAGCCGCGTCTTTGGGCGTGCGCCTCGTTGCCGACTTGGACGATTTGCTGCGTGAAAGCGACGCCGTCACCATTCACTTGCCCGTCACGCCGGAAACCGAGAACTTGCTGAATGCCGAGCGCGTCGGCCTTTTGAAAAACGGATGCGCGGTCGTCAACACGGCCCGCACGCAGGTCGTGGATCAGGACGCGCTGTTCACCCGCGCGATGGCCGGGGAAATCGAATACTACGCCGACGTGACCAGCCCCGAACCGTTGCCGCCGAGCCATGAAGCGTGGCAGTCGCCGCATATTTTCATCACGCCGCACATCGCCGGGCCGACCGAACAAACCCTGCGCCGCATGGCGACCTACGCCATCGACGAAATCGAGCGCTACGTGTCCGGGCAGCCCCTCAAATACGAGGTTTCCACCGACCGCTACGATTTGCTCGCCTAAGTTTTTACCGTTCGCTTGTGAAAGGGTTTAGGTCATGGTTCGACGCGGTTTTGTACTCGCCGGTATCGTCGGCGCGTTCGTACTTGCCGGTATTTCGGGCGGAAACGCGGCCCGCGCGCAAAGCGCGCCGCCAAATTCGTTCCAAGAAAAATCGTCCGCATCCCCGCTCGTCGGGCACAGAATAACGTTCACGCCAATGCCGTTCAATGGCGGCGCGGTCGTCACGCTCCGTATCAACGACACAATGGAGGGCCGGTTCCTCATTTCGACCGGCAATCCGACGAGCGTCGTCAGTCCCGCGTTCGTCAAAAAATTGGGGTTGCCCGTGGAGTACCGGCCCGAGGCCAGCGGAACCAAAATACCGTTTGTCTTTATTAAAAAAGCCGAGGCCACCGCGCCCACGGATTCGCTGAAAATTATCGACGCCCCCTTCGTGGTCGTGGAAAACGGCGGTCTGGACGAGCGCACCGACCGGTTTTACGACGGCGTTATCGCGGCCAATGTAGTGAGCCAATTCGCTGTGGTTTTCGATTACGAGGTGAACAAGATGTTTCTGCTGGGCGGCAACTTAAACGAAATGCAGCTGCAAACGTTGAGTGTCGCGGACGGCCTTAAGAGCGGCGTTCCGATGACGGCTTACGATGCCAACGATTTAACGTTCACCGTTCCCGTCCGCGTCGGAAACAATTCATTTCCCGCTGTGATAAGTTCCACCTCCACGACAACAACGGTATTGGATAAGGACAAGAAACTAAACCTCGATAAAGCCGGAGACTTTTCCGGCATGGCATCGGATACGCCCCCCTATCTGCTGAGCGTTTCCGATTTTGGTTTGGGAACCGGCGGGGGAAATCAAGCGATTGGCTCTCTCAAACCCTTTAATTTGGGGGTGGAACCGTCGCCGACACCGACCCGGGCAGCGGTTTTGGGACTGGATTATTTGACCCATTTTCGCGTGATAATCGATTATCCCGCCCGGAAATTTTATGCGCTTCGCTTGAAGAATCCGCCCCAATATCCCTTTCCCACCGAAGCCTCGCGGGAAGCCGCCACGCGCTGGATCGGGGGTGGCGCTTTGCGTCCGTTGGTGGATGGAAAGTGGGCTTTCACGTCGATTGTCAAAGAGGGCGTGCTTGACAAGGCGGGCATTCAAAACGGCGACGTTCTCGAAACCGTGAATGGGGGAAAAGCAAACGGCCTATCGCTTACGGGATTCAAGGATTTATTTCATTCGCCGCGTGACACCGAGGAATTGGAACTTCTCCGCAACAACAAGCCGGTTAAAGTGGTTTTACACTGGCAGTAAAGGCGCGGCTAAATCCGCTGGGCAATTTTCGGGTATACCATACCATCAAATGAAAAGTAGCCCCTTTCCTTTCCCGCGCCCGCGTTTCACTCGTTTGAAAAGTATTGTCCTTTGCGCTTCGCTCGTTTTGTGTGGCGTTATCATGTCGGGCGCGGCGCGGGCGCAAACGCTATTCGCGGCCAGCGAATCCGAAAACGCTTTATACGCGATTAACCCGACGACCGGCGCGGCAAGCGTCGTTCTTGGCGGCGGCTCGCTTGCCGCACCGCAAGGACTGGCCTATTACGCCCCGACCGGCGATTTGTTTATCGCAAACAGCGGCGAGGTTGTGGTCGGAACGCCCAACGGCAGCATCGTGCAGTACAACACGCGCACCGGCAGCACGAGCATTTTCTATGCGGGGAATGCGGGCTTGGATTCCCCGCAGGGCCTCACTTTCGACGCTTCGGGCAATTTGTACGCGACTGGGTACAACAGCGGAACGATTGTGCAGTTCGCGCGCACGGGCGGCACGCTCAGCACGACCGCGACATCGTTTGCAACTGGCTTGAACTTTCCGTATTATTTGGCCTCCGATGCGGCGGGCGGTTTGTTCGTCGCCAATACCAGCGACGGTAACATTCGCCGGTATTCTGCCGCCAATACGTTCACGACATTTTCGGCAAGCGGTAGTTCGCTTGCTGCACCGATTGGCCTCGCGTTTGGCGGCACGACCTTGTTTTCCAGCGACGCAGCAAACAACACGATTGTCGGATTCAACAACGCGAGCGGCGACACATCCACGCGCACCAATCCCGATTTTACGATTACGCCCACCGGCGCGTCGGCGCTCAACAACCCGCAGGCACTCGCGTATAATCCGTTCGCCAATTCCTTGTACATCGCCAACATAGGCGGCAACAACATTGTGCGGTACAACGCTTCGACCGGCGTGTCCGACGTTTTGTTTATGGGCGGCGTGGCCTTTACGCCGACCGGTCTTGTTTTCGCCACCGACACGCCCGAGCCGTCCACCGGCCTTCTTGCCCTCGGCGGATTGACGAGCGCGGGCAGCATTTCGGTTCTCGCCCGTCGGACAAAGAAACGCCGCGCGGGTGTAAAGAAAACCGCGTAAAAAACAGATAATCAAGGCGTGAGCCTTCAAACCGAATCTGTTGACGCGCCCCTTTTGCGCGTTCCCGAAACCCTTATCCACGCCATCGACGCCCCCGGCGCAACCGACGACGAATCCGAAGGCGTGCCGACCGCCGACCCGACCGCCGATTTACTTGCGGCCTCGTCGCGGCAGGGGCGGCTTTTGCTGCGCCTTGTGGCAAGCACGGACACGCTGATGCAGAAAAACGACCGCTTGGCCGAGCGCATGGACGCATGGGAAGTGCGCGCCCGCAATATCCTTTCCACTGTGGAAAAAGCCGACCGGGCCAATCAAACGGCAAGCGATGAGCAGTTGTACCGCATGGCGGGCGAGGCCATTTTCTTTATGGACGTTTTGCAAAACGCCTATGAAGCGGCAAGCGCGAGCAAAAACGCGAACCTGACGCGCGAACTGGCGTCCGCCCTTAAAAACGGGGCGCGGCGTTTGGCCTCGCAGGGGGTGTGCGAGATCCCATGCCCGATTGGCGAGCCGCCCGACGGCAGGCTGCATGAAAGCGTCGATACCGCCAAAGCCCCTGTCGGTTCGGCCCGCTACGGCATCGTCGGCATTGTGCGCCGAGGCTGGCAGATCGGAACCCACGTGCTGCGCCGCGCCCAAGTCGTGACGGCCCGATAACAATTACCCCTCCCCCCGGCCCCCTCCCCGAAGCGGAGAGGGGGAGTAAGAAAATGCTCTTTCCTATGCGTTCGATTTTGTCTATTGTCACCCATCATGGCTCCCCCTCTCCGCTTCGGGGAGGGGGCCGGGGGGAGGGGTAATGCTAACCCTTACCCTCGAAAAAACCGCGCCGATTATCGGCATTGACTTGGGCACGTCCACGTGCGCGATTGCGACCCTTGTTGACGCCCGCCCCGTTCTGCTTGCCGATGCGAGCGGCGACACCATTATTCCGTCGGTCGTGCAACTCAACGCGCAGGAGGAGTTTATCGTCGGGCAGGCCGCCAAAGCGGGCGCGGTGACCTTTCACGACCGCACGGCCCAAGAAGTCAAGCGACTGATGGGCACGCCCGACGCCGTGAAACTGGGCGAGCGGGCGATGACGCCCGAAGGCATTTCCGCCGTTCTTTTGCGCCATTTGAAGGCCGCCGCCGAGGCGCGGCTGGGCGAACCCATTTCCGAAGTCGTGCTTTCGGTTCCCGCTCGCTTTGAAAACGAGGCCCGCGAAGCCACGCGCCGAGCGGCGCAAATGGCGGGCTTGACCGTTTTGCGCCTGATCAACGAGCCGACCGCAGCCGCCCTTTCCTACGGGCTTGACCGATTGGACGAGCAGCAAAAAGTCTTGGTTTTTGACTTCGGCGGCGGCACGCTTGACGTAACCATTTTGGAGTTGTTCGAGGGCGTTTTGGATGTGAAAACGTCGGTCGGTGACGACAAATTGGGCGGCAAAGACGTGGACGAAGTGGTGATCAATTTGCTCCGCGACGCCTACAAAGAGGAGAAAGGCAAAAAACTTCCGACCCCGTCCCGCGACCGCAAAGCCGCGCAAATGCTCAAAGAAGAAGCCGAGCGCGTGAAAATCGCCCTATCTGACAGGGAAAGCGTGCCCGTGGATTTGCCTTTTTTAACCAGCGACGGTGGTTTGCAAACCACGATTACCCGCGACGCCCTCGAAGAAAAACTGGAAACGCATTTGATGCGCGCGATGGTGCTCGTCAACGAAGCCCTGTCCCGCGCCCGCGTGGAATGGAGCGACATCGACGTGGTGCTGCCGGTCGGCGGGTCGAGCCGCATCCCGATGTTTCGGCGGGCACTGGAATACGCATGGGGCAAACCGCTTCAAGAATTTGAAAACCCGGAAGAAGCGGTCGCGCGCGGGGCCGCAATCGCCGCAGGCATCGAAAAGAAAGTTTTTACCGCCGACGCGGGCCAAGCGGGCGGCAAAGACTTAATGGTGCTGGACGTTTCGCCGCACCGTTTGGGTGTCGCGGCGATTAAGCAAATCGGCAGCGGGCAGTTCATCGACGATTACTTTTCCGAAATCATCCCCAAAGACGCCAAACTGCCGTTTTGCGAAAAACGCACCTATGCGACGCGCTTCAAAGGCAACGATCCCATTACCGTTCGCATCTACGAAGCCTCCACCGACGGAACGCTGTGCCGTGACCACCGCTTGGTTTCCGAACTGCCGCTCCGCTCCCTATCCGGCAGCGAAAACGAACCCGTGCAGATTGAGTTCCGGTACACACTCGACGGCACGCTCGACGTGTCGGTGCGCTACGTCACCGCGCCCGCCGTGCGCTCGGAGGCCTCGTATGTGATGGCGGGCGGCAGCAGTGGAACTGTTGCGGAAGATGCCGAGCCGGTTATCAATGCGCCCCTCGGTTTGACGCCCGAAGCGATTGAAGCCACGTGGCGCACCGCGCCGCAGGCCGACACATGCGCCCCGCTTTTGGAGCAAGCAGACCGCTTGCTGCAAGACCGTGACCAAAAAGACGCCGCCCAAGCCCTCGGTTTGGACGAGGCCGCGCTCGCCGTCAAGCGGGCCGTTGTGCAGGACGACGAGGCCGAAGTTCGCAAACATCTGGACGCCTTGACCGACTTGCTGTTTGAAATGGCGTAACGCAACCTCGCATTTTTGGCCGTTTTGCAGACGGAAAGTATTGCCGATAATTGCGTATACGAAGGCCGAGGCCGTATAAATGGTGGAATTCGCCAGCTGGGTTTCGACCGGCGGGTAAATCCGCGGTCTACGCAGAAAGCAAAGCCGACCTGCGTCGGCTCATAATTGGAAGTCTTGCGGTCAACTGGAAGGCCCTCACGTTTCGGCATCCAGCCCGCGCGGGCGGGCTTCGCTTTCTGTGTAGACCGCGGATTTACCCGCCGGTCTTTCCGGCCTTTTTCAGCTGGGCTGCGGATTTACCCGCCGGTCGAAACCCGCCGGTCATCGCCGGTCGAAACCCGCGTGCCTTGTTTTTTAGAACATCAACGCCATGAGCGAACCAACCGCGTCGCAACCGACGGAAAACTACTACGACGTGCTGGGCGTGTCCGAATCCGCGACACCTGCCGAAATTAAACGCGCCTATTTTAGCGCGGTGCGCCGCTATCGGCCCGACGCTTTTCCTGATATTTTCCAAAAACTCACCGATGCGATGGGCGTTTTGGGAAGCGCACGGACGCGCGGCGAATACGATCAAAAGCGCAAAGCGGGGCGTCGCGTGCAAGCGCTTGTCGATCAAGCGGCGGGGATTTTGGACAAAGACCCGCACAAGGCCCTCGCCATTTTGAAAGGCACGGTCGCGCTCGCACCGGATTTGCCGCGCCCGCGTTTCCTTATCGCGCAAACTCTGCTGCGCTTAGAAGATTGGGCCGGGGCCGAAAAACAATACCGCTGGCTGCTCCGCGCGACCGGATCCAGCGAAGCCTTGCGCGTCAAACTCGCCCGCTGCCTGCTCAAGCAAGAACGCTACGACGACGCCCACGAGCAAATCAACGCTATACTTGCTGTCACGCCGGTTTGGCACGACGCCCTGATGTGGCAGTGCCGTATCTACGAGGCGCAGGAAAATTGGACGGCGGCGGCCCAATCGCTCGAAACCGCGATACAAGCCGACGGCAAGGAAAACCTGCTGGATTTGGATGCGCTCGTGCGGCTGTGGGAAGTGCAGCACCAAGCGCACGCGGGCGATGAAGCCATCGCGCAGACGGCGGCTCGTATCGTTGGTGTCGTCCCTCTACCGAGCGAAGACGCCGATGAAGAAACGAACGCGCAGGTCGCCCGCGCCGTGATGCGTTTGTGCGAATGGGCAAGCGAACTATCGGATGCGGGTAAGGACGCGCTCGCCACGAGCCTGCTCCAAATCGCGGCCCGTATCGAAGGCACGGACGAAAGCGCGCACAGTCGCATGGCCGATCTGCAAAAACGCACCGCCATTTTGTCCGAAGCCCGGCAAACCCAAAGCGACGTGCTCGTGGACGGCCCCCTCCGCGACTGCATTTTTGTCAAATACCTCGACCGCAAAGGCAGCGATGCGGGTCGCCAAACGCGCCTTGAAAACACGCTCGCCGATTTGCAAAGCCAGCTCAACAACGACCCGAAAACCCTCAGTGCGACGATGGATTATCTCAAAAAGCAGTACCCGCGCTTGGCCGAAGCCGAAAACGCCTTGCTATCCGTCTTATCGTCCCGCGCCGCGCGCCGCGTAGATGTGCTCAGCCAATCCGCCACGCCCGCAGGCGGCGTCATGCCCGGCGCACCGCCCGCCGAAACGCCCGCCGCCCCCGCGCCGTCCCCCGAACCCGCCCCGCGTTCCGGCGGCCTGTTCGGCTGGCTAAACCGCGCCCCCGCAAACCGCTAAAAACTACCTCTTATTTGCGATACAAAAACAAGACAAGCAAACATCGTCTAAACAAATATAGAACGCGCTCAACTTCGCCGAATGGGATATTTCAGCCTGCTTTACAAACTATACCGCCTCTTATTTGTGCGTTTGTTTAACACTGCACGGTTGACAAAAGGGCCAAAAAGATGGTATACTATATTCATAGTCGAGTTTGAAGCGTCCGAAAGTCGGACGATAGCAAACAAAACGAACAAGCGGCGACACTACTTTTTGAGTAGCGTCGCTTTTTTGTTTTTGAACCGCTGACCATTTATCCAAAGGAAAACCGGCGATGCGCGTATGGAAATGGCAAAAGATTGGCTGGGCCGTTGTCGGAGCCTGCGCGGGGTTTGCCTTCTTTGCCGCATTCGACCTTTTTGGAACATGGCCTGTTTTTCGGGTTGCGCGCCTCACGGAACTAACCCATATTGTTTTCCCGAAAAACACGACATTGGTGTCCGGCTTGGATCATCACATGGGGCCGTCGAAAATCGTCGTCGCCCAAGTCCGAATGCCCTATGCCGCCGTTTCCGTGTTTTTGCACCAGCCCAAAATGAGCGCGACTGCCCCTGCGGAGGCCGAAAAAATCGACCCAATTGTAGCGGGCGAATTTCAAAAGGTGGGCGGGAACGTCGCGGACATGCAGCACCTCCGAAGCGCATGGTTTTCCAATGGCGGCTACACGAAGGTCTGGGTAGACGAAGAAGATCCCCGCACCGCCACCGTGTATCTTTACTACGACGAACCGTAACCGAAACCGTCACGTTCGCGCGTCGCTTTCCTCGTCCCACGTAAACACAAAATCGGGGTCGGCAAGGCGGGTTTGCGCGGCCCAGCGCACCAAGCGGTTGCCGTCGCGGGACAGGGAATGCACAAAGTCAAGCGCACAGCGTTCCCAAACGTCGTTTCTAAACTGTTTGTTACTCAGCGGCATTTTAAGCGCGCTATGAAGCCGCCAAATCCATTGATATGATTGGTGGTGCTTGCGAAGCGCGTCATTGTCGTGTATGCCGTGTAGCATCGTCACAAATTGAATGAAGGCCCCCATTTTATAGTGGAGAGACTTCATTGAACGTATGAACTCGCGCCGAACATGAGAGGGAGTGTTATACAGTGCATAAACGGGTTGTTTAACTCTATCTTCTGACTCTCCCAATGCCCAAATTGGAGCAAGGCCGAGTTCTACGAGTTTGACGTGCCATTGTTCCTGTCCCTTCCACTGAGGGCTTCGACTCTCTTTCAGACAAAACGCGCGCCAAAACTCCGTAAGTGCTTTTGCCCCTTCGGTTCCTGCTAAAACTACCACCTTCCAGAGCCGGTGCTTTCCGCGAACACCCCTTTTCTTCCTCCACGGAGGAACCAACGCCCCCCACGCCGAACCGGAACCCATGAACAACGAGGTTTTTTCCGGCCCGACGCGGCGACAGGTTTTGACCGGCGCGGGTTTGCTTGCCTTGCAACATTTGGCGGCTGCGCGTTTCGCCAATGCCGCGCAGGATAAAGTTGCGCCCAAGACGCGCCCCGTCCTGATTGGGAGCGGCGAGCATACCTACGAATGCTGGCACGATTGGCTCATGCCCCCGCCCGACAAAGTGCTGTGGGGCGACACGCAGGGGATCGCACAGGACTCGCAGGGGCGCATTTACATTTCGCACACCGTCCATCCCAACAGCCCGACCAAAGACGCCATCGCGGTTTTCGACGCCGACGGCAACTTTTTAACGTCGTGGGGTTCGCGGTTCGTGGGCGGCGGGCACGGGATTCACGTGCGCCGCGAAAACAACACGGAATACCTGTACCACTGCGACACGGCCCACCGGCAAGTCGTCAAAACAAGGCTTGATGGAACCGTCGTGTGGGAAATCGGCGCACCGGTCGAGGCGGGCGTGTACAACAAAGACCCGCAAACCGGCAAGGCGAACCCGTTTGTGCCGACCAATGTCGCGTTCGCCCCGAACGGCGATTTCTTCCTCGGCGACGGCTACGGCTCAAGCTACGTTCACCGCTACAACCGCCACGGCGATTGGCAGCAAATCGTCTCCACGCCGGGCAGCGAGCCGGGCAAATGCAACACCCCGCACTCCTTGTGGGTTGACCCACGCACAAGCGAACCTTTGCTCGCGGTCGCCGACCGCAGCAACCACCGCCTGCAATACTTCACCCTCGACAGCAAGCACGCCTATTTCGCCACCGACGGAATGCGACGCCCCTGCAATGTCACCTACAAAGACGATCTGATGGTCGTCCCCGATTTGGACGGCGTGGTCACGCTCATGGACGGCAAAAACAAAATGATCGCGCAACTCGGCGACGGCTTCCCGTCCGATAAGCGCGGCAAGCCCCGCGAAACCTTCACTCCCGGCAAATTCATTCACCCGCACGATGCCCTATTTTTAGCGAACGGCGACATTCTGATTGCCGAATGGGTTCCCATCGGGCGCGTCACGCTCCTGCGAAAAGTCGGCGCGAAGAAAGCAGGGCGGGTATGACCCAAAACCATAGCATTTCCGCGCAAAACGATGACAAAAACGACGACGCGCTTGTCCGCAAGGTCTTTTTGCGCTTGGTTCCTTTCCTATTTTTTCTCTACATTATCGCGTATTTGGATCGCGTTAACGTCGGCTTCGCCAAACTCCAAATGAGCGCGCCGAAGGGGTTTCCGTGGATGACCGAAGGCGTCTTCGGGCTGGGCGCGGGCATCTTTTTCATCGGGTATTTTTTGTTTGAAATCCCGTCGAACTTGCTTTTAGAAAAATTCGGGGCGCGTAAATGGATCGCCCGCATCATGTTTACGTGGGGCCTGATTGCGATGGCGATGCTCTTTACCCACGACATTCCCTCGTTTTACGGATTACGCTTCGCCCTCGGCCTCGCCGAAGCGGGATTTTTTCCCGGCGTCCTTCTCTACCTCACGTACTGGTTCACGGCCCGCGAACGGGCGCGCGTCATCGCTTTGTTTATGACGGCGAACTCGATTGCCTTTATTTTCGGCGGCCCGTTGTCCGGCTGGCTTTTACAACTACCGCCGTTTCACGGTTTGGTCGGCTGGCAGCAGTTGTTCTTGTGGGAAGGCTTGCCCGCCGTACTCATGGGCGGCGTCGTGCTATGGTATCTGCCCGATAACCCGCAAAACGCCAAGTGGCTAACGCCTGCGGAAAAAGAGCGTATTCAAGACCGCATCGCCGCCGACCGGGGCGCGGGCAAGGCCGCCACACCCACGCACGCTTCGCCGCTTGCCGCCGTGACGCAGCCCGCCGTTTTGCTTTTGTGCGTAACTATTTTCTGCTCGATTTTCGGGATGTACGGCATCTCTATGTGGCTGCCGCAAATTATCGACAGTCTGGGCGCGCAAACGCCCGAGGGGAAATTGTCCACTCTGCAAGTCGGCCTTTTGACCGCTGTGCCCTACACGACAGCGGGGATTTGCATGGTCGCCAACGGCTTCCATTCCGACCGCACCGGCGAGCGCAAAATGCACATTGTCGGCGCGGCCCTTGTCGGCGCGCTGGGTTTGCTTGGCTGCGGCTTGTTCCCGTCTCCGGTTCCATCGCTAATCTTCCTGTCGATTGCCGCCGGAGGAATGTGGTCAACCAACGGCCCGATGTGGTCGCTGCCCCCACAAATCTTAAAGCGCGGCGGGCCGGGCGTCCTCGCCAGCGGCATCGCGCTCATCAACGCAACCGGGAATTTGGGCGGCTTTTTTGGCCCGTTTGCGATTGGCAAAATTAAAGACCAAACCCACAGTTTTTCCGCCGGTCTATTCACGCTCGCAGGCGTGGTAATTTTCGGCGCAATCGTGCTTATTTTCAATAAGTACGTCACTGCCGCCGAAGCCGCAAACGCCGCCCCGGTTTCGCCCGCGCTTGCAGACGTTCCAGCGCAGGCTGCGCTGGAGAGATAGTAAAACACATGGTTGCGTACGCAGTTGACAACATGGGTTAAAACCCACGTCAAACAAAAAAAGCCCCCATTTCACGGGGGCTTTTTAATTTGCTTTGCGCTATCCCGGCGAAAGCGCGCGGCTTTCGGATTCGGCCTGCAAATCGGCGATGAGCTGCTCGACCGAGCGCGGCCCCAAATCGCCTTTGTCGCGGTGGCGCACCGATACATTCCCAGCCTCGATGTCGCGGTCGCCGACAACCAGCATATACGGCACTTTGGCGACCTGTCCCTCGGCGACCTTTTTGCCCGTTTTTTCGCTCCGCGCATCCACCGTCGCGCGCAGGCCCATATTGACCATGCGCGTTTTGAGGTCTTCGCAAAACGGCGCGTGGCGGTCGGCAATCGGCAAAAACCGCACCTGTTCCGGCGCAAGCCACAGCGGAAACGCCCCGCCGAAATGCTCGATAAGGACGCCTACAAAACGTTCCATGCTCCCAAACGGTGCGCGATGGATCATCACCGGGCGATGTGGCTGTGAATCCGCCCCGATATAGGACAAATCGAACCGTTCCGGCAAGTTGTAATCCACTTGAACCGTGCCCAACTGCCATTCGCGCCCGATGACGTCCCGGACGACGAAATCGATTTTCGGCCCGTAAAACGCCGCTTCGCCTTTTTCTTCCGTAAACGCGACGCCCAAACTTTGCGCCGCCGCCCGGCACGCGGCTTCGGCCTTGTCCCAGTTGGCGGGGTCGCCCGTGTACTTGGAACTGTCGGGGTCGCGCAAGCCGACGCGCACGCGGAAATCCTTCATGCCGAGCGTTCCGAAAATGGTTTTCACCAAATCCAAACAGCCCATGATTTCGCCCTCGACCTGATCTTCCGTGCAGAACAGGTGGGCGTCGTCCTGCGTAAAGGCGCGCACGCGCGTCATGCCGTTGAGTTCGCCACTCTGCTCCCAGCGATATACGGTTCCGAACTCGGCCAAACGGACGGGCAGATCGCGGTACGAATGCGGCTGCGAATCGAAAATCTTGATGTGGTGCGGGCAGTTCATGGGTTTGAGCAAATAGCCTTCCACATCGCCGCTTTCCAGTCGGTTGGATAACTCGCCGCAGCCGCAGTTTTCGCTCGCCATTTCGTTCAAGAACTCGCGCCCGATAACCGGCGGGTACTGCGAATCCCGGTAATACGGAAAGTGCCCCGACGTTTTGTACAAGTCCAATCGCCCGATATGCGGTGTGAACACTTGGCTGTAGCCCTGTTTTCGCAGTTCGCCCGCGATAAACGTTTGCAACTCCTGCCGAATGACGGCCCCATTGGGCGTCCATAAAATAAGGCCCTGCCCCACGGTTTCGTCGATGTGGAACAGTTTGAGATTTTTGCCGATAACGCGGTGGTCGCGTTTTTTGGCTTCCTCCAACCGTTCCAAATAAGCGTCCAACTGGGACTTCTTGCCCCACGCTGTGCCGTAGATGCGCTGGAGCATCGGGTTCTTTTCGCTGCCGCGCCAGTACGCGCCCGCGATGTTCATGAGTTTGAACGCACCGATACGCCCCGTCGATTCGATATGCGGGCCACGACACAAATCCACAAAATCGCCCTGCTGGTAGAACGAGATTTCCTCGCCCTCGGGCAAATCGTCAATCAGCGCGACTTTGTACGGCTGGTTTCGCTCTTCCACATACGCGCGGGCTTCGTCACGAGGCAGCACGAACCGGGTCAGCGGCAGATTTTCCTTAACGATGCGCGCCATGCGCGTTTCGATGTCGGCTAAATCGCCCGCCGTCAAGGAGCGCGGCAGATCGAAATCGTAGTAGAAACCGTTTTCAATCACCGGGCCGATGCCCATTTTGGCGTCGGGGAAAATCTCGCGGACAGCCTGTGCCATGACGTGGGCGGTCGTGTGGCGCATCCGGGACACAAAATCGGGGGGCGCGGCCAGAGCGTCGTCCAGCTTGGAATCGGGCGGCAGGGCCGCTTTGTCGTCGGGTTCGTGCATAAAAAACTCCCACACAAAAGGATGTTTTACAGCATACGCCAAAAGCGGGCGAACGGCAAACCACAGTTTGCGAACCGTTCCGGTTTTTAGAGGCGACATACTCCCCAATGATAAACAAACCCGGAAAGGGCGTGTCACAAATGGAGGAAAATTTTAGGACAATGTGACATAATGAGGTTATAATGCGGCGCGAAAACCCAGTGGTTCGAGAGGCAATTATTGAAGTTGGCTTTGAAGCGATAACAAAAGAAAGCATTTTTTCCGAATATAATCAAGCGGTTCTTAGCCAATATCCGAACTTTACCCCTATACCACAACAAACAACAACGTTTGAGGTAGGGCCTAACGGCGTACTTCCCGCACAGTACGCCTTGCAGCAGTTTGTGCGCTATATTAGTTCCGACCGTTCCGCCGCTCTCACACTTTCGCAGAACTCTCTCGCCTTCCATATTTTGGAGCCATATCCCGGCTGGGAAGATGTATCACAGCGTTTTTCGTTTGCTTGGGGGAAAGTCATCGAGACGCTCCAACCAAATGGTGTGACGCAACTAAGTGTTCGGTACATAAACACCATTGCTTGCCTCGAACAAACCGAAACGCTGGACTACTGGCTGAAAGCAAATGAGTTTCTACCGCCCGCCATTTTGCAGTCTTATCCACTTAGTCCTTGCCAAATTCAAAAAAACACGAATGGTGGCTCTGACTATCAGCGAGTTACGGTTCAAAAAATTATAACGGGTAAAGAAGCAGAACCGGAAGGCGTTTTCGTATGGGAAATTGGATGCTGGAAAACCGAAAGACTTCCTGCAAGTATCGAACCCGTTATGCAGGCAGTAAACCTCTTACACGACACCGAACAAACCATTTTTGACACCGCCGTTGGCCCTAATCTTGATCGGCTCATGAACAACTTAATTATTCAATGAACACATCGTCACCTATCAAAAACAAAGCCACGGTTTCGGCTCCTGCTTTTTTGAATTTCGCGCATCCGGTTGCGCCTTTTCCAACGCCAAAACCTTCGGTGTATTATGACGAGTTGCGAAAGCGAATTGCAGAAATAACCAAAAAAGAAGCGGGACGTGAAGTAAGGTTCCGCGAAGCAATTCACTTCCTCCCCACCGAACTTGGTCATATTGTGCTGGAAACGTGGGAAAGAATAAATAACAACACGCCCGGTATTTTGAAAGTCCCTTCGCTCACCGAGCGCGGGGAAGGCGGCGCATTGTTGACATGGAACC
>CAXTBP010000103.1:16813-19057 GCA_964241985.1 uncultured Armatimonadaceae bacterium | reverse complement strand
CTGTTTTTGTGTGCCCGTTAGTCCTTTTTTGCTTTTGCAATCGCCCCGCCAAAATCGTATTGATCGGGAAATGCAGACTTGATGGTGTTTTCGATGGCAAAGAAAAGGTCAGCGTTTGCGGACGCGATTTCGATGTAAAAATCAAGCGGGTCTTCGTCAAGTTCGGGGCTTGCGTGTGAAATTGCAATAACCCCGACGCTTTGGCAAAGTTGATCTGTCCACGCGGGCTTTTTTTTCTTGACCGTGGTTGCCAATTTGCGCGCCTCAAAAATCTTCGGGGCGTCGGGGTCACTGAAAACCAAAACCACTTCCCCGGGCTTTTCGCCGAACGCCGCCGATGCGTCTACCTCGGCTTTGCGAGGTTCCACTTTAACCAGACTGGATGCACTGATTTTGTTCATAATTAAGCCGCTGTCGCTCCGTTCGCATCGCACATGATGACGAGTTTTTCCGTTGTTGCCCCGTCGGGAAAATCAACATCGTAAGAGGTCACGACGCCGATTTTCTCTTTGTAACCCGCTGCCGCTCCAATTTCTTTGTAGCGAACCTTCATGTAATGGCCTAAGCAGTCAGGGAAAAGCGGCCCGCCGTCGTCCATGAAAAGGTCAACCGTGATTTGGTCTTCACCGCGCAAAACCTGCGTGATGTTGCGGGCCTTGCCCAGCACGGGGAATTTTGCCGTGTCCGAGGTTGCGCTGGCGCTGAAGCCTTTGAGGGTGTCTCCGCTCACGATAATCGCCGCTGTGAAGGTTGCCGTTCCGTCCTGCATTCCACCGTCCGTCAGTTCCAAAACACAATTTTGACCTGTCAAAAAAAACTGTCCAACCGCCATTTTATTTTTCTCCGTTCACCAAAAAGCGGTAGACACCGCCTGCCATGCGCGTCGATAGCGCGGATCCGAATGTGTTTTCGTCGGCTTCGCGTTCGTGCCGGGAAGAAAAACGTGGAAAAGCGTCTTCCTTCAAAACTCCATGAAGCAGAGCGTTGATCCTATTCACAACGCTTTCTTCGTCAAACACTGTCCCGTCTTCACTTTCGACTGCCACTTGAAAGAACAATTCCTTTGTGACAGTCTTATTGCCGAGCGAGTTGGTGTCATCTCCTCCCAGTGCGGACTGGATGATAACAAAGGGAAACACCGCGTTTTCCGCTGCCCGTGTTTGGAAAACCTTATGGGGCGAAACGGGTCTGTTGTCAATTTGTTTGCCTTCACCCTTGCGAAGCAAGTCAATCAAACCGCCTTCACCAATGTCCGCTTTGAGTATTTGGAATATCCATCGCTTAACAGGAATTCTTGCGCTTTTCATATCAGCCTTCCAACAGTTTCAGCGCCGCCGCATTGAACGCCGCTTCGACTTTTTTCACTGACGGTTCCAAAAACGGCCGGTCTTCTTCGAGTTTGGCCGCATAGTCAGCCGCAACCGGCACTTCCCAGTTCGCATCGCTGACTTTTTGCGTGCTGATTCCATTAACGAGGTTGCCGGTATCCGTCGCAGGTGCTTCGCCGGGCGCGCTGGATTGGTGGGTTTTGCCCTTGCCGCGCTTATAAATTCGCCCCGATTTCGCCCCAGTTTGTATCGCCGTCTTCGCATTCGCTTCGACTTGAAATGCCGCCGTCCGCACGACCTTATCGGCCCCGCTCAAACGCTTAATAAGGCCGTCCAAGCCGGTTGTGTCCGTGGTTACGTCCATTCCCATTTATTTATTGTTTACTCGAAGCACGCAAGGCCCGAAGGTCTGCTCGTTACCGGGCGCGCCGACGGTCACCGTGATTTGTTTGCGCCCCGCCGTTTCCGTGTCTACGTTCTGCAAAGCATAGCGAATTGCGCCCCCCGCGCCGTAAACCACCTCCGCCGGTTCGTCTTCACTGAGAATTGCCCCGTTTGCCGATACCGTGACGGTAACCGGGGTTCCGTTTGGAATGGCAAATGCGTTGCCGTCGCCGTCCGTCAAGGCAATATCAACCGCGAACGTGTTTCCGACATAGCACGTTTCATCGCTCGCTTGAAATTCGGCGTTCAGCGGGCCGCGCACGGTCTGAACCAGCGACGCACTCGGAGACGGCGCGTTTTGCAAAGCGGACGCCGTGAAACGATATAAGCCCATGCCCGCGCTTGCGATCATAGCGCCCAGTCTGCCGACGATAACATCTATGGCATTGAGCGGCCCTCCCAATCGTTCCAATTGGTTCGCCATGACTTGCGAAAGCGTAGTTCGCTCGGCAGACAAAGGCGCCGTCGCGTT
>CAXTBP010000103.1:1600-16803 GCA_964241985.1 uncultured Armatimonadaceae bacterium | reverse complement strand
GGATTGGAACTAACGCATTGAGAACATCATCTGACGACTGGTAAATGCTGTAATCCAAATTGTCCACGCCCGCGACGCCGACCAACTGCAAAGCCGGTAAATGCTGCAAATCGACGGTGGTATCGGCGGTTTTGAAAATTGCCGTCCATGCCCCACCCGTGGTCGGATTTGCGACCGTATAGCGCACCACGCCGAACGCAAGCGCGGGCGCGGGCGCATTGTCCACGATTTTCGTGTTGGTGTTGTCGTACACGTCCACCGTCGCAGCAACGTCTTTGCCTGCCTTGTTTGAGGTGAACTGCGCGAAAAAATAAAGGGGTTGGTTTGTTTTTTGAATCACTGTTTTGCCGCTTTACTTTCGCTGCATCGAAACGTTGTCGAAGCGGATGCCGTCGAAGCCGCCCGCGCCGTCCGGGGTTTGCCCCATCGTGCCGCGCGGCGCTTTGTTGAAATCGGCGAGCGTGGACGCTACATCGACGCTGAACGAATTGATAACTTCGCCAGTTGCTATAACCTTAACCAAGCCGGTAACCACCGTGCCGCGCGTTTGAATCAAAAGGCGCAGCCATGTTTGAACCGGCGACGGATTGAACTGACCCAGATACCGCGCAGGCGACCCGTTTTGGAAATAGTAGAAAAAGGCGTCCATCGGCTCGAGGCGGAACCAAAACCCTTTGGCACTCGGCCCTACGTTCTCGACCCAGAACGCGCAGTTGGCGATGTCGCGCCCGCCGGATGCGAGGTAGACATCCCATGAGAAATCCGCGTCGCCGTTCGCCCAAAACCGGCCCGTTTCGCCGCCATTGAAATACCAGTACGCGCCGTAACCGTTGGACAGGAGGCAGCCGTCAGGATTGCCGCCCGTCGCGCTTTGGTGCGCGTAGTTCGTAATAATGTCGGCGGGCATCGCATCGAAGGTTTCGACCCAGCCGGGCATACCTGCGGTGATGATGCGCCGCTGGGCCAGCGGCGAGATCGCGCACGAAAGGGGCGAAACCACGGTTAGGCGGCCTGTGTTGTGGTGGTTTGCGTGACTAAACCCTGTTGCACGGCCCGCGACTGGGCCTCCAATTTTTGCGCCGCGTCTTCGGCCTGCTGCACGGCGGTTTGTGCATTCTTACGAAGTTCAGCGGCTTTTGCCTCCAAGCCGCGCGCAATAACGAGGGTTGCGCCACCCGCACCGTACGCCTGCGCAAATTCCACAGGCTCTTTGCCCGCGACGTGTGCGGCGTTAATAATGCTGTCAGCGAACGCGGCCAAAACGGATTCTTGTTGTGGTAAAAGTGCCATAATCCCCAGTTCCCCTTAAAACGGCAAGCGGATGAAGCCGCCGTTGACGCCCAGTTCGCTCCAATCGCGGTCTTTCTCGTACACCCCGTCGCCGTCACGCTCCACGCCGTTCTTGCCGTCGCTTCCCGTGTTCCCCTCGACGGTTTCCACGCCCCATGAGTGCACCGCCGTCACGTGTCCAATGTGCGCTATGCGCTGATACTTCGTGAACCAAAAGCAGGCCAGATCGCCGCGATAAACCGTGAC
Organism: uncultured Armatimonadaceae bacterium; assembly: GCA_964241985.1. Taxonomy (GTDB): domain Bacteria; phylum Armatimonadota; class Armatimonadia; order Armatimonadales; family Armatimonadaceae; genus CAXTBP01. Next base: position 15,267 of record CAXTBP010000103.1, on the reverse strand, counting down.
CGCGCCGCTTTTGGCGTCGGCTATATCAATCCACAAACCTTGCGCTTTGGCCGCGTTGACGAGTGCCTGACACAAGCCGGTCTTTTTGAACCATTTCGGCAGTTTCACGCCCTGCACGATGGACGCTTTGACGATTTGCGTGACCACGAAGGCGCAACACCATGCGGCAGGCTCGAACAAACCGACAAACGACAAATAGACCATGATCCACTTGCCCTTGTTGTTTCCTCCGACTTCGCGGACGGAGAGCGTTTCCTTGCGCGTGGCGGCAACGACGGCGGCAAGGGCGACCGGGCCGGGTTTAGGCAGGCTCATTATTAACATCCTCCACTTTCAGCGTTTCGTCGGGTTCCTGCTTGACGGCGACGGGCACGGGTTCGCTGTCTCCGTTCGCGGCTTTGCTCGCCGACTGATCCAGCCATGCGCGCCATGTGATGAAGCCCGCCGCAAGAATGCCGATGAGCGACATGAACCACGGCGGCATCGCTTTGTGCAGGTAGGCGTCGCCATTTGCCACGACGAGCATCGCGCCTACGATGAGCAAAAAGCCGCGCAGGTTCGCCGCGTATTTCGTGATGGTTTTCATAGTGCTTTGCGCTATTTCAGCGAAACGTGCTGCATCAAAAAGACAACCAGTGCAATGGTGACCCCAATGGCGGAAAACGCCGTGACGACGACCCAGCGAAACGTATCGCGCCGCTCTTTGCGCGCCTGCTCGGCGATGGCTTCCAGTTTCTGCTCCGCCGTTTCTTTGGCGGCGATTTCCGAGCGCAACAGCGAGATCTCGCTGTTGGTATGGTCTTTAAGTTTTTCAAACTGGTTTTTGACCGATGCCAACTCGTTTTCGAGCGACATCATGCCATGCGTTTGCTGCTCCCATTTAGGCAGCCAGAACTCGAAGTGCCCATTGATTTTGAGCAATGTGCCGTCGATGCGTTTGAGATCGCCGCGCATTTCCGCGAAGAGGTCAACTGTGTTTTCCATTGCTCAAATTTCTAATCCACGCGCACAACCGGCACGCTCAAAAACTGCGCTTCCGCCCGGCCTAAGTCGGGGCTTCCGGCAACGCTCCAAACCTGCGCGCCAAGGAGCGAGCCATCGCGTAAATGGTTCGCGCGTTTCGCGTTTTCCACAACCGCGATTTTGTCGCCACTGTCGATTTTCGTGCCCACTTCGACTTCGAGGACGGCCCCGCCTTCGGCTTGCACTTGACTGCCCTGCACGGCTTCGTTTTGGAGCCGGGGCATAGATATTCGGCACGGAATAATCGGGCCGAACGGGACGTACTGATTTTCCATGTCCCCATTATCGTTTTGCGTTTCATCAAGGCGCAGAAGGCGTGCGCGCTGCGTCAAAAAGGTGCGAACATAATCGGCCCGCAAATCGCGCAGTTCGCGTTCATCAAGCATTAGCCGACATCCGAGCGCACCGAGGAAATACTCACGACGCGCTGTTTGGCGCGATACCGTTTAATCAGTGCCTCCGTCGATGTAAACTCTTGGTTGCGCTTCATGGTCGCTCCACTTGCGTCCGTGGTATCGAACTTCCTGCGGAGCGTCGCCAGTTCGGTTTCGAGCAGATCCGCTGCCGCGCCGCTTAAGTCGTAGGATGTGCCGGTTAAATAAACCGTCTGACCGGGCGCGGTATCGAAGTGCCATACACCGCGCCCTAAATCAAACGAAGTGGCGGTTAGCGTTTGCCCGTTCGCGCTCCGCAAAACCGCCGCGCCAAAATTGCCGTATGGCGCGTGATAAACGACGCCGTTTGTACCGTCCGTTGCGGGCGTCCAGTCAAGGCCGACGCCGGGCAGCAGTAGCGCATGACCTTGAAGCGCGTCTTCAAGGTCGGCGTCGTCCCAAGTTTCGCTGTCGGCATCACCGATAAGGCGGCGCAAACGGCGAAACAAATCAGACATAGCAGGATTGACAGCCACGGGTTATTCAGCATCCTTGTCACCGTCGCCTTCGCCTTCGGGGTCACCTTCGACTTTGTAGCCGCGCTCACGGAACCATTCCAAACGTGACGATTCGTGCGTTTCGCCTACGCCGTTGACGAACGCGACGCCTGCCGATATACCCGTGTAGGCTTCGTTCGGTGCGTAGATTTTCACGGTTTTGGGTGCAGGCTTCGCGGTTACAGGTGAGCCGCCGAAACTGGTTGTAGGCTTGCCGTATTTGCCGTCAAGCAATGCCACAATATCTTCGCTTGTGGCATTGTCCGGCACGGTCACGTCATTGTCCGACGCAATCCTTAGCGGTGCGTCGCGGCTATAGCCCTGTGCGCCCGCATCACCATTGGCGGCAACGGGGCCTTCTGGATCTATGCCCCCCGTATGCGCGGGCAGTTGCGCGCCAGTCGGCGCAGTTACAACAGCAGCGCCGTTCGTCGGGCCGTGAACGGAGACTTGATCGGAGTTGGCGAGTTCGTCGCCATACGGTTCCATTGCGTCGGCATGGTTTCCCGCGCCGTCGCTTTTTAGTGTGGCTGCGCCTTCGTCTGGCGTTTCCTGCGCGGGCGCGTCGTTGTTTGATGTGTCCGGCGAAGTGGTTTTTGCTCTTAACATTTTGGTTTTCCTTAACCGATTTTGAAATTGCGATACACACCCGCCTGCTTGGTTGCCTTAAGCGCGACGCCCGCAACCATTTCCACCTCACCTTTTTTCACCGCGTTCGGAGTGGTAAAGTCGGGCGTGTATTCGGAAATGAGGTTTTGCCGCCCCGTGTTGGTATCCGGCGTAATTGTAATGCCGTGGAAACCGTCAAGAGCAAAGCGGGCGACGTACAGATCTGTTACGTTCGTGCGCGCCGTGCCAGCGATGGTTCGCGTGACAATGGGCACGACGGGATTGGAACTGCCCGGCTTGTCGCCCAAATCAACAAGCGGAATGCCGTCGAAGTTGTCAATTTGCCGACCGAAAGCGTCTTCCGTGCGTGAATAGAACCCCAATACATACGCGGCAGTTTTGATTTTGCCAATAAGGCGCGAATTCCCCATGTAAGCAGAGGGGGCCTTAGACTGGGAACCGCGCAAGTTATTCATTGCATCCATAACCAACACTGCATTATCCTTAATGGCTTGCACCGTGGATAAGTCAATGAATGATTCTTCGCCCAATTCCGTGCTTGAACCCGCAATGGCTTTATCTAAACCATCGAAAGACGCGGCGTTTACGGCGCTGTCGCCATTGATGACCGAATCGTTGAAAAGCGCAATCGCCGATGCGACTTTCTGATCCATTTGGAAAGCCACTTGGTCAAAAATCCCGCCGGTTCGCGCAAAAACCCGGTCAATCTCAAACGAGCCGCCGAGCGGGCGCACGAAGGCGCTAAATTCTGCGACCTGAGCTTCCTGCGGAACGTATTCCGAATTGAACGCACGGAAAGCTGCCGTAGCAGGCGTAATCACGCGCTCATACGTCGTTTTGAGCGACGCCTTGCTTGTACCGGGCGTCACGATGTCATCGAATATAAGGCTGTCAAGCAGAAAGGAAGACCGGCGAAATTCGTCAATGACGCCTTGCTCGAAATCGTCACGCGCGGCTTCACTGGCTTGTGCTAAGGTAACTGGCATTTTGAATTAGCTCCTGTTTTTCGCGGCTTCACGGGCGGCAAGCGCCTCGGCCATTGTTTTGGGTTTGTCGCTCTGATTTCCGCTGCGTCCCCGCGCAGGACTGGAACCGCCGCCGGTTGTCGTTTCTTCCTGCTTGACGAGTTCAGGATGATCTTCGGCCAGTTTTTTGACCGCCTTTTCCACGTCCTTCGGCTGTCCGTCCTTGTCAAACTCAACGGTCACAAGGCGGATGGCGAGCGCGGAATCAATGCCGATTTTGTTTGCCTCACGTCCAATGGCGACTTCGGCCCGCGACTGCTTAACGGACTCCCGCGCGGCGTCGGCATCTTTTTTGGCGTCGTCACGCTCTTTTTCCAAACGCTCTTTTTCGGTGAGCTTGGCGGTCGCATCGGCGTCCAGTTTGCCCTTGAACTCGTCGCGTTCGGTTTTGAGCGTGTCGCGTTCACCTTCAAGCGCAGTCAGGCGCGACTGAAGTTGCTCAACCGTCGGGCCGGTATTACTACTTCCGCTGCCGCCCTGATTGCCCTGCGTACCGCCGGTGGTTCCTCCGCCGGTTCCCCCTGTGCCACCTGTGCCGCCATCGCCCCCTGCGTTAAGGAAGAAATCGGACTGGCCTTGCGCGCCCATGCCAAAACTGGATAGCGCCATTAGACCGGCCAAACTGCCGCCAATGGCGAGCGCGGACACGGCGGAACTGGTTGATAAAAAACGACGGTGCATACAAACAACTCCTAAAGCGGTACAAAAAACAAAAATGGCCGGTCGCCCTGCTTAAAAAGCAAGGAAACCGGCCATTGGGCCTAAAGATATTAAATTAAAGCGAGTACCGGGTACTCGAAACGGTTTTAGTGTACCCGAGGTTTTACAAGGTTGTCAAATTTAGGAGTTTTCCAGAATTTCCAACGTGTTAGAAAAAAATCCAGATACCAATTCGTAGGTTTCAGAAATCTCTTCTTCACCTCCAAAGCCCTCAAAGATATATCGTTTGAGAATCCACAGATTGCCATCATCACGACGCACGACAGGGAATTCACCTTGAAGGCCAATGGTCGAAATCTTTACGTTTTGACCGGGCATAATTTGACGCCCTGATTTGTCCCTGCAACGTGAATCATTAGTAACTAAATTTTCTGCAAGCATTTCATTACCCCTATATTTTTATACCCGCGAATCATGATTTAGCGCCATTGAGCGACTTGGCGTAGCGCGTCAAGCCGAACCCGTCGCTCTGCCTTTCTCCAACAAAATCAGACAGGGTTATACCGCCGTTCCGGTACACATCGCCCGCCGTCCGGCTGCCGAGTATCGTGTCCTGCGCCGCCTCGTTTTGTTTGGCGAACCAGTCCGCGCCCGTTTCAAATTCCTCATCTTCCGTGCCTATAACGACCGGACTTGGTACGCACCGACAATTCGGATGACTGCCGAAGCGCTCACTGTTTTTGTGGATCGTGCCGTGCATCGCTATACACATAGCACAAGAGCGCGAAGATAAGGCGGCAAGCCATCGCCATCCGGTAACCACGTCTTCGTTCTCTTCGTAGGACGAAATAGCCGCTTGCCGGTACGCGCGCAGGGTTTCCGTGCGGCAGATAGTCAAGGCGCGGTCACGGGGCACATCGGCGGCGTTCATCGCTGCGCGGGCTGATTTGCGCGGGTTCCATCCAAGTGCGACACCTCTAACGAGCGCGTCGCTGACTGCCTTCTTGCCGTCGCGGGGCAGTTTGTCCAAAATGCTCGCAAGCGGGGAACCATCGCCCAAATATCCGACCACGTTTTCAAACGCGGCAGTGGGGAGTCGGTTGAAGTTCGCGCCGGGCACTTCGGCGGCTTGCAAAAGCGTTTCGGTGTACGTTGCCGCCCGATTAATCGCGCCCGTTTGCGATACTTCGATAACGCGCCTCGCCGTCCGTCCAAATCGTCCCAGTTCGGATTCGACTTGTTCCATGAGCGACTTGTACCGCGCTTCACGAAACAGCCACGATTTATTAACAGGCTTGCCTTCTGCGCGGGCCGCTTCAATCTGCTCGCACAAGTCGTTTATGAGCGGCTCGAGTGCATCCAAAACGACCTGATAGCGCGCCGTGAGGGTGTCCGCCTGCATTTGTTCCCAACGGGCAATAGCGGCCCGAAATTCATCGGCCTGCGCGTAGATGTTATTTGCCATTGCGCCCCAAATACAAGCCCAAAACGAACGCGCCATACACGACAACGCAGGCAACCGTGAATGCGTTGGCGAGCGTGACATCAAAGCCAATGTGGATCATTCTTCGCGGGCCTTTCGCGCGGCTGCAATTATTTCCCGACTGCGTTCGAGTTCAAAAGCCATCTCTTCACGAAGGCGTATCGTTCCCGGCCATTTATCCTGCGATTCTTTGAGCAGTCGGGCCTTTTCGATATTCCATTCGGCGGCGCGCTGGGCTTTGAGTGTGCCCGGTTTTACCTTCTTCACCGGTTTTGGTTCATTCTCCATCGCCATCTCCATCCCCGAACGGGTTTTTATCGCCGGTCAGATTGCCACGGTCAAACGCCTGCTTCTGTCGCTCGAGCGCGGCGTCCGATTCTTCGTTCCGCTTCTCATTTTCGTCGAACGCATCATAGCCGAGTTCCTGAATCGTCGTGTCTTTTGAGATTCCGGCCTCCTGCAAACTAATGGCCGTGTCCGCTTCTTCTTTGCGATTCGTCGGGATAATCGTAGGCCACTGGTTCAAAACTTTCTTCGCTTTGAAACCGCCGATTTCAAGGAGCGCAACGTTCAGTTGAGACACCATGCGCCCGTACAATTCTCGCTTGACGTTCGTGAGTTGGACAAGCGGGCCGTACAAGATTTTAAGCGCCAAACCGGATAACTGTCCGACGTTTTCGACTTTGCCCGATACGATTTCAGGAATGCTCGTTATCTCGTGGTATGCCTCACGAAGCGCCTTTAACTGGTTGAACGCCGATGTGAGTTCAGAAACCATTTCCAGATTGTGCAGTTCACCTTCTGGGTTTGGTATGGCGAGAATGGAACCAATATCGCGCTTGATGTGCTGTATCTCGTTGCCGCCCATGCCACTCGCCCACTGGAATGGATGGCCGTGCGCGCGCAGAATGCGGTTGTTGTTAGACACCGTGAAGTTGATGTTGTCGTTGAGATCCAACACATCATCTTCGAGGTCAGACGTGCCATAGAAACAGAACGGCATCGGCCTGTTTTTGCAGTGAAAAATCGGACACCATTTGTACGGCCATCGCTTCTCGTAAACCGTGGAAAAGGCGCGCGCATCGCCCCGGCTTTCCTGCTCTTCGATGTACCACCCGTTCTTTTCGCGCGTTATGAGATGGCGATACGCGACGGGCTTATTATCGCCGTCAATACCGTGCCATTCGATTTTGTATTGGGTAACCCGCTTATAGTTTGCCGGGTCGTATATCGCCGTGACGTTTTCGGCGTCAAGCGCGGCTATGGAGGGATAGTCTTCGCCCGCCTGCTTATTTGGCAAGTGGACACGCAAGAACCCGTCGCCAAAGATACCCGCGCCGGTTGCGAACTCGAGCAGGAACGGAACTTTGCCATCGTCCTGCGCTTCCCAACATTCGTCAAGCCACGTGTCCGCTTCGCTCTTGGTTTTGTTTTTGCCATCCCGCTGCACCTCGAACTGCGCGCCGTCGCCGACCGCTTGAAACCCGACATCCGTGCCAAACAGATAGAAAGCGCTCGTATCGACGGTGCGCCGGGCAAGGCTGATAATGGCGTTATCTTCGGCCTTCGGGTCAAGGTCATTTTTCAGAAGCGGCTCAGGATAGTCGCTGTTGTAGCGTTTCCACGCCTTCTGCATCCGCTTTTTGCGCAAGTCTTCTTCGCTTGCCGCCCGGTTCACGACCATGCGCGAAACCAACTGCCCGCCGCTCGGCGAATTGAAAGTAAGTCCAAAACTCATACTGTTTTTCCTGCGAACCCGCCCACGGGCGCGATGTAGTTGGCGAGCAAAACGGCTTCCCCTTTGTCAGGGGAGCGGCCTAAGCGCGCCTTGATGCAGTTCTTCGTGCCGTCGTCTTTGGCTTCGATTTGAATGCCATTGGAGCCGACGGTGTACCGGGCCGCGCAAAGGTCGGCAAGCAGCTCCCTGTCATCGGGCAGGCAGAGGTTTTTGCCCGATTCGGGGTCTAAATCTTCACGCAGTTTCCAGTACATTTCGGCGCGCTTATTCGCCATTTTCAGCAGTCCACTTTTGTCGCGGGCATACGAGCTGCCCGATGCGTTTATGCCATTGAACTTAATGCCGAGCATATCGCAGGCAGTCACCAAGCCCTGACCGATTCCAATGGCGTCAATGTTTGGCACACACTTTTCGCCGTCCATTGACTCGACCATCTTCGCCGCTGCCGCCGCGCCGTTTGGCGTCTGTGCGCCCGGCCATACTTTGAGCGGAGCGAACCAATAAACGTACACGGGCGCGAAAACGGTTTTGTCTATGCCGCCTGCGGCAATGTCGCCACCGAGCGCAGTAAGCTCGAGCGGTTTACCCTGCGCGTCCAAAGGTCGGGTTGGTTGCGCTTTCCAGCGCGCCATAGCAAGTCGAACCCATAAGGTCGGAATGACCTGCCACGCATCGTCTTGAAGCCCGGCGGTAAAGTCGCCATCGCGCATTTGCGAGCGGAGCGGCTCGGGCAAAGCATCCAAAACTGCCATATACCCGGTCGCCATATAAACCGGATTGTCTTTGACCCGCGCCGGGAAGAATGTGCGTGAACGGGGAATGAGCGTTCGCACGTCACCCTTGTCGTCAACGATGGTAATGGGTTCGGGCCGGGCATAATCGGCGGATTTGTAATCGCGCGGGCCGGGCACTTCTTTTTCTTCGCCGTCCGGTTTCGTGATAAACCATCTAACCTCACCCGGCAGGGCAGGATCGGCGTGCTTTACGTCAAGCCACGGGGCGAAATAATCAATCAGCCACAAACCCTCGGGCGTCGTGGGCGGATTGAAGCAAAGCAAATCAAGCGTATGCTGGCCGGGCACGTTGGTTCGTGTCCAAGCCATCGTAAACGCGATCTGCTCTTTGAGGAAGTTTTGCGCTTCATCGAAGGCGCGTAAATCAAACGGGTTGCCGCGCCAATCTTCCCGATTTTGCAGGCGCTGCATCGAACCGAATTGGATGTACCGGCGAATGGCTTTGGTTGGACGCCCCGCGATGTCGTGTTTCGTCGTGACCCGCCAAGCGTGCTGTGTTTCGTTGTACTTGCCGCGTCCTTCGTAGATTTCGCGGGAACGCTCAATCGCACCGGCAAGCTGTGGAAACGTCCGGCGATAGATAATCGTTCGGCGATGCTTGAGCAGTGCAAGCCCGAGTTCCAAATCCGTTTTACCGCCGCCGCCTGCGCCGCCATAGCCGACCGTATCCACTTTGCCATCGGCAAGAAAGGCGTCCGTTTGCGGCCCTTTGAAGGGCGTCCATCCGCGCAGTTTGCGTGCTTTACGCGCCCGGGCTTGGACTGCCTGCCGCTTCTGCGAGTTCGGCTTCAACGCGGAGATCGTCGGGGCCGATGGTTTCTTCGTCGGCGTCAATTTCGTTGGGTTCATCGTCATCGGTTTGTTTTAGTTCGAGCATTCCATGCGCTCGCATGAGTGTTTTAATGGCGGATTGGGCGTCGTATAACTTCACTTTAAAAGTTCGTGTTTTGCTTCCGTCCAAATGCTCCACGACCTTCTCTTGAAACTCTTTGATTAAGTGGACTTGACCCAGTTCTTTGGCTTTGCCTAAATTCGTATAAGCCAGGCAGGCTTCTTCGTCGCCTTCGATGGAAACGAAATCGTCCATCGTACCGACGGCATGGTCAGACAAGCGCGCAAGGAGTTCTTTTTTGCCAAGTGCTGCCGCGTCAAGAATATCGTCAATAGCCGCGCGGATATTAGGTTTTCTTAGGTTTTCACACCCGATTACGGCAGCGGTCTCTTTGCTGTATCCGGCCCTTATTGCCGCCTTCGTCGCGTTGAGCGTTTCCACGTAAGCGGCCACAAACAGTTTTTGCTTACCTGTCAACGCCACGATGCTCTACTCCAAATACTCCTAAAAACAAAAAGGCCGACGCTAACCTGCCGCCCCGTTTGGGGAAGCAGTCGCGTCGGCCATTGGGCCTGAAATCTGATTTTCTGTATTATACCGTGCCTCTATGGCGGTCACGGTTATGCCGCAACACGTCGCATATTGAATGCCATATTTGACGCCCCGGCGCACGTAGAAGCATTCGCCGTCCGCCCCGCGAACAAACAAACGATTCCCGCACTTAGAACAATTTACATCTTGCTTTTCGTTCACGGTGCAACTCCTTCGGAATTATTCGGTACGGAATAATCGGCGGTCGGCGGGGCAATGACGGGTTTATTTGCACTCGGGGGAGCCGAACCCGAAATTCGCATCTTTTCGGCCAGTTGCGCCTTGATGTCCGCGATTTTGGGCAATGAGGCTTCTTTGGCAGCGTTGACGGCCTCATCGGCCAATCGGCGCGCTTCCTCGGTCGCTTGCGGAGATTGGACTCGAGCCGGTGGCTTCGACGACGGCGGCGCATCGGGGGCGGGTTCGTCGCCGTTCAGCCAGTCCGTGAGAAGCCGTGCCTTCCACGGCCATTCGGAGCGAATAGCACTTTTCGCATTCGCCGCCGTGTAGCGCTTTTGCAGTTCACTTGCCCAGTGCTTTGGCGAGACGGCAAGCATTTTATCAACCCAAACACGCGGATTCTCACCGGGCGGCAAAGCGAAGCGAGTTGACGACGTTGGTGCAGTCGCTTCCACCTTCGGCATTGCATTCCCCGTGCCGTAGGCATCGGCAGCAGCAGCAGGCACGCCGGAGGCGTTCAGAGCGTTCGGCTCTGTTTCTCCTCTCGTACTCTCCTCTTCGCTACGCTGCTGCTGCTCTTCGCTACGCTCTGCTACGCTTCGCTTCGCTTCTCTACCTGCGCGGTCGGTGCTACCTGACACGGAAGTCGGTAAGACCTCCGACGGATTTCCAACGGAGGTAGTATCTGCCTCCGGTTTGGCTTGATTTTGGCTTGTTTGAGCGGTGAATTCGGCGATGACAACGGGGGACAAAGGCAAATCGGCGGCCATCATTTCGGCGACGGTCGGCGTTCGGCTCGTGCGTTTGCGGAAAGCGTCCGTCCATCGCTTGACGATGAGTTTGCCGCCGTACTGCCACCAGTCATGGACGATGAGTTTCCCGTCGGTCGTTTTCTCCAAAAAGCCAAAGCCTCCTTCGCCAATGTTGCAGGTGAGAAGGGCGTCAAGGAAGACGTCTTCGTCGCCTTCCCATTCCGCGCCCTCGGCAATATCGCCCGCGTTGAACTTGCTTAAGTCGCCATTGGGCGCATAGTCCATAACCCACCACCATAGGCACTGTAAATGGCCTATGGTAGCGGGCAGGGACGTTTTGAGCATACGCTTCAAACGCTTGGTTTTCGGGTGATCGCGCAGTTCGCTGTGCGCTTCGTTGTAAGGCATTTAGGCGGCCTGAACCTTCTTTTTCGCAGAGGTTATTTTGGCGACTTTGGTGGCGAAGTTCGCTTTTTGCGCGGCCTTTTCCGCCGCGTCTTTTATGCGTTTGAGTTGTGCCTGCATCGCGTACTCGGCGACGGCGCAGGCATCCGCGATGGCGTCCTCGTCGGATGTCAAGGCGATGTCGTACATTCGGTTTATGGCGGCGAGAACGGCCTGCTTCAGTCGCAATTTCTTGGCGGCAATATCGGCGGCAGTCTTACCCTTGGGCTGTCGGTAGACGGTGTATGTGTTCGTTGCAAGGCAAGCCTGCTGACGGCTCACGCCGAGACTTGGAACGAAGACGATACCGGGCAGGGTTATGTAAGCGCCTGCCGCCATCTTCAGCGCTTCACTGGAGGCAAACCCGCGCTGCGTGTCCATTTCGTAGGCGATCAAATCAATGGCTACGTCGATTGTTTCTATCCACAGGGCAAGGGCTTCACTCGTTTTGAAGATGCGATAGCGGCGGGCGTCCAATGATGTGCCGCGCCATTCTTTGGGCACGGCGGCATAGGCGTCGAATGCGAACTTTTCGCAGGCGAGCAGGCAGCCCGTCGCGGCGCAGTACGTGTTGCAGACTGCGCCGGTCACTTCCGTTGAAGGGTCAAGGGCGAGGATCGTCATAGGGTTTCCCACCTTTCACCTTCGTTCAAAGCGTCAAGCAAATTGGTTTGCCCTGCTTCAATTTGCGCCCGCTCCATGTTGGCTATGGCATGGTTGAAGTAGGCAGGCTTGAGTTCACTGCCGCGCGCCTTTCGGCCCATTTTAAGCGCCGTGTAGCCTGTGGAGCCGATGCCGAAAAACGGATCGTAAACGACATCGCCGCGTCGTGACCATAGCGCCGTGCAGCGTTCTATAACATCCAGTTGAAGCGGGCAGATGTGTTTTTCGTCGCCGTTTTCTTTAGCGATTTGGTAGTTCAAAACCCGCGTTTGGTTGATGTCATCCCAAACCGGCGACGCCCACTTTTGCCATTGGTCGAGCGGAAATTCTTCCTTTGTGTGCGGTACGGGATTTAGAAATTCTCCCCCGACGCCCGGCCACTTGCGAAACGCCAAAATATAATCGGCCATTCCCTGCCGCGACTGAGTGGAATCGGCGCGCAGGTTCTTGTAAAGCAATCCGTGATTTTTCGTGCGCTGCATTTCAATCACAGGGTCTTTCCAAATGGTTACGCGCGAATGATAAGCCCAGCGCGGAATGGTCGGATCGGCCATGAGTTCACTGGAAGAATGGCACGTGTTGAACGCGCGGATAATATCGCCCGGGAAATCGACGAGGCCCGCCGCGCCGTCGCGCCCTTTATACAAAGGCAAGTCCTTGCAGTGAATGGCGCAGATACGTCCGGTTACGGTCACTCGGAGCAGTTCACGAAGCAGGTACTTGAAGTGAACAAAAAACTCATCATAGTCGGCGGCGTTCCCCATATCGGCAACGGCATCCGAATAGATGTAAAGGTTCGCAAACGGCGGCGACGTGACGGTCAAGTGAACCGATTCGGATTCCATACCTTTGATGAGCTGGCACGAATCGCCCTGTTCAATGGTGTAAGCGTCTTTTTGAACGACGCGGTACGGCACGGACTCGACGAGGGAAACGCTTGCATCGGCCCGGCTTTGCGCCTCACTATTTTCGCGGACGGCTTCAACCATAGCGGCCTTCATAGACTCGTGCTCGGCTTGTTTCCGGCGGAGCGTTTCGGCGATGTTACCCTCGGCCTCGGTGTAAACAAGGTGCGCATGGACGGGGCGCGTTTGTCCGAAACGCCACGACCGGCGGACGGCCTGATAAAAGCTCTCAAATGAGTAGGACAAGCCGACAAAAGCCATGTGTCGGCAGTGCTGCCAGTTGAGTCCCCAGCCGCAGATAGACGGTTTCGTGCAAAGAATCGGCGTTGATTCGTCCTCGAATGCGTCAAGCTCGACCTCCATTTGGTTTGTCGTGCCACTGCCGCGCACTTCGGCATATTCGTCGGCGCGGCCAATGTTTTTGAGGGCATCGGTCACGGCGTCGGCTTCGTAGTTGGTGTGACACCATAAAATCCACGGAGTGCCGCGCGGCGTTTTGGCAACGAGATTTGCGACCTCGGCGGCGCGCATCTCGAGCGAGCCGCGCAGGGTTTTGTGCAGTGTCGTTGCCGACAAACTGCCGCCCGCATCAAGCAGTCGGCCCTCGGATGCGGCAATATCGCCCGGCGCGTCCAAAACGTGCGGGATGAGGCAAAGCGACGGCAATACGTACCGCGCGTCTTCGTCGGCAAATCGCGGGGAAACGTCGGAAGGTTTAGAAAGCGAAATCGCCCATGACGCAACCCATCGCCAAAAATCGCGTTCGGCGTGTTTCTTCAAACGATAGCCGCCTGCGCTCATTGTGTCGTTGATAAACCATCGCGCGATCATTTCGTTGGACGGCATAATGCCCAAAAATTCGGCGTGGTTTCCCAACTCCAAATAGTCGTTTGGCGCGGGAGTGGCCGTCCATGCGGAGCGGTACGGAGTTTGGGCGAACATCGAAACGAGTTGCTGTTTGATTGCGCCTGTGAATGATTTAAGGATGGAGCTTTCGTCAAGTCCGACACCTGCAA
>CAXTBP010000103.1:0-1590 GCA_964241985.1 uncultured Armatimonadaceae bacterium | reverse complement strand
GATGGAGCCGTTCGTAGTTCGTCGTCCAAATGCGGGTAATGGGGTTCGCCTTGACATCTTCCATGTCTTTGGCGACGCCAACGGGCAGCCCGAGCGACTGCAATTCTTTGGCGGTTTGGCGGGCCACTTTCGGAGGGGCCAGTATCAGAACGCGCTCTTTGGTATGGCAGGCGACTTCGTTTCCCCAAACCCCCTGCATTCGCGTTTTGCCGAGGCCCGTGTCCGCGAACACTGCGGCGCGGCCTTTGGCGAGTGCCCATGATGTGACGTATTTTTGAAAACCGAAAAGCGGATAGTTCAAATCGTCTTCGGCAACGTCGAACCCGTGCGACGGCGCGGCCAGATGCTTGGCGGCAAGAAAAGACGCATAATCTTTGATGATTTGCGGCGTGTAGGGCGACGCGATTTTGACGCCCTTTGTTTTGCCGCGCATCCGCGAAAGCATGGCGGCCTCGGCCTCATCCAAACCGGCAATGGATGGCATGGGCGCAAACACGGGGGTTTTAGTCATTGGTTTTGGCCTCGGCAATCATCTTTTCGAGCGTCATTATTTTTCGCGTGTGGTAAATCAAATGGTTTCGCACCATGCCGAGGCTATAATTTGCGTAGCGTTCGTACATCAATTCAGTGCCGGAAACGCCCGCGTCGCCATATTTGAGGTAATGCGTATAGTTCCGAATTGCCAAGTCGCGCGACTGGTTGTTGCTAAGCAGAAAACTCTTCAGTGCTTCAATTCGCTTCGCACCCGTCAATCTTTTGAGTTTGGCGGCAGATAGTATGTCCTTGGCTTCTTCCTCCGTAGGCACAAACGTCGCGGATGTTTCGTCGATAACGACTTGGGCCGGGCGAAACGTTTCAAAGCGCGGAAAGTGGGGATGGCCTTTGCGTTCGGGCACAAACGGCAAATCGGCGGCGCGGCACAAGATGCGAAAATTAGATTCGGGTTGGGATATGACTGGTTTGGTAGGATCGCTCCACGTGTTGTTGTAGCAAAGGTGCAAAACCCGTTCGTGTTGAGCGTTTCGCGTCACGGCGACGACGATGAACGGCCCCCACGTATTGCTGACGTGCGTGTTGCGGCGCACAACGATGTCGCCGATATGGGCGTCACGTTTGCGCCGCAGTTTGGCAAGGATTCGCTCTTCCTCCACGTCCTCTGCTAATACGTGGTCAACCTCCCACGCATGAATGCAGGCTTTTTCCTCCGCGCCGGGCACGGCAATCACCAAGTCGTAGCTGTAGATAGATGTAATTGTGCCGCGTGTCCCCTTCGGGAAAAACGGCCCCGGCGTTTGCGTTCCGCTGCATGGGCGACGGGTTTCAACTTCGTCGCCAACTTTTGGCGTCCATCCGCGCCATCGGGCCGCGCATTTTTCCCAGTGTTCCGGGTACTGCATTGTCGCCCACAACGGAATGGAAGTTCCATCGTGGGCGTTCAACGGCGACGCCAAGCCCAGATAATCAGGATGAACGGGCAACGTTTTTGTGATACGGTCGGCATCGCCAACAAGGCAAAACAGATGCCCGCTAATCCAGTAGAAACTGTCGAATATGCGTACATTCCCCGCTTTTAGATTGACTGCCCCGTTA
>CAXTBP010000102.1:0-19172 GCA_964241985.1 uncultured Armatimonadaceae bacterium | reverse complement strand
CACTGATTCATTATGAAACACCGTTTAACAAGCGCGGGAATGCTCGCTGTATACGTGGCATGGGGTGGAGTGTTGGGAGGGCTTGCGCTAACGACCCGTGCGCAAAATCCCGTGAACGTCACGGCGACGACACAACGGACACCGGAGCAAGCGGCGCAAAAAATCGCCGCCCTTGAAAAACAAGTTGCCGATTTGCAAGCCGAAGTCGCCCGCCTTAAAGCACAACCCGCCGCTCCCAGTTTTTTTTCAAACCGTCGTCTCCCTCAGATAAAGAACTGTTTTTCAACGGAAAAACCTACCGGCTCGAACTTTTGAAAGCAAAAGAAGCAGCAAAGTAGAACGGCATTCCTGCAAAAATATGGCGTTTGATGATAAAGACGCATGGGAGCGCAAAACGCGGGCGCGCTACAAAGAAACCGATTCGTCACGCCGGTTATTTAACATTGCTGCCGATCCCGATGCGACAGCAACCGAGCTGGATACGGCGGCACATGAAACGCTCGACCACCTCAATTTGCAGTTGAGTGTGCTTGATGCCTGCCAATCTGTTGCGGACGCCCTCGCGGCCCATCCTAATACGCCGCCAGTATGGTTTGGCAAACTCATCGAGCGTTCCCCTTTTGCCAGCCGCGCATTTTGTAACAATCCCATCGCCCCGTTTCTGCTTTTGGAGAAACCCTATTTTGTCTCGGAATTAAACGAAAACGCCCAGTACGCATTACTGCGCGAAGCGGACTTGCCCCTTCCAATTTTACAGATACTGGCAAAAACGAGCGGGGGTGCACGCGCTCAAATGGAAGCGATTTGCCGCGCCGCCCATTTACACGCCGGTTTGACGGGGGAAGCGTCCGCGCCGCAGGAATGGGAAGCGCAAGCACGGGAAGAATACCGCGCTCTGTGCATGGAAACCGGCGATAGTATCGCGCGAAACTGGCACGCCGACTTGGCAGAAATTGGGCTTGCGCCGGGATGGGCCGACGGTGGTCGGCCTTTTGATGAACCGAGCCTGCCTGAACTAACCAAATTTCACGCATCGCATCCCATCGTTGAGCAATGGCTGCGATTCGACCACGAACCGGGATCACATCAGGAAACGAACCTGCTTCGCGCGCTTTTTTTGCGCTTGGAGATACAAGACGAGCAGGTAGTGGCGTGGGGCTTGCGAGCCGATGCTTCGCCGAAAGATTTGCGCGCCGTGCTCCACGGCCCCGCTGCGAAAAGTGACGTAATCAAGGAAATAGCGTTGCGCCACCCAGCGGCTACCCCGGCCCTTGTGGCGGAGGCGATGGAAGAGGGAACCGATGCGCGGCTCATTGTGAGTTTGCCGCAAACGCCGCCTCACGTTTTGGCGGATATTTTGCAGTACCATGACCCCCTGATCCGTCGCTTGGCCCGGCGTCACCCCAACGCCCCACCTGATATTTGCGAGATCGCCCGGCGCGGCTTCGGCTATATCGTCGCCGATGGCGGCATTGACACTCGGTATCCGCTCGTTTCTTTGTTGGCCTGTTTGCACGGCGCGCCGCCACAGGAAAACGTGCCTATCAAAGCCGAACACTTCCTATGGACGCAGCGATTTGAAGCCGCGCTCCTCGCCCCCGTCGGCGACGCGCCGCTGCCCGGTTATGAGGAAACACGCACGGGCCGCGAATTGCTTGACCACCTTTCGCGCGACGGCAACCGAATCGTGCGCGGCGCGGCAAAAACGCGCCTCTCCGACCCTGAATATCGCTTCACCCTGTAATGGATTGGTCGTCGGCTATAACAAACGCCAATTCCTGCCGAACGTAGCGGAGGGCGGCTTCTTCCAAGTCGGTGGGATAGGGGATGCCGAACTGGACGGCGATGCTTGGGCCGCGCTTTTGCATGATGGCGGCGAGGGCGAGGTGTGATTGGGCGAGTGAAGTGACGGTTAGGCCGCGCAAATCGAGGGCGGTTTCGATTTCTTCTTGCGCGCCGCCCGGCAAAAAGCGGTTCAAGTGCTTGACGCCGGTGTCTTTCGGTCTTCCCGTGCCCAAAATCAAGAGGTCGGTTAAGGGCGAAAGTTCGGCGAAAAAGCCCAGCACGGCGACGATCTTTTCGCCCCGGCCCAAAACCGATGGCAAAATGGCGATGCACCGCCAAAACTCGTTGATGTACCGCTCGGCAAGCGCGCCCACATTCGACGGAAACGCGGCGTACGCAGGCAGGGCGTTATCCCAAACGACGGTTCCGGGTTCGCGCTCCCAAAGGAGAACGGTGCGGTCGGGATGCAGGCGCGTTGGCTCATCGTTTGCGTGAAGCCATACGTCCACACGCAAACCGCCGCTTGTAAGCGCGTTGAGCATTTTGCCGTCGAACATCGCACGGAACAATACGAGGGCCTGAACGCTGCGCAGCCACGTTTCCGATTCGGCGGAAAAGGCAGGCAGGGCGTCGGATTGCACCAAAATGTGCGCGTCCACGTCCGACCATTGATCGCCCGCATTTTTGCCTAAACTGCCTTCGAGCCACAGGGCGAGAACGCGGTTGTCGGCTTGGGCGCGGTCACGCAAAGCATTCACGTATTCGGTTTGCATGGCTTGATAGTACCCACATCAAAGAAATGGCAGGAAAGCCTTTCGTTCGGCGCGAACCTGCTTGTATGGCTTATCCTCCTTTTGACACGCTGATTGTCGGCGGGCGCATCGTCAATGGAACCGGCAGTCCGTGGTTCTACGGCGACGTTGCGCTCACGGGCGACCGAATCACCGCGATTGCGCCGCCCGGTTTGCTGCCCCGCGAAAACGCCGCCCGCGTGGTCGATGCGACCGGCAAAATCGTGTGTCCGGGTTTTATCGACATACAAAGCCATTCGCTGCTGCCACTCTACTCGGACGGGCGGGCGATTTCCAAAGTCACACAGGGCGTTACTACCGAGATTTTGGGCGAATTGTGGACGCCCGCGCCGGTTGGCGGTCGGCGCGATTTATCCAAAACGTTCGCCGATGGTTCGCCCGAACTCGTGGAAACCGCAAAGACGTGGACGCGCTTCGGGGACTGGCTGCGAACCTACGAGCAAAAAGGCGTGTCCGTCAATATCGGCTCGTTTGTCGGCGGCGCAACCGTTCGGGAATGGGCCTGCGGCTGGGACGCGGGCGACCCTACGCCGGAACAAATGGACGCGATGCGGCGCGTAACCCGCGAAACGATGGATGACGGTGCGTTCGGCATCGCGCCTGCCCTGATTTATGCCCCGTCGTCGTATTCGCCGGACTGGGAATTGACCGAATGCGCCAAAGTCGTCGGCGAACGGGGCGGCGTGTATATCGTCCATTTGCGGAGCGAGGGCGACGGCTTTTTGGACGCGCTGGAAACGACCATACAGTTAAGCCGTGACGCGAACTGCCCCGTAGAAATTTACCATTTGAAGGCATCGGGCGCGCGGAACTGGCCCAAAATGGAGCAGGCGATTGCGCGCATCAATGAGGCGCGGGCGGACGGCGTGGACATCACCGCCGATATGTACCCGTACATTGCGAGCGGCACGGGCTTGTCGGTTCTGGTTCCCTTGTGGGCGAGCGAGGGCGGCAAACTGTGGGACAATCTGACCGACACGGCAACGCGCCAAAAAATCTATGACGAAATGACGGGCGAAAACGCCTCAACCGGCGACTTCGCGCAGGCGAACCGGGGCGATCATGTTGTTCCGCTTGGTTTCAAAAAAGACGAAAATAAGCCGTACACGGGCAAAACCCTAACCGAAATCGCCGATTTGCGAAACACGGACTGGGCGACTGCCGCGCTTGATTTATTGGTGTCCGAGCGGCAGCGCATTGCGACCGTTTTCTTTTCCATGACGGAAGAAAACGTCAAGCGGCAGCTGCAAGAGCCGTGGATAAAAATAAGTACCGACGCGGGGGGCATCAACCCCGAAGGGCAAACGTCGCCCGTACACCCGCGCGGCTACGGCTCGTACCCGCGCGTGCTGGGCAAATACGTCCGCGACGAAAACGTCCTGCCCCTTGAGGACGCCGTGCGAAAAATGAGCGGGGCCGTCGCCGACCGCTTGACGCTCGCGGGCCGTGGCTATTTGCGCGAAGGGGCGTTCGCCGATGTCGTTGTTTTCGACCCCGCGACCGTTATCGACAAAGCGACGTTTACCGAACCTCACCAACTTTCCGTTGGTATCGAACACGTTTTCGTCAACGGCGTCGCGGTCGTTTCAAACGGTGCGCACACCAACGCTTTGCCGGGCCGCACGGTGTACGGGCCGGGCAGAATCAACTAAGCCGTTTATGCAAACCGAAATCCGCCCGCTCGAACCCGGCGACCATTTGCGCCACCGCGAGTTGATGGAGCAGGCGTTCGGCAAAGGAAGCGTCGTGCCCGAGCCTGAGCATGACGCCGCGCCGTCCGATGTCGCCAATATCTGGGGGCTTTTCGCGGGCGGTGAACTGCAGGCCGCGCTGAGTATCGTCCCGTTCCAAACGCATTGGGGCACGCAGACTATATTGCCGCTTGGTGGTATCGCGGGCGTAGCGACATGGGTAGAAGCGCGCGGCAACGGCTACGTCGCCGAACTCTTGACCGAAAGTTTGCGCGTGATGCGTGACCGGGGCGAAGTCGTCTCCGCACTGTATCCGTTTTCGTGGAGTTTCTATCGTAAATTCGGCTGGGAATGGGTCGGCGAAAAACGCACCATGACGCTCCCGCTCCGCGAACTGCGCGCCCATCCCGAAGGCAAATCCGTCCGTGACATTACCGAGCGTGACGCGCAAGCGGCGCGGCCCAAAATAGAAGCCGTGTACACTACTTACGCCAAGCAGTTTCGCGGCGCGTTTACATCGGAAACCCACCGATGGAATTCGCGCCTCGACCACAAAAACGGGCGGGCGGCCTACGTTTACGAGTACGAGCCGACCGGCGAATATCTCCTGTGGCGCTACGAAAACGATGGTCGGGGCAAGGTTGTGGAATGGACGGCGCGAACACCCGAAGGTGTCCGCGCCCACTTGTCGCTTTTGCATTATTTGGGAACGCAGTGCGATAAAGCTGAGGTCACGGTTCCCTCGAACTCGCCGCTGCAAGCCCACTTCATGCACTGGGACATGGAAACCAAAGTGCGCCCCATTTTCATGGGCCGCGTCGTCGATTTTGCCGGTGCGATGCGCGTTTTGCCACCCATTCCCGACGCCCCAAACGGCAGTTTGATGCTCGCCGTGCGCGACGACTACGCACCGTGGAATAACGGGACGTGGCGCGTCGGCGTGGAAAACGGCATTGTATTCTGCGACAAAGCCCCCGAAGGAACTTCCTCGCCGGATGTGGCGATAGATACTCAAGCCCTTTCGCAAGCCTTTTGGGGTTATCCGTCGCTTGAATGGCTGCGCGCGGCGGGCCGCATCGACACCGTCAACGATGAAACCGCATGGACGCTGCTGTTCCACTTATTGCCTGCCCATCCCGTTTACACGATGGACGATTTTTAAGGGGAAATTTTTGGCCCATGCTCGTTCGACAAACGACCGTCACGATTGAAAAACACGAATTAATGGCAGCGGGGGGAAATCCCGCGCCGGTTTTGCTTCGGTATGTCGCCGCCCCAAACGAGCCGGTCGTGGCGGAAGCGCCGCCCACCGTATTTGTTTTGCACGGCCTCAATTCGCGCAAAGAACGGCATTTGGACGTGTGCTTACGGCTCGCACAAGCCGGGTTCGCCGCCTGCGCCCCGGACGCCGCATTGCACGGCGAACGAGTGAACCGCAAATCGCGCCGCTTGTCGGATATGACTGCGCCCGAATTTTTGCCGACGTTCATTCAGGTGATGCAGCAAACCGTGGAGGATGTGGCCCACTTCGCCACCGAATTAGGCCTCCAATCCTACGGCTTAATCGGGCATTCGATGGGCGGATTTATCGCGCTGCACACGCTTCTTGCCGATCCACGGGCGCGGGCTGTCGTGGTTGTCGGCGGGGCGCTCGATGTTTCGCTTGCCGGACAAATCGCGCCTTCCTATGCCGACCCCGCACTCCGGGCCGACGAATTTCTGAACCGCCCCGTGCTGCTCCTGCACGGCGACAACGACGAAACCGTGCCGGTTGCCGGGGCACGCAGGCTCCACGCCGCTTTGTCGCCTTTGTACGAAAGCGAGGCTGCAAGCCGGTTGTCCTTCATCGAAATCGCGGGCGGCGGGCACGAATGGACGGACGCCATCGCCGAGCAAGCCGTCCAATGGATGCAAGCCCATCTCATAGCCGAGCCGACACCAACCCATGATGCTTGACCCACAAATCTACGCCCGCCAGCGCATAAATCAAACGCGCCCGCGCTTCGATTACGCCGCGCAAACCTTACATGGCCCCGGCGATTTTGCCGCTTGGCAAGCCGCTTTTCGCGCGTCGCTGCGAACGGTATTGGGAATGCCTGCGTCCGACGCAGAGCGAACCCCGCTTAATCCGCGCGTCATCAAAACCGAAGCGATGGACGGCTATTTGCGCGAAACCGTGTTGTTTGAAACGCGCTCCGGTTTAACCGCGTTCGCCTATTTTCTCGTGCCGAACGGCCTGACGGAAAAGCGACCCGCCGTTTTGTGCTTGCCCGGACACGGGCGCGGTGTCGATTCCATCGTTGGCATCGGCCCAAACGGCGAACAGCGTGCTTTACACGCCCCCGACGAATACGCAAACGACTTCGCTTTGTGGTGCGTGCGGGAAGGCTACCCAACGCTCGCCCTCGAACAAATCTCGTTCGGGCATCGCCGCGACGCCGCGTTGCCCGCCGACACCCCGGGGCAATCGTCCTGCCTGCGCGACGGCATGGCGGCCCTCATGCTTGGCGAAACCCTCATCGGCTGGCGCGTTTGCGACGCTATCCGCGCCCTCGATTATTTGGAAACCCGGCCCGAAGTGGACGCTTCCAAATTAATTACGATGGGCATTAGCGGCGGGGGCTTAACGTCCTTGTTTACCGCCGCGCTCGATACGCGCGTTTGGGCGAGTGTCGTGTCCTGCTATTTGAACACCTTCGCGGCTTCCGTGCTTACCGTCGGGCACTGCACGGACAATTACGCGCCCGGCTTGCTCACCCTATGCGAAATGCCCGACCTCGCCGGACTTATCGCCCCGCGCCTTTTGTACGCCGAAGGTGGCGAAAGCGACCCCATTTTCCCGCACCCGGCCTTTGAAATCGCCCGCGAGCGCGTCGCCAAAATTTTTCAGGATGCGGGCGCAAACGAAAACTTTTGCGCCGAATCGTTTCCGGGCGGGCATCAATTCTACGGCACGGGCGCGTTCGCGTTTTTGTCGGAAAATCTGGCCGGGCCAAATCATGCCTCTTGACCTGTCGGCTATTGATGCCGCTTTGGGTTCGCGCGATGAAACCGTGCGCTGGCAGGCGGCTTCAGCATTAGGAGCCTATTGCGAAACGTCCCCCGAAATGGTTTGGCCTTTGACGGTAAAATGGGGTTCGTGTGCTACGGAAGACGTTCGCGCGGCGATTTCGACGTGTGTTTTA
This sequence comes from uncultured Armatimonadaceae bacterium, assembly GCA_964241985.1. GTDB lineage: Bacteria > Armatimonadota > Armatimonadia > Armatimonadales > Armatimonadaceae > CAXTBP01. The sequence continues at coordinate 11,699 of CAXTBP010000102.1, read as the reverse complement.
GAGCACCTTTTGGAGCATCATTTCGCCGAATATCTTCCCAAAACCAGAAGCGCCGTTCACCAAAGCAACCATTTCGCCGATACGTTTAGTGGCTGCTGGAAATTAGGGCAGGCAGCACAGCCGGAAAACGCGGAAAAATGGGACGAGTTAGAAGCGTTCATAAGAGCCACTACCGACGCCAAATTGAAAATTGCCGTCAAACAAAATCGGTATGAACGTCAAAGACAAGCGGGCGCGAAGGCGGGTGCAAAAACGCTTGACGCCCAAACCGCCCAAACCGTTCAAACGTTGTGACAAGGAGTTCTCGGTTATGCGACCTTTCTTCGTTTGTTTTGTAGTGGCTGCCGCCGGTTTGAGAAGCGGCTTCGCACCTGCCTATGCACAGCCTGCCACACTATCCGCGCAGGCTCAAACCGCGCCGGTAAACCTAACGCCCGCCGACACTAAAACGATGGCAAGTGCGCTTGGCTCCCTTGCGCGGCAGGCAAGCGTGGTTTTCGTGGTCGAGGGAATTCCGTTTCGTGCGCGGGAAAGCGCGCCGCCTTTGACTGCGGTCGCCGCCAAATTTTCGGCAAAGGGCGTTCCGCTTGAAACCGCGATAGAGCAAATCGCCCGCGCCTACGATTACGACGTGGAACGCCGAGGGGATATTTTCCTGCTGCAAAAACGCTATACGAACCTAAGCGACTTGCCGGAAGTGACGACCGAAGATCTGCGACTCGCGCTTCGGGACGCCTCGCGGGACGCGTCCGCATTGCCCGCGCCCATCGATCCGCCGATGGATTACGTTGATCCTCCGGGCAACACGCCGTTCGCGGAAGCGTTTTTCAAAATACTGTCGCCGACTATGCAGGAAGAATTCCGCAAGCGAGCCGCCATCAACCATGCGAGCGTTGAGCGAAGCGGTTTGGAAACGCAAAACGGCACGATCAAAGTGGCCTCGCTGAATGAGGCGCAAAAGAACGCGCTGCTGCAATGCGCCCTCACGCGGTACATACAAGACGCCACGCAAAAAGCGACCGATGCCTACCAAGCTCTGCAAACCGTGGAGCGAAACGGAACCCTTTTTTCGCTTGCCCCCACCGTCCGCCTATTACAACGGGCAAAAAACGCTCGTGTTCACGCCAAAGCCCGCCGCAAAAAATGCCTTCCCAGATTTTGCGCGAAACGGCGTGTTGTGGAAGGATCCGCCGACGCCCGCCGACTATGACAAAAACGGCGCGCCACTGCCGCTCTTTGACCCAAGTGAAGCCGACCAAACACAAACGCTGCAAAGCCTTTGTGAAAGGGGAGCGGATGCCAGTAAAACCGCGCCACCGTATGCGGTAGAGCCGGAACTGCAAGCGAAACGTATTTTGGTTGTTGCGCCGAACAAAAACGGGGCGGGTACGGATAAAATGCGCGAAACGATTTTCCGCGCGGCGGGCCGCCTGTACGGGTTGCGCGTATTAGGTAAAGAGGGCGGCACGCTCCAAATGACCCGCGTTCGCGTGGCGACGCCTACGAAACTTAGCGGCCTCAGCGATGCGGTACTTGCCACGCTGCCGAACGCGCTTTTACGCGCGTATTACGGCGCGATGCCCGCCGCCCAAGCGCAGGCGTTGGCGCGGCACATGAAAGATCACGAGGACGAACCCGGCTTCGACCCGAAGAAACCCCCGGAATATATCGTAAGATTTGCACAAGACGATGCACGCGACGGCGCGGCGGACGCGCTTCAAGCAACCGCACTACATCGCTTCCGCGTTTTGCTCACGCCTCGGCTTGGTGACGGCAAAACGGTGTCGGCGGAAAATTTGACCGAGGAAGAAAAACGGCTCATGGCCCTCGCGCTGACGACGAACACCCTAAACGATATGGAACGTTTGAATAAACACCCCTCGCCGCCCACGCCGGTCGGTGTGGAACAAGGCGTGATTAGCTGGGGGTGGAATGGCTGGGACAAGACAAAACCGCACTTTGATTTTATGCTCAATACGCGCAACGAAGCCGACCCAAAGGAATGGGGTAACTATCGAATTGGGTATGTCGCGTTTCCTGCTCCAAAGGCTTCCGCGCCGAAGTGAGCGGCGCGTGCCAACATTATGCCAACACACCGTTTGACCCTTGGCCGTAAAACCGCGCCCGGTGTGCGTTCGGGGCGCGTGTTGTGGAAAAATAATCGGGCTGCGAATTTGGGCGATGTGCAATCCAACCCGCCGCCCGGCGGTTTGCTGCTCGTCAAAAAGCGGCCCGGCGACGGATACCACCACTTGGTCACGATTGCCGATTTGAAAAAGTTTATCGGCCTCGTGCCCGAGTGGGACGAACTATCGGAGGGCTTGCGGGCCGTCGTTCTTGCGCCCGGCGAGGACGGGGGCTATGGCTTTTACCAATACCCGGCGGGCCTTGTCGAACTTTTAGCGTGGCCCCGCGAAATGACGCGGCTTACGTCCGCGCCGTTTTGGGAAGAAAGCCGTCCTGTTTTGGAGCGGTTAGGTGTGCAATCCACAAAGCCCGACGGCGAGGGGTTCCGGCGCGTGTTGTGGACGCCCGATCAAGCCCGCGCCTTTCAACTCGTCAACATCTTTTTGCACGAATTGGGCCACCATCACGACCGCATCACGAGCCGCAAAAAACAAACGTGCGGGCGCGGTGAACCCTACGCCGAAGCCTACGCCCGCAAATACGAATCCGTTTTGTGGGAACGATACACGCGGGCGTTTTCCGTTTAGGTAACGGCTCCCCTGCCCACGATTATTGGGGCAGGGGGGCTTAATTCGTATCGCTCGGCAGGCAGACTTTTATAACGCGGCGCACGGTTTCCGTGATGGCTTGGATTTCGGCTTCGCCGTTTTCGGGCCGCCACGAAGGAACGTGAATAAATCCAAAGGGCACGGCGCGATACGGTTTTTGTGCGAAAAGATGCGAAACCGCGTAAGACACATGGTTACACAAAAACGCGCCCGCCGTCAGCGATAGCGTGGTCGGAATGGGGATGTCGCCGTCCAGTGCCGTGTCGGCGTGAAAAAAATCAAGCGTCGCAAAGTAGGCGGCGGGCGCGTTGGGTACGATGCTCTGGTCGCGCGGCTGGTTGCCTGCGTTGTCGGAAATGCGGAAATCGTCCCAGTTGACGTACACTTTTTCGAGCCGCACGACCCGTTGCGGCCCCGCCTCGCCCAGTGCGATATAGGCGAGCGGGCGTGGCCCGTTCCGCAATCGCTCAAATACAATACGCTCCGCCTCGCCCGTAACCACGGGAACCGCAAACGTTTCTATCGGCACGGCTTGCTTTTGTTCGTCAAAGCCGACCGAAACCGTCAAGCCGTCCAAACGGCGGGCGACTTCCTGCGAAGCGTTGACCGACGCGCCCCCAAACGGCTCAAACGCGGAGACTAAAATCGTCCGCCCGCGCTCGGTTTGCGCGGGCGGCGACGTTTCGTTTGCGGGTAAGGGCACGATTTTATTTGCCCATCGCGCGCAGGTTTTCCAAACACTTGGCGGCGCATTCGAGCGGCGGGTAAGCGTAGGATTCCTGCTCCACGACGTACCACTCGGTTCCGCCCGTGGTTTCGCACACGTCGAAAATTTTGGCAAACGGCACATCGCCCTGTCCGATGAGCGCGTTTTTATCCGTTGCCGAATGTTCCTTCAAATGGACGGACAGGGCGCGACCGGGGTAGCGTTCCAAATACGGCAGTGCATCGGCCCCACCGTCGAGGGCGTTGCCCGTGTCGAATTGCATAATCACGTCTTTGTCCGTATTGCCGAAAAACACATCCCACGGCAGCGGTTCGCCGGGCGCGAACGGCGTAAACTCGACCGTATGATTGTGGTAGCCGGTTTTCATGCCATGCGGACGCAGTTCGGCGGCGATGCCGTTGAAAATTTGGGCCGTATTTTTCCACGCATCCGCCGATGAACGGTACTGCGCGCCCAAACCCGGCACGATGAGAAACGTGTTGCCCAGCGTTTGGTGAAACTCAATCGTCGCGGGCAGGGCGTCGCCGATCAGTGTATCCAGCGCGATATGCGCCCCGCAGATTTTGAGGCCGGTATCGTCGAGCAGTTGCCGAATGGTTTTGGCGTCGTGGCCGTACCAACCCGCGAACTCTACGCCGTCATAGCCCATGTTCTTGACGGCGGCAAGCACGCCGGGCAAATCGCGGGCGGCATCGTCGCGCACGGAATACAGTTGCAAAGCAAGGGGGATTTTAGAAGCCATAAAAAGAAAAACCTCGTCGTCTGTTTGTATTGACAACGAGGTTTTCGGCAGTAGGCGGTGTAGTTCCTGCGCCGTTTTTGTATGCGGCTTGCTACTGTTTTACGTGAACAACCGTGGATGCGAAAAAATCGTCTAACATATCGCCTGCCGACTCGTCGCCGTCGTAAACAACAAAGATATAGTTGCTGCCTTTGGGATCCGGTGCGGTTGCTTTATAATGGACTTTTATTTTTTCCGCTATATCGTTCACGCGAACCCCCTTAACCGGCCAGTCCGTTAGGCTACCCCAGTTTTCCGGTTCTCCCGGTCGTGCTAAGTTCCTTCGGTATTGCCAGTCGTTGCGGATCTCCTGCTTGGTGACGGCTGTAAGCCTCGCCCGCTTTTCTCCCGTGTTATAACTGACACGATACACTTGTAAGAAGAATTTTTCCGCACGGGTGACGCTCAGAGCCGTGCTTTTTTCGATACTCAGAAATTTGTATCGAAGTGGTCTTTGTGAGATAAGAACATAGTTGATGTTGACCAACTCAAAACCGGGGGTTAGTTTTGGCTCTTGCACGCCGTCGGGTGTAATAGAAGCCATGTCGGTAGCGAGCGAAACGGGTGTGTAAACGACACTGTGTACTACTTTCGGTTTAGCATCCGCTTTGGTCGCCGTTTTTTGCGGGGGAGTTGAAGACTGAGGCCATGACCAAGCACGATGTAGTATTCCGCTTAGGCTGATTAGGACAAGAGCTAACGCCGCGAGCGAAAACCGTTTTGCACGTTTTTTCATTAACATCAACAGTTACCAAATTTCTTGCCGCAGTGCGCGGTCAGGGTAGATTGTATAACCCGCGCATTTATGAGCAGGTATCTTTCGGTTGAAGTGCAATCGCTATTGCATCATGCAGCGGCAGGGTACGGCCTGCCTCCCATAGATTGTTAAATTTATTCGCTCCCAAAACGTTGCGCAGTTCGTTGATTTTCTCTTCTACTTGTTGTGCATCATTTTGCATTACAATACTAAAATCGTCTCGTATCTTTTCTGCGACGGAGTAAAGTGTTGTCGCATCTTCCCATTGCTCAAAAGAAATTTCAATCCGGGCGAGAGCGCACAAAGTTTCTGCAATATGGCTCTTATCACCAAGCGTGTGACGTAATGAAAGACTTTCCTGTAGGAATCCGCGTGCTTCCTGCGTTTGATTTTGGACACGGTGGATTTCAGCCAAATTATGTAGCGTATTTGCAGCACTTGACACGTCATTAGATTTTTTTTGTAGTGAAAGCGCCTCACTTAAACATATTTTTGCGGCATCAATCTGTGAGGTTTCAATTAAAACACCTCCGAGATTACTAAGAGTCATTGCCAGACGATTGTTTGCATTTTGCTCACGAAATAAGGTGACGCTTTGCTCCAAATAATTTACAGCATCGTCAAAACGTTTTTCCTGACTGGCAATAATTCCCAAGTTAGCGTATATGATGGCAAGCCCCATTGCGTCACTGTTTTTTTTGTATAAGCCCAAGCACTTTTCATAGTAGTGATGGGCCGTGGGCAAATCCCCTGACGCCATCGCTAAAAAACCGGCAGCATTAAATGCTTTGGCATAAAGCGCGGCGGCGTCTTCGGTGACGCTCGCTGCTTTAACTTCATCGCACAGCGCGGTCAGCCAGCGACGCCCTTCGGTCAAGTAACCCCGTATTAGCCAAAAACGACCCAACGCGCCCGCAATGCGAAGTGGGGCGTCGCTATTTCCCGTCAGACCCAGCGCGGCGCGGAAGTTGTCGTGGTCGGCTTCCAGTTTGTCCAGCCACGCTTTTTGGTCGCTGCCCCGCAGATGTGGCTCGGCGGCTTGGGCGAAATCGGCAAAATACGCCTGATGTTTTTGCGCGGTTTGTTCCGCTTCCCCGGAGTGGGCAAGGGCTTCCTGCGCGAACTGGCGGATTGTTTCAAGCATTCGGTGACGGGGCGACGTTTGACTGCTTGTCCCGGTCTTTTTGCTTGGTTGGTAGTCTACCACAATAAGCGATTTTTTTGCAAGCTGATGCAAACCGTCGTACACGTCAATAGCGTCGCTATCGTCTTCGCACACGGCTTCGGCGGCTTCGAGTGTCCAGCCACCCGCGAAAACCGACAACCGGCGCAGCAGTTTTTGTTCGTCGGGCGTTAAGAGGTTGTAACTCCAATCAATGGTGGCGCGCAGCGTTTTTTGGCGTGGCTGGGCAAGGCGCGTATTTTCCGCTTTTAACAGTTTAACAAGGTTGCCCAATCGTTCCGCGATCTGCTCGGGCGACAGAACCCCGGCCCGCGAGGCGGCGATTTCAAGGGCGAGCGGTATGCCGTCCAAAACGTGGCACAACCGCACGATGTGCGGCGCGTCGTTTGGCGATAGTTGAAACATGGGATTTTGGCTTTGCGCCCGCTCCACGAATAAGCGCACGGCCTCGAACGTGTGGAGTTTTTGCAACGAAACAGTCCGCCCCTGATTCGGCGGCAAACCAAGCGGCGGCACGGGCCATACGAATTCTCCCCAAATTCCCAGTGCCTCGCGGCTTGTCGCCAAAACGTGAACCTTGGAGCAGGCGCGTAAAAGAGCGTCTGCGAAACGGGCGCACGCTTCGATAAGATGCTCGCAGTTGTCCAAAATCAGCAAAACCGCGCGGGTTTGCAGAAAGGCGAGCAGGGTATCGTGCGTCGATTGCCCCGCGACAGCGGGCACGCCGACGGCTTGTGCAACGGCGGCTGTGATGAGGGCGGCATCCGTGAGCGGGGACAAATCCACAAAAAATGTGCCGTGCTCAAAATCGCCCGCCAAACTTTCCGCCACCTGAATCGACAAGCGCGTTTTCCCACTGCCACCCGCGCCGGTCAGTGTGACAAGCCTATTGGTAGCGACCGAGCGTTTGAGCAGGCCGACCTCTTTTTCACGCCCCACAAACGACGATAATTGCCGAGGCAAATTGTGCGGTGGCGCGGACTGTTCCGTTCGCAGCCGGTCGGAAACGAGAGGGAAATCGCCGCCGACCGCTTGGAACAAAATTTCGGGCTTGTCGAAATCGCGCAGCGGATGCGCACCCAGTTCGAGCAAACTAACGCCGGGCGCGAGGTTGTGCTGCGCGAGGGCCGCCGTGACCTGCGAAAGCACGATTTGCCCGCCGTGCAAAACGGTTAAAAGGCGGGCGGTTTGGCTAAGAACGAAGCCGAAAAAGTCGTCGTTTCGGGTTTGCGCCGCGCCGGAATGAAGGGCGAACCGAACCCGAAGCGGCAGCGGGTGCGTGCCGTTTTCGCCGAACCGGGCATGAAGCGCGGCCTGTGCATCGCAGGCCATGCGTAGCGCATCGTCCGCATTGGAAAACGCAAGGTACGCCCCGTCGCCGACCGTTTTGAATACGACGCCGTGATGTGTTTGCGCCACGCGGACAAGCAAATCGTCGTGCCACGCGAGCGCGGTTTCCATCGCGTTTGGCTGCGTCCGCCACAAGACGCTGCTTTGCGCGATGTCGGTGAAAACGAACGTCCACGTTTGGTTACCACCGGGGCTTGGCGTATTGGGATTTTCACTCGCGTTTCCCGCCGAAAAAACGAATGAAGACGGCGGCGCGTCGTTGAGGGAACGGTAAGTTTTATCGGCGGCGAAAGACATAACCAGCGTTCCTCGAAACGAAAAAAGAAGGGAACGGTTTTGCGTTTAGTATAACACAAATCGATCCCTTCTTTGGAAGACTATTTTGTCAGGTCGCTATGGATTATTGCACCGTTATCGTCAGCGGCGCGGTTTCGAAATCGGCATGGTTGTGCGACTCGCCATTGGCATCATAGGCGAACAGATAACCGCGAATGGAGTAGTTGCCGGGCGCGGTTTGATCGAACGGCATTGTATTATTGCTTTGTGTTCCCCATTCCATAGAAAACGTTTGGGTTTGCCCGGCGGGAACGACGAGCGTATGAATAACGGTAAGCCTGCTTCGTGATTCCGTGCGGTTGTCGAACAAACTGACGTAGCCGCCGTTTGCATCGGTCACCTCGGCGGCGGCGAAATACGGCGACGTGGACGAAAACGTGACTTCTTTTCCGCCTGTATTTTGCACGGTAAAGGTAAGCGGAACCATTTCGCCGACGGCATAGGTACGCTTGGGCGTCGTCAGCGTGAAAATCAAATCTTGAAACTGGCCGGTCGCCGTCACCGGCCCGCTGGGTGTCGGTGATGGCGTCGGTGTTGCCGTGGGCGAGGGGGTCGCCGTAGGTGTTGCGCTCGCCGACGTACTGGGCGTTGGCGTGGGCAGCGTGACATTGGGCGCAATCGACGACGTGCCGTCCCCGCTTCCACAGCCGGAAAGTGGAATAAGGAGCGCAAGCGTCGCGGATGCTGCCGCGAAGGCCACATTCGGTTTTGACATAAACGGGTTTTTTCTTACCGAATGGTGATAAGGATAGGGGGAGCGGGCAATTCCGGTGTCGGGCTTCCGTTCAAATCACTCGGCGTAATTTCGCCCGTCAAAACGTAGGTCCCCGGCGCGGTTTGTGTCGGGTTGCCGTCGGGCGTAAAGAACTTGGCGGTTTGATCCCATTGCAGAAAAAACGTGCGCGTTTGTCCTGCCGCCAGAACGAGGGTGTAGACTTGCGTCAAACGTGCGGGCTTTATAGTATCGGTTACCTCCGTGCTACTCACCGCACTGACGTTCTTGCCGTCGGGGGTTCGTATCGCGGTATCAACAAACGTATTCGACACATTTTGAAACGTCGCGTTTGTGGTTCCCTTGTTTTGTACCGTAAAGGTCATGGGCACGACTTCGCCGACGGCATAGTTGTGTTTGGGAACCGTAAAGGTGACGTGCAAATCCTGATAGCTTCCCCGCGTGGTTTCCGGCCCGTCCGTTGGAGTGGGCGTCGGTGTCGTGGTCGGCAAAGCGTAGTTGGGCGGAATGGGCGACGTACCGCCGCCGCTGCCGCATCCACCGTTGGCTGCGAGCGAAACAGTTCCTGCCACAAGAAGCGCGGGCAGAAATCGTTTCGCAAATAGTCTATTCATATTTTTGTTTTGCACCGTTTATGGGCGCAGCAAAACTTTGATGGAATCTTTGCCGTCGTGAACTTGGTGGATGGCGGCCTCGAACTCGTCGAGGGGCCGCTGATGGGTGACGATGCCGTCCACTTTCAACAGGCCGCGATGCAAATAATCAATCACGATGGGGTAGCAATTTGGCCCAAGATGCGCGCCGTAGATATTGAGTTCTTTCGTATCACCGATAATCGTCCAGTCGGTCGTCGTCGGGCGGGCCATGACGGAAAACTCCACGAAGTTGCCACCCTTGCGCATCATTTGCAAGCCACTATTTACGGCATCGGGGTGGCCGGTGGCTTCGATGAATACGTCGCAGCCGTAGCCTTCGGTCAGTTCGCGGACGCGGGCGATCACATCGTCGTTTTTGGCGTTGAGAACCACGTCCGCCCCCAAGTTTTTGGCGACTTCCAAACGGCTGTCGAAGTTATCCACGACCACGAGCACGCTCGGATTTTTAAGGCGCGCGCACGAAACCATGCCCAAACCCAGCGTTCCCGCCCCGGCAATCACGACCACGTCGCCGAACTGGATTTGCGCCCGGTCTACAGCGTGCATAGAACACGCGAGCGGTTCGATGAGCGCGGCTTGTTCGAGGGGCAAATCGCGCGGTACTTTGAAGTTGCGCGCCCGTTGCGGAAACTTCATGTAGTCCGCCATGCCCCCGTGCGTGTAGGTATGGAAGCCGTAAATATCGTGGACGACACACAAATGATAGTTTCCGCGCTTGCAGTACCGGCACTCGCCGCAGGGCACAATCTGCTCGGAAATCGCCCGGTCGCCGAGGGCAAGGCCGTACTGCTCGCCCGCGCCGTCGCCCAATGCGACGACGGTTCCGATGAGTTCGTGGCCGGGCGTCACGGGAGCCTGCACGTAGCCCTTGCGGGTTTCGTCGCCCCAAAACATCGCGGCCCCAACCCAGCATTTCACGTCGGAGGCGCACACGCCGCAAGCGTCCACTTTGATCAGGACTTCGCCCGGCAAGATCGTGGGCAGGGGCATCTCTTCCATGCGGTAATCTTCCGGCCCGATACAACGAACGGCCCGCATCGTGCGGGGCAAAGTGTCAAGGGTTTGCATCATTGTTTTTCATTTCCGCCATCGAGATAACTGCCTTTTATCGTACCCCACAAAATGCCGCTCAGACTGTTAAGCAAATCACTTGCTTGGCGCGATACGGTAATCAAATCGCATTGCTTAAAGGCCCATTTCAATCCATGCCGACCGCTGCCGCTTTGCCCGATGCCGACGATGTAGACAATGTGAATGCCGCTTTGCTTGACGACGAAGACGATCTGCTTGACTTTGACGAAAACGAGCCGGATGCGTTCGTGCCGTTTAAGCCGCGCCGCGTAGCCGCCAAGAAAACAGAACGAATGGCGCAAGCCGCGCCCGAAGGCGTCGCACAAACGGACGCGCCGCAAAGCGAGGCGGATTTTCACACAACGTACACGCCGTCGCGGCACGAAAAAGGCTGGCTGCTGCAATCGTTGCGCCCGTTTTACGAGCAGGACTTGCTCGCCGATGTTCAGGCGTCCGTCAAAGGCGGCAAGGAAGCGTCGGTATATCGGTGTTTGGCCTCGCCCGCGCTCGCGGAAAGTTTAGGCACGGAATTTGTCGCCGCAAAAGTGTACCGGCCCCGCGAGTTCCGCAACCTACGCAACGACTCTTTGTACCGCGAAGGCCGCTCCGTTTTAACCGCCGATGGCAGCGAAGCCAAAAAGACCGACTCCCGTTTGATGCGCGCATTGGGCAAGAAAACCGACTATGGAAAATCAGTCGCGCATACCTCGTGGCTCATGCACGAATACACAACACTCTCCCAACTGCACGAAGCGGGCGCGTCGGTTCCCCGGCCCATCGCGCACGGTGAAAACGCGCTTTTGATGGAATTTATCGGCGACGATGATGGCAGCGTAAACCCAGCCCCAACCCTCAGCGAAACCGGCGCATTTGAAAACAGCGGCGACGCCAAGCGGCTGTTCGACGACGCCCTCCGCAACATCGAACTGTTTTTGCAGCACGGCTTCGTTCACGGCGACTTGTCCGCTTACAACATTTTGTACCGCCGCAAACAAATCGTCTTAATTGATTTCCCGCAAATCGTGCGCATCGCATCGAATCCGCACGCCTTCGACATTCTGGCCCGCGACGTTTCCCGTGTCTGCGATTACTTCATCCGGCAGGGCGTTTCCGCCCATTTAGCCGACGCCCACAAAATCGCCCGCACTTTTTGGAGCCGCTACGGAACCGGCGAGACTTTTTAACGCGACTTTTACAAGACAGATAAAACAAAGAAAGCGCCGCGATTTTTGCAAAATAAAAACCGCAGAGAAAATTTTGAAACTGCAAAGCAATGTACAGCGATTAATTGGCAAAACCAAACTGTTGCACTCGCGGGAGTGTCTAACATAAGCAGGGTATAATTTTGTATGTCTTTTTCCCTTGTTCCT
>CAXTBP010000101.1:0-19180 GCA_964241985.1 uncultured Armatimonadaceae bacterium | reverse complement strand
CGTGCCCGTCGCGTCCGTGTTTTTGTGGCAGGCCGTCGTTCAGGATACGCAGGCGAACGCGCCGTTTCAAAAACTGCGGAAAAATTTGCTGCTCGCGTTGCAGTTATTGCTTGCCCTGCTCCTTGCGTTTGTGATTGCGCGTCCGTTTTTGTGGGCGTCGGGCTTGGGTGGAAAAACCGTCGCGCTTGTTTTGGACGCTTCGGCCTCGATGCGCGCGACCGACGACGGCGGAAGCCGCTGGAACCGGGCCGTCGTTTTGGCGCGTGAAGCGATTGGGCGCAAAGCCGCAGGTGACGCCGTCGCCCTCGTTTGGGCGGGCGACAAGCCGGTCGTCCTCGCGCCGCTGACGACCGACCGCGAAAAACTTTTCCATGCCCTCGATGCCGCCAAACCCACGGACGCGCCCGGCGATATGCGCGAAGCGATTTCGTTTGCCGGAACGCTTATCGCCTCGCGGGCCGGGGCGCAGGTCACCGTGATTTCGGACGGCGACTTTGGGCGCGTGGAACCGCTCGCGCTTGGCGGCGCGACCATTGATTTTATCCCGGTCGGCAAACGGGCCGCAAACGTCGGCATTACGGCCTTCGATGTGCGCGATACCCTCGGTGGCGGCGAAGGGCGGCAGGCGTTCGTGACTGTGCAGAACTTCGGGGCGCGAACCGTTACGTTTCCGCTTAATCTTGGCGTCGGCGGCAATTTGGCGGACGCGCACGAGATTTCGCTTAAATCAGGCGAAACCAAGTCCGAAGTGTTCGACAATTTGCGGGCCGAACAGGGCGGACAAGTCACGGCCCAAATCGATTTACGCGACGATTTGGAAAGCGATAACTTGGCGTCCGTGCGGCTTGCCCCCAAACGCACAATTAAAATTCTCTTGGTGTCTGAGGGCAACCCGTTTTTGGAGCGCGTTTTGAACACGGACGCGCACATCGCCCTTGATGCCGTCGCGCCCGCGTCGTACAAGCCCGCCGACAGCGCGAGCCACGACATGACGGTTTGGGACAATTCGGCCCCGCCCGCCGATCTGCCGCCGGGCCGCTATTTGTTTTGGGGCAGCAAGTCGCTGGGCGCAAACGCAAACGTTCCGGTTGCCGCCGCGCCGTCCGGCGGGGTCGGCGATGCGCAAACCCCGCAAATTTTGGACTGGAGCCGCACCCATCCGCTCATGCGGTTTGTGGATTTGGCGAACGTCAAACTGCTCCGCGCCCGTTTGGTGTCGCCGCAGCCGTGGGCGCAAACGCTCGTCGAAGGCGACAGCGGCCCCTTAGTCGTCGCGGGCGAGAAAAACACAACGCGCTCCGTATATGTGGCATGGAACCTGCTGGATTCCGATATGCCGCTCCGGGTCGCATTCCCCATTTTCCTGACGAACTGTACGCAATGGCTCACGGCCCGCCCCGGCGACAGCGGCGGCGTGCTGCGTCCCGGCGAGGTCGCGCTCGTGCCGGTTCCAAACGGCGCAAAAAACGTCACGATTACGCGCCCCGACGGCGCAAAGGACATTTTGCCCGCGCCTGCAACCGGCCCGCTTTTGTACGACAAAACCACGATTGCGGGAACTTATGCGGTTAGCGCCGACGCGAAAACCAACGTCGCCAGCGCGGCCCCGTTTTATGTCTCGCTTTTATCCGCACAGGAATCGAACACCGCGCCAGTTGCCAAACCCGTTGTCGTTGTAACCGATGCGCCCGAAAAGAACAGCCTTACCGCCAAAGGCAAAAATGCCGACGACGCGCCCGCCGCCACTCCCGGCCTGCAAAATGTGCGCGTTCGGCGCGAAGTATGGCCTATCATCGCGCTTGCCGCCCTCGCCTTTTTGGTCGTCGAATGGGCCGCGTATCATCGCCGCGCATAGCAAAACACACGACGACACCCAGAAAAGGCGACAAGCTTTGAGCCTGTCGCCTTTTTGTTTTTGGAGTTTTACTGCTGTTTCAGCACATTTACCGGACTTCGATCTCCAACGGTTCAACGCCTAATGCGAAATCGGAAACCTTTCGACCGTTCAAATTATCCACCTTTACATAGGCACGTATTTTGTACGTTCCCGCAGCGGCGCGAGGCGGGCCGGTTTCGCCTTGATTGTATTCACCTTCGTTATCATTTTGATACCAATCGAGGGAAAAGGTTTTTGTTTCCCCGGCGGCATACACCAGCGTCCCCTGAGTGATATTGGCGGTTTGCCCGTAGATAAGCGGCAGATAGGTCGCAATCCTCCCAGACGAGGTTTGCACCGTTCCATTAGCAAATCTTGCAGGGCCGCCGTAGTAGTACTCGGACGAGGCATCCGTCGCGCCGGTGTTTTGCACCGTGAAAGTCAAGGGAACGGTTTCTCGCAACGCATACACTCGTTTCGGCGCGGTCAGCGTAAAAACTAAATTGCCGACACTGCGCGTCGTGGAAATCGAGCCGTCCGCGTTGGTTATTGTCGTGGAAGCGGACGGCGTTGGGTTGGTGTAGGCGTTGTTGGTTCCGCCGCCGCTCCCGCATCCCGCCAAACCGGCGGTGAGCGCGACAACGACCGGCAGCGATTTCATCAAGCTCATCAAGGCGCGTGTCTTCATAATAAATACTCCTTTGTTTCTAACGGGTATAACCGAATGGCGCAATTTCCTCAATTATACACAACAACGCGCCTATTATCGTTTTTTTGCGAGAGATTTTATGCGCTTGTATCGGGCTTCGACTTTCATAGCGGCAAGTAGTTTGCTTTCTGCCGCCTGCTTGACGTTTCCTTTGCGGGCGGCGCGGGCGTGGGGCGCGGAAGGCCATGCCTATGCCGCCGGGCTTGCCGTGCAGTGTTTGCCGGAAAACAGCCCGCTTCGCTCGTATTTCACCATCAATGCGCCGTGGTTTTCCAGCCGCTCGTCGTGGCCCGACAGATGGCGCAACCGGCCCGACGACGCGGAAGCGGCCCGCCACTTTTTGGACGGTGAACGCTTTGGGGTCGGCGCGCAACTGTCGCGCATTCCGCACGATTACAAGGATTTGGTGAAGATTCGCTCGTATGAACAACTGCGGCAGGACGGCCTGTTGCCGTGGACGGTGAACCGGCAATACCAACTTCTGGTGTCCGCGTTCCGCGAAAAACGCTGGGACGACGTAATGGTACATTCCGCGTATCTTTCGCACTACGTCGCCGACGCGCACGTGCCGTTTCACACGACCGAGAACTACGACGGGCAGTTGTCCACTCCGTCGCAAAAAGGCGTCCATTCGCGGTTTGAAACTCAACTTTTGCAACGCAGAATTACGGCCTCCGCGCTTCGGCCCGCCATTGTTGCGGCGACCAAAGACCCGATTACGGCGACGCTCGCCGCAACGCAGGACAGTTTGGCCCAAGTCCCCGCTTTGCTTGCCGCTGACAAAAGCGCGGTCGGCAAATCCGGCGGCGACTACGACGAAACGTATTGGGCCGCCTTTACACCGCTTGCGCGCCCGGTTGCCGTCGCCCGGTTGGAAGCCGCCGGTCGCGCGATTGCGGGTTTGCTGCTTGCCGCATGGGAGGCGGGCGGCAAACCGACGCCCCCACGAACGCTGATGACCGACCGCCTGATGCCCTACGCTTCACCGCTCGTCAACCGGGGCGAAATTGCGCCGCCCGCGTTGACGTCCGTATCGGATGACGCCATCGACGCCGCCCGCCAAGCCATTCAGCATATCAAAGTGCCGTCCAAACTGCTGAACCGCGACGTGGACGTGACCGTTTCGCTCCCCGCCGACACCACACAAAACCCGAAAACGCGCTATTCGGTTATGTATTTGTTGCACGGTTCCAGCGGAAGCGAAAACGATTGGAACAACAAAACGGGCGTTGCGGCTTACGCGCAGGAGTTCGGCGTCATTCTCGTCATGCCGGATGCGAGCGGCGGGCCGGGCGATTCGTGGTACGTCAACTCGCCGGGCGGCGGCAAGTACGCAGAGTTTTTCGCGTCCGAACTCGTGCCCGCGATTGACAAGCAGTTTCGCACGATTGCCAAGCGCGAGGGCCGCGCCTTAATCGGCAATTCGATGGGCGGCTACGGTGCGTGGCGCATCGGTTTGGACAACCCCAGCCTCTTTGTAAGTGCCGCCTCGCTATCCGGCGCGCTCGACATACAAAGCGGCGATGACGCATTTGACGAATTGCAAAAAGCCGCATCGATGCTATATCAAATCGACGACAAAGACGCCGCGCTGAAAAAATGGGACGCAAGCGACCGCCTTATGCCGCGCATCACGCGCCATTTATCGCGCCGGGGCCACCGGTATTTCGGCCCCGCGCTGTATTTCGACATAGGAAAAGACGACTATCTGCGAGCGGGCAATCGGCGCATGGAACAGTTTCTTTTGGAAAACGCTGTCCCCTACGAGTTTGCGGAGTTCCCCGGCAGTCACGAATGGACGTACTGGAACGAACACGTCCGCGACGCTTTGCAGTTTTCCGCCCGCCATCTCTTGCCGCCCATTGTTTCGCCGTAGCGTCGATTCTACTTGGGCACGAAATAAAAGGCGAACGCCAAAATTGCGTACACGATGAGTAGCTGCGCCCCTTCAAACCAGTTGCTGTCGCCGTCGCGGGCGATAAGGGCGGCAATCAAAGCCGAAAAGCCAATGGCGATTATCTCGAAATCGTTGAACACAAACGGCAGCGGATGGCCCAGCGGAATAGACAAAAATACGATAAGCGGTGCGACAAACAGCGCGATTTGCGTGGACGACGATACGCAAATGTTGAGCGACACGTCCATTTTGTTTTTAAGCGCCATCGTCACCGCCGTTGCGTGTTCGGCGGCGTTTCCGATAATCGGCACAACAATCACGCCGACGAACAGCTTGGAAACCCCTAATTTTTCGACCGTCGGCTCAATCGAACTCACCAAAAACTCTGACATCACGGCGACAGTGGCGGTCGCCAAACCCAACACCAAAAAGGCGGTGCGCTTTTTCCATTTGGGCGGATCATGGTCGCCATCGTCGATTTCGGACTCGCCCGCAAACATTTCGCGGTGCGTGACGAGCGAAAAGATGAGACTTCCCAGATACAAAACGACCAAAAGGCCCGCAACCCAGAGACTAAAATTTTCGATCCGAACGGCGGCCAGTTTTTCCTGTTTGTCGGGAAGCGCGTGCACAAAAAGCGACGGCAGCATCACGGCGACAACCGCCAAAATGAGCATGACCGACTGCGATCCGGCGACATCTTGATTGAACGTTTGCTTTTTATGCTTCAAGCCGCCCAAAAAGATGGACAGCCCCAAAACAAGCAAAATGTTCCCGATAATCGAGCCGATAATCGAGGCCCGCACGACATCAAGTTCGCCCGCGCGAACGGCGAAAATCGTAATGATCAGTTCGGTCGCGTTGCCGAACGTCGCGTTGAGCAGGCCGCCAATCGACGGCCCCATGTGCTTGGCTAATTCCTCGGTCGCCTCGCCGATATAACCCGCCAGCGGCACAATCGCAAGTGCCGCCGCAAAAAAAACAAGGGCGGGCGTAGCGTGGGTGAGTTCCAGAAAAACAGCAAGGGGAACGAACAAGAGTACCATTCCCAAAAAGATGCGCGATTGGTTCATCACGCATAGCATACCTTACTTTCGCACGCCGAACGCTCGCGCTTGTCAGGATTCGCGCTCAGAACCGTTTACTTGACTTCTTGGTAGCTGGTCGGTGTGGTTTCGTAGCGGGTAAAGCCCGACGGCAGCCACGAATGCACATACCGCTGCCCCGATTCTTGGGCTTTTTGCCGGGTCGCGTCATCGGTGGTACGTTGCGCTTCACGTAAAAGTCGGACGGGATCGGTGGAATTGATCATCAAGTCTTCAAAGTACCGTTGTCGCCCCGTTGCATCCATCCCTTGATACAACGGATTTTTGAGGAGCATAGTGCGAAAGTCGTTGGTGATGCCTTTGAACTGGGCGGCGGTGGCTTTGTCGCCGGTTTGCGCTTCGCGGGCAAGCACGAAGGTCAGGCCAAGCGCCTGTGCCATGTCCATGGGATCCACGTTGCGGGCGCGGCTTTCCTGCATCCAAATCGCGCGCTGGGCCGTAAGCTCGGCGGCGTTTTGTTTGCGTTTTTCCGGTGTGGTTCCCCCGGTTTGCTTCACCCAATAGTCAAGGGGAAAGGCGCGTTGCGTAAAGCGCGTGGTCGCTTTGCCGGTTTTGATTTTACTTTCGCCCAAGCGCATTTGCTTCATATACGCTTCGCGCAGGATGGAAGAAGAGACGCGCCCATTGGCAAGCGCACTGTTCAGCATCATCTGGTTACGCACGCCCAAAATGGCGGTATCGAGCAGCGACGAATTCGGGTTATTGAACTGATTGCCGGTATACGGATTGGTATAGGTCGTTTGCGCGCAAACCGGACTTTCCAGTAACAAAGGCAGGAGTAGTATTTCCGCTACGCAAACAAATGGGCCGCTTCGCATCGTATCGCTCCTTCAACGGTTTCTCGAACGGTGTTTTAGGATACCCATATCCACGGCACGGACAATCGCAAAACCTCTACGAACAATACGGAGAATTAGTGCGTGGCAAAGGCAAACACCGGCCCGCGCCGCACGGTATAAACTTGCGGGCCGCGCGATATATCCACGCCCAATTCCTGCAAAAGTGAAGCGGCACGGTCGCGGGCAAAGCCGACTTGGTCGGGATTGTGGCAGTCCGAACCGAACGTGAGCGGGACGCCGCGCTCGATTAGGAGGCGCAACATTTGGCGGTTCGGAAACGGTTCGTCGCCGGTGCGCTCCAAACGCGGCGGCATTTTTCGATAGCCCGACGTATTGATTTCCACGACGCACCCGGACGCCTCGACCGCATCGGCGACGGGCGGGTACAAAATTCGGGCCAAATCGTCGCCAATCGGCGGGCCGTAGGCTTCCCCCGCCGTTAGATGCGACATAATATCGAACAAACCGCTTTGGGCGGCGAGCGCGACCAAGCGATAGTATTCCTCGTACACCTCTTCCGCCGTTTCGCCCTTGTCCCAGCGGCCCTTATTGAAAATGCTGACGCCGAAAGCGTAGTGCACCGACCCCAACACATAATCCAGCGGGGGGTGCGCGGCGATTAAATCGCCCAGCGTTTCTTCTTCGCCCTCGATAAAATCGGCCTCAAGGCCGACGCGAACGTCGATTTTTCCCGCGTATTCGGCCTGTAATGTGCGGGCTTCGCTTAGATAATTGGGCAGTTCCGAAATTGCCATTTGCGTACCGGGCAGGGCGTGGTCGCCTTCCAAAAAATACGCGGGGCCGTGGTCGGACACGCCGAACGTGGTCATACCGAGGGCGAGGGCGGCCTCGATATAATCGCGCATCTCGCCCACGGCGTGTCCGCAGCGGGCATGATGGCTGTGATAGTCAAAAGAAATCGGGGAAGTTTGAGCGGGTAACATAACGTACTTTTAGTTTACCTGACCCGCAACGCGGAGGCCGCGCGGTATAAAAAGATATGACTTCCCCTATTTCCGCGCCCACCGCGCCCGCGCAAGCCGAGTTTTTGAGTTTGGCGGAACTGCACCAATGGCTCGCCGACGAGGATTGGTATCCGTCCGCGCACACCCGCGAATGGCTGCGGCGCACGCCAAAAGCCGAGGCCGCCGACACGCTGTATACCCTCGCGCGCGAGGCCGATTTAGAGCCAATGCACCCGTGGGCCGTGTTCGTGCGGCTTGTCGTTTTGGCGGGTTTTGCGCCGTCGCAGGGCGCGGCGGGGCGCAAAGTTTTGGATCGCAAAGCGGGCATTCGCGCCGCGCTGTATCTTGCCGATTTTGGCGACGCGCGGGCAATCGTTCCGCTGTGCCGTTTGTGGACGGCCAGTGGTGTGAAGCGGAGCAAATATCACGATCAAATTGAGGCAGCTTTAACCGGCTTGCTTTCCGGCAACCGCGATACGCCCGCGTCCGCTGAAACCGCCGAGGCCGTGCGGGAAATGGCGCGTCGCGTTTGGGACGGGCGACCCGCGAGCCGCGATTTGACACCAGAGGAAGCGGATTTGATCGTCGCAGCCCTCGATTTCCTGCGTGAAGGCAATACACCGAATACCGACATGTCGCTTGCGCGGATTTCGGGCACGCCGTCGCGTTTGCCGCAACGGGGGCGGGTGCAAACTGCAGTCGGTGCAAGCACCGCGCAGGAAGCAACGCAAAGCGCGGTGAACCCGTAGACTAAGACCTTCTTAGTTTGGAGTAAAGCGACGATGCGTGTTTTGTTTATCGGTGGAACCGGCCTTATTTCCACCTCGATTGCCCGGCAGTTGTTGGAAACCGGCGGGCACGAAATTACCCTGTTCAATCGGGGCAAATCCGAAGTGCGCCTGCCGGATGGCGCGGCGTACGAAACCATCCACGGTGACCGCAAAGACTACGCGGCCTTTGAGCAAGCCTTCGACGGCAAAAACTACGATGTGGTCGTGGATATGGTTGCGTTTTCGACCGATGATTCCGCGTCGGCGGTGAGGGCTTTTAGCGGCAAGTGCGGGCAGTTCATCCACTGCTCGACGGTTTGTGTGTACAGCGGCCCGCCCACGCAAATCCCGATCTCGGAAACTGAGCCGTACCACAGCCCGGGCGGCTACGGCAAAAACAAAATCGCCTGCGAGGAACTGCTTCTGCGCGCCTATGAGGACGACAAGTTTCCCGCCACGATCATGCGCCCGTCGCACTCTTACGGCGAAGGCAACCGGCTTATTCGCCCGGTCGGTAGCGCGGAAACCTTCATATCGCGTTTGCGGGCGGGCCGTCCCCTCCTCGTGCCCGGCGACGGAACCGGATTGTGGGCCGCCTGCCACGTGGACGACGTGGCGCAAGGCTTCATCGGCGTTATGGGCAAGGACGTGGCTCTGGGCGAAGCCTACAACATCACGGGCGACGAATGGATGACATGGAACACCTACCACGAGCAAGTCGCCGAAGAGGTTGGCGGCACATTTAATCCTGTGTACGTGCCAACCGACGTTTTAATTGAACACGCACCCAAAATGTCGGGCGGAACCCGCGATATTTTCGCGTGGCCCTCGATTTTCAACAACGACAAAATCAAGCGCGACGGCAGCTATAAAGGCCAAACGATTTCATGGCGCGAAGGCGTTCGCCGCACCGTCGCGTGGATGGAAGCCGAGGGCAAAATCGCGCCTGTGGAACCAAACGATAGTTTTGAAGACACGTTCGCGTCCGCGTGGAAAAATGGCGTCGCCGAACTACCAAAGCAAGCGTAGCCCAAAGAGCCAAGTAAAAAGCGGTGCGGAAGAACATCTTCCGCACCGCTTTTTGTTTTCGCAGGTGCGTTACTTTTGCGTTTCCGTCGCTGGGGTGGCTTGCGTAGCGGGGCGCGCCTTCAAGAACGCTTCGGCGACAGTTTTATTTTGCGGCGCGAGCGCGGCAAGGGATTGGGTGTAGGCGTCGTTTTGCGCGGCATCGCGGTCGGATTGTCGCGTGGCGCGCTGAAACTGACGCCGCGCGGTTTTGAAAACGGCGGTAACGGCTGTGCGTTCGTCCGGCGTCAAAACGATTTGTCCAAGCAGTTCGACCGGCAGGCCGACAGCGTCAAACAGGGCGGCGTCACTTTCCGTGGTTTTTAACTGCGTTATTTGCTCCATCGTCAGCAAAGCGCGGATTTTTCGGACGGTCGTTTGTTCGTTTCGCGCAAGCGCCAGTTCCGCACCTTGCAAGCGAAGAAACGCTTCCCCTTCCGCCTGCGCACTCACCGCTTGGGCCGACGGGGAAACGGCGACGGATTCCGCCAATCGAATACCCGCTTCTGCCGCGCCGCCTGTGCTTATCGGGTTTGCGTTTGTCGTTGCGTTTTGGCGGAGGTTCGCGTCTGCGACGGCAGATTGCGGCGGAGCAACGCGCAGGGCGCTTACGGCTTGACGCTCGGCTTGTAGCGCGGTTTGCAAACTTCCTATGGTGGCTTTTTGCTCGGCATTTAGCGCCAGCGCTTTATCCAAAACGGCAACGGGTAAAGTGGCCGCGTTGAAAACCAATGGGGGCGGTGGTACGACGTTGTTCCGTGCGGCAGCTGGCGCGTCCGCTTCCCGACTTAACCGGACAATGCCCTGCGCACGCGCTGCCTGCGGGGCAGCCGCAACAAAAACGGCAAAACTAAGCAACGCAATGGGCCAAAAGTTCGTTTGTGAAATAAGCGGTTCACTGTGCCATCGTGTTTTCATGGGTTCCCTCCCAACGCCGACCCGCGCGGGTCGGCGTTCTGCTGTTTGGCGTCCTCGTTTTTGTGACGCGCTTTTTCTTACCAATCGTCGGGGCCGCCGCCAAAACCGCCCGGCGGCGGGCCCTGCGGGGGCGGGCCCTGCGGGGGCGGGCCCTGCGGGGGCGGGCCACCGAAACCGCCGGGCGGTGGGCCGCCGGGGCCACCCGGGCCACCAAAACCGCCCGGGCCATGCCCTCTGTGTCCGCCACTCCGCAGATTAGTGTCGGTAAGGGCGACGGCAAACGTGGACGCATAGCCGCGACCCGTTTTGCTGGGCGCAACAGCAACGGTCAAATGCTGTCCCGCCTGCGTTCCGTCGGTTTGTCGCTCGGTAAATACCATGTCGTTTGTGTTGCGAACCTGTCGGTCGCCGCGCGGTTTGTACGGAGTATGTGCGAAAATGGTATCGGCGAGTTTGTCGTCGAAAAATAATTGCGACGTGAATTCTTTGGTGGTTTTCGTTTTGGCGTTGGTCGTGTCGGATTCGCGCACCTTGAAATGGATGTGTGTTGTTCGGCTTTCGTACCATCCGGGAAAAATCGTTTTGAAATGCACAACGCCATTTTTGTCGCTGACTTGATAGCCGCGCAGCCAGTTTTCCCCCGCTGTGTTTTCGTGGTTCATGGGCGCGTCCTCGTCGGAATATACGCCGTGCGCGTCGGCCTGCCACATATCCACGACCGCGTTTTTGAGCGGTGCGAACACGCCGTTATTCAGGCGATACAGCGTGAAGGTCAAATCAAGTGGTACACCATTTGCAATCGAGGCGCGGGTCGCTTTGCCAATTAAATCGGAGCGGTTCAGTTTTTCATCCACGTAGAACGGGCCTTCGGTAACGGCGGGGCTTGCGACCAATTTTACGGTTTTTTGTGCTTGTTTTTGCAAAGCCGCGTGGGCGGCGAAGGCATCGCTGCCCTGAAGCAGCAGGCCACCGGTCGCAAGGGCAAAAGTGGCTCGGGCGGCGTGGCGGAGAACCGCGCGGCGGTTCAGGATCGTGCCCACAATCGCATCATCGTTCGCGTCGTCGTTTAATAGTAAGTTTCGGTTTTCCATACTTTTAGGATAGCGACCGAACCTGAAAAAACCATGAACGCGCACGACTTTTTTTCGGGCAGGAAAACGCGCCCCATTCGGGCAACGATAGATGCAGAGGTTTCCAGTGCCGCACTCCTTTTTCTTCGTTTCGCGTTCGCTGACGCGCTTGGTTTCGGTTGCCCTTCTTGGCTTTGCGTCGTTTGGCGCGGCGCACGCGCAAACGCCCAAACCGGCCCCGACAACGGCGCGGCCTGCCGCGGATTTTTTAAGCAGTATCGGGGCCAACTCGGCGATTTCGCGGCGCGGGGAAACGCTTGCCAAAACTGCCGAAGCGGCGTCCTATATGGGCTTGGGCTGGATTCGGACGGGCTACGAGAGCGATATTCCCGTCGCCGATCTGATTGCGCTGCACAAACAAACCGGCGTCCGTTTTTCCTACGGCTTGGGCAGCGGCGGAACAAATTTAACCCGCTTGCTCGACGGGGCGCGGCAGTTGGCACAGGCGGACGCGCTGGTCGCGCTTGAAGGGCCGAACGAGCCGAACAACTGGGGCGTCACATATCAAGGCGAAATGGGCGGCGGCAAGAATCCGTCGTGGCTCGCGGTCGCCAAATTGCAGCGCGATTTGTACCAAGCGGTCAAAAGCGACCCGGTTCTCAAACGCTATCCCGTGTGGAGCATTAGCGAAAACGGGGCCGAGCGCGATAACGTCGGCTTGCAGTTTTTGACGATTCCCAAAGGCGCGAACTGCTTAATGCCTGACGGCACGAAATACGCCGATTTCGCCAACGTGCATAATTATATCTACCACCCAAATTCCTCAGGCCTCGGCAACAACAAAACGTGGGACGCCGCCGACCCGTCACCCGCGTGCAAAGTGGACGGCTTGTACGGGAATTACGGCGTGACGTGGGGCAAGCATTTTCCCGGCTATTCGGTGGCGGAATTGCAAACCCTGCCGCGCGTCACGACCGAAACCGGCACGACAATTGGCGGCGCGATTACCGAAGAAATCCACGCCAAAAACTTGATGACCATGTATTTGGATCAATTCACGCGCGGCTTTCGCTACACGTCGGTCTACGGTTTGCGCGACCGTTCCGACGAGGGCGGCAATCAGCAGTTCGGCTTTTACAAACCCGACTACACACCGCGCAAAGCCGCTTTGTACTTGCACAATTTGACGACCATTTTGTCTGACAAAAATTCCAGCAAAGCGCCAAAAAATGCGGGCAAGCTCCCCTATTCCGTCGCCGACAAACCCGGTACGGTTCACGATTTACTGCTACAAAAAAGCGACGGCACGCTGTTTTTGCTCGTGTGGAACGAACGATTAACCGGCGAAGATACGGTAACCGTGCGATTAGGCAAGCCGTTTTCCACACTCACGATTTACGACCCGACAACCGGCCCGACGCCCATTCAAACGCTGCAAAAACAATCCGCCGTGCAACTGCGCCTCAGCGACCACCCGCAGATTATCGCACTGCCCGCCAAGTAAAGCGCGGCATTGCGTTTGTTGCTTTATCGTACTTTGGCGGGACGCAGGGTAATAACGGCTTCGCTTGGCACGGCGTCAAATTGTAGTACGCCGTTTTGCGGTGTTGCCCGTGTTACTTGCTTGTTCGCGCCGGTGATTTCGCATGCGGCCCACGCATCGGGAACGCAGCATACGAGCGTTAGCGGAGCGTCGTACAGCGTGGGGTCGGTTTTGGTTTGCACGCGCAGCTGGATTTGTTTGGGCGTCGCGCTTACCAACGTTATTTTTGCCGCGTCGCGCTCGGTTTCGTATTTGTGAACGGAAATCGGGTCGGTTAGCCACAAATTGTCGCGCTTGGAGTCGAGCAGTTCCATGAACCGCGCAAAAACGGGCAGCGGGGTCACGATCCAGTCGCCGCCGACGCCATGAAACACGATGAAATCCATGCGCCTTGCGGCAATCGCATCGTCCACGCGCTTTGCCATTTGCTCGGCTGTCGTCATCGCAATCATCGCGCCGTGGTCGCCGAACGGGGGCCGGTCAATCAAGTGATTTTGCGCGAGCAACTGCTTTTCGTCGGCATCGGAAACCGTCCAGTCTTCGGCTTTGACGCCGGGCCGTCCGTAGGAGATCAGGCGCGGCGTTCTGCCCGGCACGATTTTGTATAAGACATCATTGCATTTTTTGAGTTCGTCCGCGAGCTGTTCTTTACTCTGCGCCCCTTTGTGCGTCATGGTGTGGTTGGCGTACACAACTTGCGGAATGCGCGGCAACTCTTTTTCCCACGCGGCCCTGTTCTTTCCCCAGCCGAAGCCACCCGGATTGACGTAAAACGTGCCGACCATATCGCGCTTTTTGAGTTCCGGCACGACGTTTGCGACATCGCTGGGAATGCTGTCGTCGAACATCAAGCAGAAAGCGGAGGCTTTATTGTTTTTCCACCGCGCTATTTGCGTCGTGCCGATAGGCGATTTTGTGTCCAAAACGGCGTCTGGCTTGGCGGATGTTTGCGCGCCTGCGGATGCGGCTCCCATCGCCAAAGCCACACCTCCTATTGTAACTACCGCTTGCTGGGCGCATCGGACAAAGCGCGGCGGAAAACCAAGGGAAGGGCGTACCGTCGTTGGTATCGTGTTTTTCATCGTTTCGTTTTCTTTGGGCAAAATGGGGTTGCGGTTGCCGCGCGGGCGGGCCGGGTAAACGTTTTATAATACTCGATTGTTGCGATTGTGAGGACGCATTTTTTGACCCGTTTGTTTCTTTTGGCGGCTTTTCTTTTCGCCGCGTGCGTCGTTCGGCCTGCCTATGTTACTGCCGCCCCGCCGGTTGCGGAAGCCTACACTATCGAAACGGTGCGCGGCAATGTGTATCGGTTCACGGCGGGCAATTATCGCTCGGTGTTCATGGTAACAAACGACGGTATTATCGTGACCGACCCCATCAGTACGGAAGCGGCAACCTATCTCAAAGCGGAACTCGCGCGACGGTTCAACAAGCCCGTGCGGTTTGTGCTGTACAGGCATAACCACGCCGACCATGTGTACGGCGGCGAGGTTTTCGCAGGCCCCAACACCCATTTTGTCGCGCAGGAGTTGGCCCGCAACGATTTGGTACGCACGCAAGCCAAAACACAAATCCCCGACGTAACGGCCAAAAACGAATTAACGGTTTCGCTGGGCGGCAGTCAGGTACACTTACGCTATCACAGGCCGAACAACGGGCGCGGCTCCGTCTCGATGCGTTTTGAACCCGCTCACGTTTTGTATGTCGTCGATTGGATTACGCTGGGCCGCTTGCCGTGGAAAGATTTGCAGGGCTACGATATTCAGGGCATGATGGATTCCACCGACGACGTGCTGCAAATGGACTTTGCCGTTTTCGTGGGCGGTCACGCCGATATGGGCAGCAAAGCGGATGTCAAACGCTATCGTGGATATTTGGAAGATTTGTATTCCGCCGTGCTTTCCCGCATCCAGCAAGGAAAAAGCCTTGCGGTTTTGCAGCGCGACATTCGGCTCGACAAATACAAAGATTACAAAATGTACGCGGAATGGCTGCCCTTCAATATCGAAGGGACGTACAAAACCCTCGTCGATCAGTCGTATCTGTTTTACCGGCCCGATATTCCCAAGCCTGCTACCCCGTAGGCAACACTTTACTTTTTATGAGCCAACTTCCAATCTCCTTAACCCAAGTCGCCGCCCGCCGCTTTTTGGTGAACGCTTTTGCGCTGAACGATTTTCAAGCCGTGCCGACCGTTGTGGAAGTCGTGCGGAAGTTAGAGTTCGTGCAGGAAGATTCCATCAATGTGTGCGGGCGCATCCACGATCTGATTTTATGGGCGCGGGTCGCGCAGTATAGACCCTCCGATTTGCACGACGTTTTGTATGGCACATCAAACGATCCGACCCGCTACGCTTTCGAGTATTATTTTCCTAATTTGTGCGTTCTGCCCATCGAGGATTATCCGTACTTCGTGCGGGCAATGCGAACGCGGGAAAACGGCGTCGGACGTTGGCACGCTCTAACGGAAGAGGAGCAAACCGTCGCGGAAAAACTGCTTACCCATTTGGACACGCACGGGCCGCTTCGTACCCGGCAGGCCGACAAAAGCGACGGGCACACCACGTCCGGTTGGGGAATGAAGCAGGCGATTTCGTCGCGGGTCATGGAAAAACTGTGGCTGCACGGGCATTTGATGGTCGCCAAACGCCAAAACTTCGAGCGCTGGTTTGATCGCCCCTCCCGTTCGCACCCGCCGGTAAGCGCGGTTTCATTGCCCCACGAGTCCGATGAAACCGCGCACCTAATTAGAAAACGCCTGCGCGCCCGCCGCCTCTTTCGCAGGCCGCGTCCCGCCGACGTGACTGCCGTAGGCGGGGAGGACGCCCTGCTGCGCGTTCTCGTGGAAGGCGACGCCCGCCCGTGGTTCGCGCTCCGCGAAGACACCGACGCTTTGCAAGCCGCGACGCAGACCCGCAACGAAACCGACGAAAAAACCGTGCATCTGTTGGCCCCGCTCGACCCGCTCGTGTACGACCGGCAGCGTTTGCAAAGCGTGTGGAATTTCGACTATGTTTGGGAAGTTTACACGCCGCAGCCCAAACGCAAATGGGGCTATTACGTAATGCCCATTCTGCGCGGTGACGATTTGGTGGGCCGCTTGGACTCTAAAATTGACCGCAAAACCGGAGTTTTCCATGTCCATTCGCTCCGCTTGGAACCCGATGCGCAGGATAAAGCCGACGCTGTCGCCGCGCCACTCGCCGAGCGGCTTCAGGCCTTCGCCACGTTTTTGGGCGCGTCGCGCATTGATTTGAACGTCGTAGAACCGGACGCATTGCGCGCCAAACTGACCGCGCTCTTATAAAAACAAAAAAGCCAATCTGCATTTGCAGATTGGCTTTTAACAAACCGGAGAAGACGGGGCTCGAACCCGCGACCTCCGCCGTGACAGGGCGGCGCTCTAACCGACTGAGCTACTCCTCCATAAACCCGCGCCAAAAGTGCGGAATGGGCGAAGAGGGATTTGAACCCCCGACCACCTGTTTGTAAGACAGGCGCTCTACCACTGAGCTATTCGCCCGTTTTTGCATTTCTACTCCGCGAAAAACGCGGCTTTCGGGAACGCATTCGCGGGGAACGGCAAGAAGATACTATCATGTTCGCAAACCGGCTGTCAAGGTACAGAGTGAAGTTTTTTACGGTTGTCCTTACCCCTATTTGTAGGGAGGAATGAACCCGTGCCGTGATGAAACGTCCATATCAAAGAGCGTTTCCCGTTTGAAAGGCGACAGCCTTGCGCGCGGGCATCGTTTGGGTGCTTTCGCGGGATGACCCGCGCGCACCCGCCACCAAGGAGGTTTTTCCGTGATCAAAATCAACCGCGCCGCATGGCTCGCCGGTTTGCCCACCGGTTTGCTGGTCGCAGGCGTTCTGCTGGCTCCCAAACCGCAGGAAACGCAGGCATTCCCCAAATTCACCAAAAACGAAAACGTGCCCTGCGCCTATTGCCATGTCAATCCGCGCGGCGGCGGCAAGCGCAATTATCGCGGCGCGTACTACGATTCGCACAAGCTGTCATTCGCGGGTTTCGACGATAAAGCCGAAGCCAAAAAAGCGGGCGAAGAGGTCGGGCCGGAAGCCGACAAAACGCCCAAATCGCTGACGCCTCCCGTAATGACGGTGGCCGATGCGACCGCGAAATTGAAAATCGCCGAAGCCGCTTACAACAAAAACAAAAAAGCGCCGGATGCCAAAAAAGCCTACGCGGACGCGATGGCGGATCTGGGCCACGCGACCCTGCTTGACCAAAGCATCCCGGCTCCCAAACGGCTTGCCGACGCCCTCAAAATCGTCAACCAAACGCTCAAACTGGATCCCGACAACAAGCAGGCCAAAGAAGACAAGGCCGCAGCCGAATCGGCCCTCAAAGTGGAAAAAGAGCGCGGCGGCGTGACCCCGCCCACCAAATAAAACGCATTCGCGTTGACGGGCTATTTGTGCCCGTGCTACACTCAAAGAAAAGGCCGCGTCCCAATCGCGGCCTTTTCTTTATTTAGAAGTTCCTATGCGCGTATCCCGCCTCGATTTGTTCGATTTTCGCAACTATTCGCATCAGCAGATAGAACCCGCCGAAGGGCTGAATTTGCTCGTTGGGCCGAACGCGCAGGGCAAATCCAACCTGCTCGAAAGTATGTACGCGCTGGCGACGACCAAAAGTATTCGGGCCGGACGCGATTATGAAATGGTGCGCTTCGGAGCCGAGGCCGCCCGTATCGTCGCGCAGGTTTCGCGCGAAAAACAGGGCGACGTGGAACTCGAAATGGCGATTGGGGCGCAAAACGTGCAAGGCGGCCCAACGACCGAACGCAAAATCGTCAAAATCAATAGGGGCAAGCAAGGCCGTGTCACCGAAATCATTGGCAATTTCAACGCCGTGCTGTTCTCGTCCGCCGACTTGGATATTGTGCGCGGCGAGCCGGAAGAGCGGCGGCGGTTCCTCAACTACGAAATCGCGCAGGTTTCGCCACGCTATGTCCTTGCCCTATCGGCCTACAAGCGGGCATTAGAGCAGCGCAACCGGCTTCTCAAAGACGTGCGCTGGGGCCACGTCGGTATCGACTCCCTTGATGCGTGGACGGCGCAAATCGTGGATCACGGCGCGAAACTCATGGAACGACGACGCGCGTATCTGGAAAATCTGTCCGCCCACGCTTCCGACGTGCATCATGCCTTAACCGAAGGCCGCGAAACGTTGACCGTGGAATACGGCCCGTCGTTTACGCTCCCGCCCGATGCCGTAACCGAATCCGAAGTCGCCCGCGCTTTTGAAGCCGCCCTTCTTGCCGTGCGCCGCGACGAAATGCAGCGCGGCTCCACCCTCCTCGGCCCCCAACGCGACGATTTGTGTTTCCGGGTCGGGCCGGACAAAGACAATACCATCGATGTCAAAACGTTCGGTTCGCAGGGGCAGCAACGAACGGTTGCTTTATCGCTGCGCCTCGCCGAACGCCGCTTGATCGAGGAAATGGTTGGCGAACCGCCCGTCGTACTCCTCGACGATGTATTATCCGATTTGGACGAGTTTCGCCGCGCCCAGATTTTCGCGCTTGCGCTTGGCGGCGGGCAAACGTTTTTGACGGTCACGGATCTTGCCGCCCTGCCCCCGGAAGCCATCGCCCGCGCCCAAGTGTGGCGCGTCAAGGAAGGCGTCATAACCAAAGACGAACCGAACGAAAAAAGCGCGGCCTCGCACTGAGGCCGCGCTTTTTTGTCTCCCGTCTACTGCGGTTACATTTTACTAAAACGCGGCGTAGAACTGTTCGGCATCGTCCGCGTTGGTTCCCGCCTCATCGTCGCGGAAAAAAGTGGTCGCAGCGCGTCCGCCAACACTGTTGCCGGTCGCACCATAATCCGCGAACGTCATCGCCGTCCGCTTGTTCCACTTCGCGTGACCGTCGCAAAAGAGGCGATTGCCACCACCGCTGTGCATCGCGTTGTAAAACGGATGGTTGAACTCCTGATAAAGACCCGTGTAATCCGCTGTCCAGCCGGTGAGCGGATCCGGCTGGCGGCGCGGGCGACATTGGGCAGCGCGGCTAATATATTTGTATTCCGACACGTAAACGATACTTGCCGGATTGGGAATGACCGCGATGGATTTGGTTGAAGCGATGATATTCAGCAAATAGCTCGCATTGCCACCGCCCGAAGTCGTGGTTTCCCGGTAGACGCTCGTTGCACCGGAAGCCCCTTCGGAGCGCGGTACGGCGTTTGGGCAAACCAACACCTGCAAGTTTTTGATGTAGGGTTGCGTATCGCGCGCCCAGTTTCGCTTGGTATACTGAGCGCCGGTGTTGGGTTGCATAAAGCCCAAATCGAAGCCGATACCTTCCACGCTGATGTCGTTGCCGGGCAGGGTTTCGTCGTAGTCCTGCGTGTACATCATCAGACCGACACCCAGCTGCTTCATGTTGGAC
>CAXTBP010000100.1:0-19323 GCA_964241985.1 uncultured Armatimonadaceae bacterium | reverse complement strand
CCGCGTGTCCGACCTGTCCCAATGCACGTCGGGTTCGGGATTGAAAAAATCGCTGTTCTTAAAGGCGCGATCCAAAAGAAGGTTACGGCAAATCTCGCTCCACGGTGTCACCAGTTTTCGGCTGCACGTCCATTGGAGCGAGCCATCGGTGGACTGCACGCGGCACGTCATCGCGGCGACATCGGCAGGCTGTTCGTCCAAAAAGCGGACGCATTTGGCGAGTTCGCCGCGCGGCACAATCGTATCGGGGTTCAGGAGTAAAACGGTGCGCCCGAGCGACGCCTCGATGCCTTGATTATTGCCCCGCGAAAAACCGGCGTTTTCGTCGTTTGGGATAAGGCGCACGGTCGGAAATTCAGTTCGCGCCATTTCCACGGTTCCGTCGTTGCTGGCGTTGTCGATGAGAATGACTTCGGCCTGAACGCCTTCGGTTCCCCCGTCATTTACGAGCGACTGCAAGCAATCGCGCACCTGATCGCGGGTACGGTGAGTCACCACAACAACGGACAAATCAAGAGCCAAGAACCATCTCCTAAGAAAAAAAGCGGCACAATCCGCGCTTTCAAACACGCGCCGCACTGCCCGTGTCAGGCATTATTTTATCATAGCGGAAAATAACGCCTTTGTTTGCCTGCTTTTGTGCTATACTTTTCTCAACAAGCAGCCACGACGGCTGCTCGGTTCCTGTGCAGGAGGAAGTTTTAATGCAGCGGTTTTCTTTATTGGGTCGCGGTCAAATCGTGCGCCCCCTTCGGTCGGCATTCACGCTGATCGAACTCCTTGTCGTTATCGCCATCATCGCTATTTTGGCGGCGATACTTTTCCCCGTGTTCGCGCAGGCCCGTGAAAAAGCGCGGCAGTCCGCGTGTTTGAGCAACGAAAAACAAATCGGGCTTGCGATGATGCAGTACATTCAGGATTACGACGAAACGTGGGTATCGCAGTCCACCGACGGGACGACCGTTGTAAATGATTATCCCTTGAACCGGTCGGGGATTGCGGGCGCGAACGGTTATAACTACAAAGACCGCGTTTTGCCGTATACGAAAAACGAGCAGATTTGGCTGTGCCCGACCAATATGCCAAACGGTGCGCTTGATACCGTGCCGCCGAACGTGGGTTATCACATGAGCGGCAACGTAATCCTTCCCGCCGGGCTTTCCGCAGCGATGATTGTCGCTCCCGCTAACCTATTCATTCTGCGTGAAACAGGAAAGGGTTCGGTATATAATCGCGCTTACCTACGCCCCTATGCAGGTCGGTGCGACGATGTTATCGCCTACGAGAGAACGGCAGGCAACTATATGCCGCACATGAAGGGTTTTAATCTCGCGTTCGCGGACGGGCACGCGAAGTGGTACAAGGCGTCGCAGGAGCTTAGTTTGAGCCATTTTCCCGAAGACGAAGCCAACAGCCCGCTGCTTGCAAAAAACGCCACGCGCACAAACTGCGCGGATCGCCCTTAAGCGGGCGCAGATTTACGGCCCGGTATCTTTTCCCGCCGCCCACAAAAGCGCATTTTGTAAAAGCGTCGTGTAGGCAGAGTTATCGAAGAGTTCCGGGCCGTGTCCCATAAACAGGTAGACGTTGCGGGCGGCGACATTCGGGTTCGTCCACGCGACGGGATGGTCGCCCATTTTTATCGGCGAATTGGGTACGTAGGTGGCCTCGTCCACGCGGGCGAGGACGTAAACGTTCGGGCGCGGGCTGCGGTTAAACGTGTACCATTCTTCGCGGGCGATGGGAAAGGCGGCGGGAACACCGCGCATCACGGGATGGGCTGTGTTTTCCACAACGACCGTTGCCGAGGCGAAATCGGCGTTGTAGTTTTCGTAGCGAATGTCGCCCAAAAAACGGGAAAACCAGTTCCACATTGGGTAGCCGTCAAACTCGCCTAAGAGTGCGGCATGATGCAATCCGACCCAGCCGCCGATGCCATTTGTGATGTAGTTTTCAAACGCGGTCGCGGCGTCGGGCGTCCAACCGTAGGGTGGATAATCCATTTGAAAAACGAGGGCGTAGCGGCGTAGCGAAGTGTCGTTTAGGGCGTCCGTGCTTTGCGCGTAATCCACGGCGAAACCGTGCGCTTGCGCCAAATTATCCAGCCACGGCTTGGCCCGCGCGGAAAACGCGACGTGATGCCCGCCGTTTTCGTGCAGAACGAGAATGCGTTTTTCGGTTTGCATGGTTTCTACGAAGCCGCCCATAAAACGGCGTTTTGTAAAAGTGTTGTGTAGGCCGGACTTTGGAACGCGAGCGCGTCGTGACCGAGGGACATGTACGCCGCCCGGCGGTACGTTTCGTTCACCCAAACGATGGGATGATCGCCCATCGGCGCGTTTTGCTTATAGGTCGCTTCGTCGGCGGTTGCCAAAACGCGAATGCCGGGCGCGGGGCGCGGGCTTTTGTCGAACTCGTACCATTCGTCGGCGAGGGAAAACCGGGCGGGCACGTTCTGCGTGATTGCGTGGCTCGCGTCTTCCACGACGGCTTCACCGGTTTGGTACGCGGGGTGCGGCGAATACCGAACGCCGCCCAGCAAATCCTCAAACCATTGCCAGTACGGCGTGCCTTCGGGCCGGAACATACACCCCGTGAGTCCGACGGCATGAACGCCGACAAATCCCCCGCCGTTTTCGACGTAGGTTTGCAAAGCCGCTTGCTGATCCGGCATCAAATCGAACGGGGCCACATTCACCAAAACGAACGCCTTACAGCGCGCCAAATTCTCTTCGTTAATCGCAGCATTGTCGTTGGAAAAATCAACGGTGATAGTATTTTCGTGCGCCAGTTTTTCAAAAAATGGGGCAGAGGCTTGTGCAAAATCGCGGTGGTATTTGTCCAGCGACGCGACCACGAGAACGCGCGGCGCGGACGGGGGCGTGACGGTTTGCGAAGAATTTGACAGCATAAGGGTTTCGGCTTCCGACGGCTTGGGCTGAGCGAACGGTTTTCAAACGGTTTGATTGTTTTTATCGTTCCGCGCGCTTTTCGGTTACACCTTCTCAAAAAACCGCTGCCCAGAAAACTCGCTTGACAACCGGTTTTACAGGGGCTATCATACGGGTACTTTACCGGTAAAGTAGACGTGTAAAGGAACCATCACGACGAGGGGGTGATTTGCTTGGCAACGATGCGCGACGTGGCGAAAGCCTGCGGCGTTTCCGCGATGACGATTTCTGCGGTTTTGAATAACCGGCCCGGTTTTGCCAGCGAAGAAACCCGGCGGCGCGTTTTGGCAAAAGTCGAGGAAATGGGCTACCAGCCGAACGCGATTGCGCGCGGTTTGACCCAGCGACGCATGAACACCGTCGGCGTCGTTATGCTTTACCAAGAAGCCCGCTCCTTGATGTCCGACCGGTACATCAGCCCTATTTTGGATGGTATCTTCGCGGGTAACCGGGCAAGCCACCAAAAAACGCTCATCATTACCGAGGAGCATTGGGAAGACGTTCAAGAAAATCTTTCGAGTTATTTGGACGGACATTGCGACGGATTCATTTTCGTTTTGCCGTTTCTTTCCGTCGAAGCCCTGTCCGGGTTCGCCCGTCGGCAAATTCCGTTTGTGATTATCGGCGAAAGCCGCACCGAGGATTTTTTGTCCACGGTCGATATGAACAACGTGCAGGCCGCGTTTGATGCTGTATCGCATTTAATCGAGGCTGGGCATCGGCGCATCGCGTTTTTGCGCGGCGGCGACTTCCTTTTGAGTTCCGGCGAGCGCGAAGCGGGCTACCGACAAGCACTGGATCGCGCCGGTATTTCGTGGGACGACCGCTTGGTATTGCCCGGCGATTATAACCCGGTGTCGGGCCGGGAGCGAATGCAAAAACTGCTCGACCTTTCCCCCGCCGACCGGCCCACCGCCGTTTTTTGCTGCGACGACGGCATCGCGCAGGGGGCATGGGAAGCCATCCGTGAGCGGGGCTTAAGCGTTCCCGGCGATTTGTCGCTTATCGGAATTAACGACGACCATTCCGCCGAACTGCTGGGCTTGACGACCATTCACCAACCCCTGCATCGTATCGGCGTATCGGCGACAAAAATGGTGCTGGGACAAATCGCGGGCGAGCGGGCCGTCAACGAAAAGCTGCTTTTGCCCGGCACGCTCGTTCGGCGCTCCTCGGTCGCGCCGTCCGCCAAGCGAACGGGTTGACGCATATCCACCCCTTGAAACGGGTAAACCGTTGATACAAACCTAAGTTTGTAGAATTGGTAGAAATCGAGAACACATGAAAAACACTGTCGGAATGAGGTCAAAGATGCTTTCGTTTATTGTTTCGCCGCGCTCACGCGCCGCTGTTCAGACTTCCGGTTCGCGCCGGGCGGGTTTCACGCTCATTGAATTGCTTGTCGTCATAGCCATCATCGCTATTTTGGCGGCGATTTTGTTCCCCGTTTTCGCCCAAGCCCGCGAAAAAGCGCGGCAGGCGTCGTGCTTGTCCAACGAGAAACAACTCGCGCTGGGAATGCTCCAGTATTTCCAAGACTACGATGAAACCGCGCCGTTCAAGCGCGTCAGCAATGTTGCCGGGCACGCATGGTGGACGGCGGGCATGGAGTCGTGGAAGGACGGCGTGTACCCCTACATCAAAAACGGGGGGCGTCCGTACAACAATGGGCAGCCTTATGCCGATCAAGGCACGGGCGGCGTTTTCATGTGTCCCGACAATCAGGCGGCTTGGTCAACCGTTAAAACATTTGGCTTTATCGGTACGGGTACGCCCGGCGATGAATCGTCGCGTTACCCGCGCTCGTATGCCATTAACGACCGCGCCGGGGTCAACGAACAGGGAACGAGTGGCAAGTTTTGGCCCTGCGTCGGCGATTCACCCTGCGGAAGTGGGGCGGTCGGCATCATCAGCAACACGGCGGGAACCATCATGATCGGTGAAACGCGCGGCGCGGCCATCGACATCACGCCGTTTTATTTGGGTTATCGCTCCACCGCCGATGGCAATTTTGACGGCAACGCCTCGTATTCGGGTGTGCAGGGCCATTCCAAGTTCACGAACGTGCTGTTCTTCGATGGACACGCCAAAGCCGTCAGCCCGTCCCAATCCGTGTCCAATGATATGTGGGGCAACTTCACCGGCCCGAACGGCGATAGCGCAACGGATCGAGCCAATCTCTTGAACGACATCAAAAACGTGCCGGAATGGAAGTAAAGCCAATGCGCCGTTTTATTTTCCCCTTCGTTGTCACGCTTTTGGGCGTACTTGTTAGCGCGGGCTGTGGCAAAAAAGAAGACACCACGGCAGCGGGAGCACCGGGCGCTCCCGCCGCGACTTCAACCCCGCAACCCGCCGTCCCGTCGCATATCAAGGACGAGTTCAAAAACGCGCCGCATTAGCGCGCTTGCCTATTCGGCGAACGGCCCGGTCAAAGACCGGGCCGTTCGTGTTTCACTCTACCAAACGATGCACCCTTTTCGCTTTTTCGCCGCCTTAGCGGGCGTACTGTTTCTTTCGCTTTGTGCCGAACGCGCCGTGCCGGTTTTCGCGGCCCCGCCCGCTCTGCCGCTCCTGCACAACGTAACCACCGATAAAGCCCGCTACGCGCCCGGCGAACCGGTTACGATTTCCGTCGCTTTAACGAATCCGACGAAAACGCGAAACACCGTTCGTATCGGCGGCGCGGCATGGCATTTGCAAACGCCGGTCGCCGAATTGGTTTCGCAAACCGTCGTTCTTGCGCCCGGCGCAACGAAAACGATCCCGATGGTTTGGATGCCGCCCAAAACGGATTTTCAAGGCTATCGCGTCGCGGTTTGGGCGAAGGATGAGAAAGGGCGTCTTGTTGCCAGTGGAGCCACCGCCGTGGATGTTTCGTCGCGCTGGACACGCTTTCCCCGCTACGGCTTTTTGTCCACGTTTCCCAATCAGTCCGCGCCCGTTTCGCAAACCGTCATTCGACACTTGATCGATTATCACATTAACGCCTTGCAGTTTTACGACTGGCAGTATAAGCACCATCGTCCGCTCGCCGGAACGGTTGCCGCCCCCGCCGCTTCGTGGCCCGATCTTGCCAACCGCCCGACCTACCGGCAAACCGTTTTGGACACTATTCAGTTCGGGCACAAAGCCAACATCGCCGCGATGAACTACAACCTGCTGTACGGCGCGACGCAGGGATACGAGGCCGAGGGCGTCTCGCCGGAATGGGGACTGTTTTTTGACCAAAACCACACGAAGCCCTACGAACTGCCGCTGCCGTCGTCGTGGGCGAGTTCGTCTCTGACGCTTTTCAATCCTGCTAACACAAACTGGCAAAACACGCTATTCCAAGCCGAAAAGGACGTTTTCGCCGCGTACCCGTTCGACGGCTGGCACATTGATTCCGTGGGCGGGCCGCCGCAACCCGTGTTCACCTATGACGGAAAACCCGTTGATGTGTGGCCCACGTTTCGCCCGTTTCTCAATAACGCCAAAGCCAACTTGCAGAAAACCATCGTTTTCAACAATGTCGGCGGCTACGGCTTGTACGACACCGCCGCCCGCGCCGACGTGGACGCTTTGTACGTGGAATGCTGGCCGTTCGCCGGGCAAAAAACATACGCCGACCTCAAAACGCTCATAGATAATTGCGTTACGTGGAGCGGCGGCAAAAAAAGCGTCGTTTTGCCCGCGTACATGAATTACGAACATGCGCAAAAGTTTTCCGACGAGAAACCCGGCGCGTTCAATTTGCCCGGCGTCCTTTTAACGGACGCCGTAATTTTCGCAAGCGGCGCATCGCATTTGGAACTGGGCGACAACCTCAACCTGCTCGATAGCGAGTATTTTCCGAATCGGCATTTGGCGACGCCCGCGCCGCTGAAGGCCGCGCTGCGCAACTATTACGATTTTCTGGTTGCCAATGAAAACGTGCTGCAAGGCGGTCTAATAAACCAGCCCCGCGCCGTCATTTCCACGAACACGGAAACCAGCGCGGACGCCAAGCCGGGCACGATTTGGGCGTTCGCCAAAGCCGACGCCCTCGGCAGGCGGCACGTTTTGCATCTCATCAACCTGCGGAACCAAAGGCGCACGGAATGGCGCGACGATGCCGCCGACTATCCCACCCCGCCTACGGAAAGCAGTTTGACGGTCAAATACTACACGCAAACCGGCTTAAAAGACGCCGCGCTTGCGGTTTGGTGGGCATCCCCCGATTTTGAACGGGGGAAAATGGCTTCCTTGCCCGCCACGCGGGGGTCGGACGCGCAGGGGCCATTCATTGAGTTCACGCTTCCTAAACTCGTTTATTGGGACATGGTGCTTATCGAGCACAAGCCCGTCAAGTAAAAGTCAGTCGAAAAGCGACAACGGGTTTTCGGAGGCGACGGGCGCAATTGCCGAAGGCGCAACGAAAATCGGCGTAGCCTGCGGTTCGTCGAATGGGAGTAAAAGCTGAAACTCGGCGGGGGCAATCACTTTTTCACGCCGCGCGGTAGGCACGGGCGCGAATGCCGCCATTTCGTCGCGGGAAACTTCCCCATAGCGCTTCGCGGTTTTCTGTGCGATAAGGGCACTCGTCGCTTTTTGGGCTTCGCTTGAATCGGAAAATTCGCGCGTCAACGTTTGCCCGATGGTTCCGATGCGCCCCCAGCATACGGTTTGCGTGTTGCCCTCGACCAAAACGCGCCAAAATTTGTGCGCCCCGTCCTTTGTGCAGAGAAAAATTCGTTCTTCGCTCATTGCTTTGTTCCATTGCTTAGGTTTGACGCCGCCTGAGCAAATTCCCTTATAATTGACACACGCCGCCTACAAAACCGTGAAAGAAATTCCTATGCCTTTCCGCGATGCCGCCCCGGAACGAACGCTTTGGTACGATACGCCCGCGACCCACCCCGACGAAGCGGGCAAAACATTCGATGGGGTCAACTCTCCGCCGTGGCTGCGGGCTTTGCCAATTGGCAACGGACGCTTGGGCGGCATGGTGTACGGCGATTTGCCCGCCGAATTTATCCGCTTGAACGAGGAAAGTTTATGGTCGGGCAGCCCGCAAAATTCCGACAATCCCGCCGCCCTTGCCGCGCTACCGGAAATCCGCCGACTGCTTTTCGCGCGAAAGTACGAGGAAGCGCAAAAACGCACGTATGAAAGCATGGTGTGCCGTGGGCCGGGTTCGCAAAACGGCGCGACCGGGCAGTTCGGCTCGTTCCAGTTTTTGGGCGACTTAAAAATCGCCTTCGACAACCACGCGCCCGAATCGGCGCAAAACTACCGCCGCACTTTGCACCTTTCCACGGCAACCGCGACCGTGGATTATGCAGTGGGCGGCGTGAAATACACGCGCGAAGCGTTCGCTTCGTTGCCCGACAACGCGCTCGTCGTGCACTTAAGCGCGGACAAGCCAAAATCCCTTTCTTTCACCGTAACGCTTGACCGAAGCGAACACGCGCATGTCGAGCGCACCCCGAACGGCGACTTGGTTTTGCACGGGCAACTTTTGAGCGGAACCGAAACCACGGGCGGAATGCACTTCGCGGCCCGCGTGCGCGTTCTGTGCGACGGCGGACAAATCGTTTTCGCAGACGGCAACCCGGCGCAAATCCGCGTTGAAGGCGCAAACGCGGCAACCCTTCTTTTGTGCGCCGCGACGAACTGGAACACATCCGAAGATCCCGACCGTGCCATCGCGGAAACGCTGAACCGGGCCGCGAAAAAATCATTCAAGTCGCTACGCGCCGACCACATCAAAGATTATCAAGCGCGATTTAACCGCGTTCGGCTTCACTTAAATGGAACGCCACCAGAAACCGCTGCCCTGCCGACCGATGCGCGATTGCGGGCCGTGCAAAAAGACAGTCTTGCCCGCGATCCCGATTTGGCCACGCTGTATTTCGACTACGGACGGTATTTGCTCATTGCGTCCTCGTCGCCGATTTCGCGCCTGCCCGCCAATTTGCAGGGCATTTGGACGGAAAACATCCAAACCCCTTGGAACGGCGACTACCACCATAATATCAACGACCAGATGAATTATTTTCCTGCGGAAACGGGAAATCTGAGCGACTGCCACGTTCCGTTTTTGAACTTCATCCAATCGCTGCAAACGCCCGGCGAAAAAACGGCCCGCGTCCATTACGGGGCGCTGGGCTGGGTCGTGCATACGATTTCTAATATTTGGGGGTTCACGTCGCCGGGCGAAGGGGCGTCGTGGGGGCAGTTTCCCGCTGCGGGCGCGTGGCTGTGCCAGCATTTGTGGGAGCATTTTTCGTTTGGCGGCGACACGGCGTATCTTGCCCGCGTGTACCCTACCCTTCGCGCATCCACCCTGTTTTACCTTGACTTTTTAGTTACCGATCCAAAAACCGGGTATTTGGTTACGGCCCCGTCTAATTCGCCGGAAAACGGTTTCCGCACCGCCGATGGTCAGCGGGCGAGCGTGTGCATGGCCCCGACAATGGACATTGAAATTCTGCGCGGCTTGTTCGCAAGCGTCATAGAGGCGGCCCTAATTCTACAAACCGACACCCTGCTTGTCGCCCGCTTGAAAAACGCGAAAAGCAAACTGGTTCCGTTTCAGATTGGCAAGCACGGGCAGTTGCAGGAATGGATGGAGGATTTCGACGAACCGGAACCGGGCCATCGTCATGTTTCGCATTTGTTCGCGCTCCACCCCGGCGACCAGATAACACCCCAAGCGACGCCCGATTTGGCCCGCGCGGCCCGCGTCAGTTTGGAGCGACG
Organism: uncultured Armatimonadaceae bacterium; assembly: GCA_964241985.1. GTDB lineage: Bacteria > Armatimonadota > Armatimonadia > Armatimonadales > Armatimonadaceae > CAXTBP01. The sequence continues at coordinate 9,646 of CAXTBP010000100.1, read as the reverse complement.
CTTGGCGTCCGGCGGCGGGCACACGGGCTGGAGCCGCGCGTGGATCGTCAACTTTTGGGCGCGCTTGGGCGACGGTACGCAGGCACATGCCCATCTGAGTTTACTGCTACAAAAATCGACGGCGACCAATTTGTTCGATATGCACCCGCCCTTTCAAATCGACGGCAACTTCGGAGCCTGTTCGGGAATCATGGAAATGCTGCTCCAATCGCACGTCCGCGACGCAAGCGGCGGCTACGAAATTCACCTATTACCCGCCCTGCCGCCCGAATGGCAAAGCGGCAGCGTGGATGGTTTGCGAGCGCGCGGCGGCGTCACGGTCAGTATGGTTTGGGAAGCGGGCAAGATAAAAACCGCGACGCTGCTGTCGCAAAAAAGCCAAACGGTTTCCGTGCGCCCGCCAAACGGTCAACGGGTTACGGGCGCGGAACGACAAAGCGGCGCGGAGGCGGTTTTGCTGCCCGGTAAAAAAGTCATTGTTTTACATTTTTCCTGAACACCCTTCTTCGTGCCATCTGTGGTAGCGCGTAACTGTAACCAAATTTGACAGAAAAAATTCAAATTCTTTTCAATGGTTTGACAAAACTCCAAAACATGGGTTATAGTTCCGTAACACTTTTGAACGCCTGCTGCATTTGCGATTTTGTGCAGCGATGGTTCTTCCGTACTTATGTTGAAGGGACTAATCCATGCCTAACTCTTTTGTTTCTCATTGGCTGCAAACCGGCGAAGGCGCATCGCGCAAACGGCGCGGCTTTACGCTGATTGAACTGCTTGTTGTTATCGCCATCATTGCAATTCTTGCCGCCATCTTGTTCCCGGTCTTTGCCCGCGCGCGCGCCTCGGCCCGGCGCATTTCTTGCGTCAGCAATCTGAAACAGCTGGGCAATGCCTTGATGCAATATACGCAGGACTACGACGAGCGGTATCCGACCTGCCAGAACGATGTGTATTACTACGGCGACCCGGCAAAAGGCGATATGGTTGTTCGCTTGCAGCCATATCTTAAAAGCTACGAGGTGTTTTTCTGTCCGGAGCGAGACGCTATATATACCGGTATGAACATCTACCCGTGGAACAAAGAACGCCGCCAACTGGGTTACGGCTCCAATTATGGTCTGTACTCGATTAGCGACAGCATCGGTTTGTTTCAGGGTAGCGGGTCTTACAAGCCCGCAGGTGAACCAAGCGACTACGATTTGGTACACGATTCCGCGTCGGTAGGTCGTCCTATAACGGATGTCAAAGAACCTGCCAGTTTTATCATGATGGGCGACACCTACGATTATCCATACTACACGCTTGGATTGGCTTTTCAAGGTACGGACGGCGTAAAGTCCGGTGGCGTTCGGCACGGCAAAATGTGGAGCTATGTTTATGCGGACGGGCACGTTAAGTCGGTTCCTGTTGGGGCCTACCAAACGACAGGAACGGGTTCCTACTCGTTTACCGTCATGCCTAAGCGCAAAGACGACATTGAATCGATGTGCCGCGACAAAGCCGCCATTTCGTGGTCGTATGGAATTTCCTGCCAAGAAATCGCCGACCGCATCGCAACCTACCGGACGGAACTCAACTAAATGGTGTTAAGCAAACGCGCTGCCTTATTAGGGGCCGCAGTATTCGCCGCTTATGCGCTGCTTTGCGCGGGCTGCTCGAAACCTGCCGACGACGCCAGCGGCGCACCCGCAGTAACGTCAGGTGCGAGCACGGCGGCTGCGCCCGTTTCACAAAAAGCTCCCGTCGCATCGGGCGCTGCCCCAGTAGCTCCGCCGCCCCTTCCCGGCCCGCCCCCCGGCCCCAAGTAGGTTTTCACCAACGATACAAAAAACGCCGAGCTGTCCAGTTTAGACAGCGCGGCGTTTTTGTTTGCTTACAGTGCCAGTTAGTAGCGCGTTTTTTCTATGGACGCCCGCCACGCCTCAAACGCTTCTCCCGCTTCGGATTGCACTTCGGGCACGGCGACGGTTGGCAAGGTGCGTTCGGCGATGGGCAAAACGAACTCGCGGTATAGGAAAGCGTCGTCGAAGCCTGCATCGGCGGCATCGGTTTGTGTCGCGGCGAAATATACGGCATCGACGCGCGCCCAGTACGCGGCAGCAAGACACATCGGGCACGGCTCGCACGACGTATACAAAACGCAGCCGCTCAAAACGAACGTGCCAAGGGCTTGGCAAGCCGCGCGAATTGCAGACACTTCGGCGTGGGCGGTCGGATCGAGGGATTGCGTGACGCGGTTTTGGCCCCGCGCGATAATTTGACCGTTTTGCACAATCAAGGCCCCAAACGGCCCGCCCTGTCCGGTTTGCACGTTCTCAATGCTTAAGCGCACGGCTTCGCGCAAAAACTCCTCATGGCTACCGATCATGGCGCAAATCGGTCTCGGGGTCGGAGGTGACTGGTACGAGCGGCGTAACCGGCTTGATAAACACCAAACTCATCAAAAAGGCGACGGACAGCAGCGCGGCGGCGGCATAAAACGGGGCATCGTGGTCGATCTTATCGTGCAAAAGCGACGAGAAAATCGTGCCGATGAGCGCGCCCACGCCCTGCGCGGCCCGCACCGCGCCCAGCGTTCCACCGCGTTCGTGCGGCCCGGTCAAATCCGACAAAAACGCCATGTAGGCGGGGAACGCGAACAAAAAGCCTAAGCCCAGTAATACACCGCCCGCGACGACGGCGGCTTGATGGTCGATAGAAACCATGATCCATAGGGCAACCGCGCACGCGCCCATGCCTCCGCGCACGGCGATGACTTTTCCGAATTTATCGGCAAGCCGTCCGGCGGGAACCGCGAGCACGCCGATAATGGCGGCGGGAACGAGTAAGAGTTTAGCGAACTCGGTTTCCTTTATCTCGAAGCGTTCCAGCGCGAACAACTTCACGTACGGGATAATCAAGCCGACCGCCATAAAGGTCGCAAGGGCGAGCAACATCAGCCACGGGAACCGCGCGAACGCCTGCTTGGTGGCCTGCAAAGAAAACGCGCCGTGCGTGTCGGTGGGGTCGGCGGGCGTTTCCGTGCTGTGCCCGATAATCGGCTCGACGGCGGCGGCTTGGGCGACCGGGTTCAAGCCGGGGGCGTCGCCGCCGGGCGGGGCTTGCGCGGGAACAATTCGCGTTTGGCTTTTGGGCGGGGCCACGAAATACGCGGCAATCGCCGTGATTAAAAACAGCGTGGAAGCCAAAAGCAGCGACGGCATATAGTGCTGTGCTTGATCCGGCGTGGTGTGCAGTTGTTCCCCGACCCATTCATTGGCGAACCCGCCCACAAACGGGCCAAGCGCGACCCCGGCAAAATACGTCACGGTGAGCGCGCTCATTGCGGTCGTGCGTCGCTCTTCGGGTACGCGGTCACCAACAGCGGCGAAAACGGCGGGCCACAGAGCGGCAGCTCCGGCCCCATCGACAAGGCGCATGAGCAGCACGGCGGCCCCGGCCAAATACAGCCCCGCCGTGGTTTGTGGAACCCGCAAAAAGGCGAAGCCCAAACACGTCAAAAACGACGCGAGTGCGCCCAGCACCATAAGCGGGCGGCGTCCAAACCTATCGGCGAGCGTTCCCATCGGGGAGTTAAGGACGGCTTCCGCCAAATAAAACGCCCCGAACGCGGCCCCGACGATAACCGAAAGCCCCAGTCCTTTTTCCAGATACACGGACAGTTCGGAAATGCCGACGATGGCATAGGCCAATTCCGCCAGCCCCGCCACCGATGCCAGCGAAACCAGAAACGGCCAAAACGAGCGAGCCGGGGGCGCGGCAAGCGTCGGCGCGGCGGAAGCGGACGGGGTAGTCATATCGGTTTAGTATAGCACGTAAGGCCGCTTTTCCGATAAACGCCTTCAGCGTCCCAAAGGGATCTTCCGCGCCTTGACGCACAGAAATAAAGGCCGCTGCCGCTCGCTTTCCCATTGGGGATGGGCGCGGGCAAAATCGGGCGAAACGGTCGGTTCCAAAATTTGTTCAACCGTGAAGCCGTGATAAATAAGCGCGTTCAGATAAGTGGACACGGTTCGATGGTAAGTAGTTACGCCGTCCACGATCCATGTTCGGACGCGCTCGCCTTCGTCGAAATAATGGGTCAAGCGAAATGCAGCCCGCTTGTTTTCGCTGTCGCGCTCCCAGCCCTCGTAGGGAGGCAGGCCCGCCGTCGTCACGGGATGCTCCACGGAAAAAACGAGCGTTCCGTTCGGGGCCAGCCATTCGTGCGCACTGGCGAAAATGCGGTAAATATCGCCGATGTAATGCAGCGCCAAACTGCTCACGATCACATCGAAGCCGCTGGGCGTAACACCGAAGTTCTCAATGTCGATTTGCGCGTAGACGATGCGCCCATTTGCGTCGCCCTCGTCGCGTGCTACTTGCAGCATTCGCTCGGAAACGTCCACGCCGAGAACAACCTTTGCGCCTTTTTCCGCCATATACCGGCACAGTCCGCCCGTTCCGCAGCCCAAATCCAAAACGCGCAAACCGTCAAGCGTTGGCGGTAACAGGCTTTCGATGGCGGGCATATCCAGCACATCGTTGGCCGAAAGCGGGTTGTCTCGAATGCGGGCGTAGCCGTCGAAAAAGTTGGGGTCGTCGTACAAAGGCGTGGGCATCGGTAAATGTTCATCATTACTCGTCAAGCATTGGGATGCGCTTTTTTCCAACCCGCTCTCCGTCAAGCGGCGGCAAAAGCGTGATTTCTTCCGAATCCGGGTCTTCTTGGCTTAACATCCCACCGCTCGCTTTTTCCCAAACCGCCCATGCGTTGCGCGAACATTCCTGCAACTGTTGGTTGACACCTGCCATGACCACTTCAAGCCACGTCAAACGCTCGATGGCGTCGGTTAGTTCGGCGCTATTCAAGAGGATCGTCGCGCCAAAGAAGCCATTCGGCATCGTCGTCAACAGAGGCGGGCGCGAGAAGGCAGTACTCGTCGAGTTCCGACGCGGAACGGGTGGAAAACAGGGCCTGAAAATACGTGTTCTCGTAAACCCGATACCGACCAAACGAGGCAGCGACAGGTGGAAAATCGTGCCATTCACCATCTGCGAGAACCGATCCTTGCAGGCGCGGATACAGGGCTAAAATGTGCTTCTCTTTCCACAAACACTGTTCGTACTGGATTTCGTGGGGTCGGAATGGCATCGGTTTATAAAGGATTTCGGGGTAAGTTCGGCCTATTATATCAAAAAGCGCAGAAGCCAAAGGGGTGTTTTCCTATGCTTGCCGAACCCGTTTCGTCCGTCCGCCCGGTCGCCGATTTGTACCGCTACGAGCGCGTTGCCGATGTCGCTATCTCGCCGGGCGCATTGACGAGCGAGCATTTCGCGTCGTATCACCGCGACGGTTTTTTGGCGGTCGAGAACGTGCTGACACCCAGCGAAGTAATGGAGGCGCGCGAAGCGTTGCGCGCACTACTCCACGGTGAACTCGCGGGCTACGAAGGATTGCAGCCCGAACCGGAATGGAAAGACAAATGGCTCGGTTTGAGCGCGACCGAGCGCGCGGACGCCGTTCGCAAATTGTGGCGGTTCGTCGAATTTTCGCCGCAACTTAAAGCATTCGCCGTCGCGCACGAAACGATCCAAAGCATTTTGACCCGTTTGATGGGCGAGCCGTGCGACCTTATTCAGGATATGGCACTCATCAAGCCCCCGCGCGTCGGGAGCGAAAAGCCGTGGCATCAGGACATGGCGTATTTTTCGTGGGGGCCACCCGAAAAACTTATCGGCGTGTGGATCGCCCTTGACGCGGCGACACCCGAAAACGGTTGTATGCACGTTTTGCCCGGCACGCAAAACGATGGCCCGGTCGCGCACACGCATTTGCGTGACTGCCAAATCCCCGACCAAAACGTGCAGGTTGAGCGCGACGTTTTGGTTCCGCTCGCGCCGGGCGGGGCGTTGTTTTTCGCCTCCTTACTGCATCACGGCACGCCGCCGAACCAAAGCGCCAGCCGACGGTGGGCGTTGCAGTACCATTACAAAGCGCGAAGCGCACGGCCCGTCAGCCGCCGCGAACATGCCGATTTGTATTTCGCGGGCGATTTGTACGCGGGCTGCCGGGGCAAAATGGGCGAACCTATCGCAACCATCGAACCATAAAAAAATCCCCCGCCGTTTGAACGGCGGGGGATTTTCAATTACATTTTGGGTTTAGGGGCCATTTTGGGCGCGGGCGACGGCGACGCTTTCACGAAGCGGCCTTTGCTGTCGCGCATCGGCATTTTTTTACCGGGAGCGCCGGTCGCCATGCCGCCTTTTTTACCCATCATTTTTGCGGGCGGGGGCGGCGTTTTGATGAAGCGGCCTTTGCTGTCCCGCATGGGCATCTTTTTACCGGGCTTGTCCATTTTGCCCATCTTGCCTTTGTCCATCTTTCCCATTTTTCCGGGAGGGGCCATTTTTCCGGGGGCGGGCGTGGGCGGCTGGGCGAACGATACGGCGGCGAGCGTGGCGCACGAAAGCGTGGCGAGGGCGGCGGCGACAAAACGTTGTACGGTCATCGAAAGTTCCTCCACAAACGGGTTGCGAAACAAGCGGGCGGCGTCGTTGGATTTGCCCGCCTGCTTTGGCAAAGAGTGTACCTGAAAACACAAGCGTTTTGTTTTCGTTGCAAAGTTCCCAAAAGCGGTAAAATAAAATGTACCAAACGCCGTGCCCGAACAAAAGAAACTGCCGCCGTCGCCTGCCCCACGCCGCCCGTGGTATTGGGACGCGCTCGCGTCCCTCACGTTTTGGGGGCAGGCCCTGTGGCTCGGCAAATTTTTCAGCCGCAACCTCGGCCCGATTGCCGGATTGTTCGCGTTTCTGATTTTCGGGGGCTTGGGCTGGATGTTCGGCAGAGCCGCCCGGCGCGGCCTCATGGAAGGCCGCGAGCGCAACGGGAAGTAAACCGAGCGAAAGGGTACACTGAAAACCGGAGGCTTGAATTTTTTGGCAGTACCGGTTATCGAAGAAAACCCGCCCGTCGGCGATCTTACTCCCCCCACCCCGAACGGCAACGGACACAAAAACGGCGCGCGAAATGGGCGCAATGCTCGCGCGAGCGCGGACTTAACCCCGCTCGAAGCGGACACGCAGGCGCGCGGCAAAACCCTTTTCGCGGGCGTCGCCCAGCAGGAAAAGCGCAAAAACGCAGCCGACTGGTTTTACGATAACTTGATGGCCTTGTCCACGTCCGACGACACGCTCAAAGTCGAATTGTTCCGGTTCGTGGACGCCCTCCCCGCTTTGCAAACGCCCGAATCGGTTTCGCGGCATTTGCAGGAATATCTGCTGCGCCCCGATGTCACCCTTCCGCCCGGCGCGGCGCAGGTTTTGAAATCGCTGACCGCCCTTGCCCCGTCGCGCAGTTTGCTGTCGCAGTCCGCGCACATCGGCGCGAAAATGATGGCTCGCCGCTTTATCGCGGGCGCGAACGCCAAAGAGGCTGCCGGTGCGGTTGCCCGTTTGCGTCGGCAAAACATGACGTTCACGCTGGATTTGCTGGGCGAAGCGGTCACGTCGGAAGCGGAAGCGGAAGCGTACCAAGCCAAATATATTTCCCTTTTGCGTGAAATGCCGGTTATCGCGCGCTCGTGGCCCGCAAACGACCAAACCGACACGGCCCCGTTCGGCCCGGTTCCTAAAGTTAATGTTTCGGTTAAGTTGTCGTCGCTGTACGCCCGCTTCGACCCAATGGCCGCCGATGCAACCTGCGAGGCCGTCAAAGCCCGTTTGCGCCCGCTCCTAACATTGGCCCGTCAAAACAACGTGTTCGTGAACTTCGACATGGAGCAGCACGACTACTGCACGATAACTCAGCGCATCTTCGAGGAAATTTTCTGCGAGCCGGAATTTCAGGATTGGCCCGATGTCGGAATCGTCAGCCAAGCCTATCTGAAACGGTCGCTTAAAGATTTACAGCAACTCGCTACGTGGGCAAAAAAACGCGGCACGCCGGTTTGGGTGCGCTTGGTCAAAGGCGCGTATTGGGATTTTGAAACCATCATTTCCGCCCAGCGCGGGCACGATGTTCCCGTGTACCAAAAGAAATGGGAAACCGACGCCAACTACGAAACCTGCGCCGATTTCCTAATCCAAAACTGGCAAACCCTGCGCCCCGCGATTGCCTCGCACAACGTCCGCTCCGTCGCACACGCCCAAGCCCTCGCCGCGCAGTATAACGTGCCCGCGCGCGGCGTCGAGTATCAAGTACTTTTTGGCATGGGCGAGCCGATTGGCCGCGCCCTTGCCGCACAAGGCGAGCGGGTGCGCGTGTACGTTCCGTTCGGCGAACTTTTGCCCGGCATGGCCTATCTGGTGCGCCGCCTTTTGGAAAACTCGTCCAACGATTCCTTCATCCGCAGCGCGGGCGAAAAAGGCAGCGTGGAAAAACTGCTGGTAAGCCCTTCCGAACCGCCATCCCGAACGTCGCTGAGTTCGCTTTTCAAGCGCAAAGCGAGCGGCGTTGCAGAGGACGCGCCGTTTACCAACGAACCCGAAGTCGATTTCGCCGAGCCGGAAAACCAGCGAAAAATGCTGGATGCCCTCGCATCCGTCAAAACGCAGTTGGGTCAAGCCGTGCCGGTCGTCATCAACGGCAAAGCGGAAACCACATCGCCGGTTTGGGAGCGACCCGATCCGTCGAACACAAGCCGTACCGCATCGCGCCCTCATTTCGCCACCGTCGAGCAGGCCGAACGCGCCATTAGCGCCGCCTACGACGCTTTCCCAACGTGGCGCGAAACCCCAGTCAATGAGCGAGCCGATCTGTTGCGCCGCGTCGCCGACGAGTTCAACCGGCGGCGGTTCGAGATTTCGGCGTGGCAGGTCTACGAATGCGGCAAGCCGTGGCGCGAAGCCGATGCCGATGTCGCCGAAACGATTGACTTTTGCCGCTACTACGCCCGCGAAATGGAAACACTCGCGCCCGGTCAAAAGCGCAACATCCCCGGCGAATGGAACGAGTATTTCTACGAGGCGCGCGGCGTCACCGTCGTTATCGCGCCGTGGAATTTTCCGCTTGCCATTTTGACGGGCATGGCGGTCGCGGCCCTCGTTGCCGGAAATACGGTCGTTTTCAAGCCGTCGGAACAAGCCAGCCGAACCGGCTATTTCCTGATGGAAGCCTTGCAGGCCGCAGGTTGTCCCGCAGATGCCGCGCACTTTTTGCCCGGCGACGGCGAGGCCATCGGCCCGACGCTTGTCGATGATCCGCGCGTTGCCGTGATTGCGTTCACGGGAAGCCGCGCGGTCGGTTTGCACATCATGGAAAGCGCGGCGAAAATGCGCCCCGGTCAGCGGGAAATCAAGCGCGTTATCGCCGAACTCGGCGGTAAAAACGCCATCATCGTGGACGACGACGCCGATCTGGACGAAGCGGTTTTGGGCACGCTCGCCTCGACAATCGGGTTCGCCGGTCAAAAATGCTCCGCCTGTTCGCGCGTGATCGTCGTCGGTTCGGCGTATGCGCCGTTTTGCGCCCGCTTAAAAGAAGCCGTGCAAAGCATTCGTATCGGGCGGGCCGAAGACCCGGCAACCACACTCGGGCCGGTCGTGGACGAGGACGCCCAACAGCGCGTTCTCAAGTACGCCAAAATCGGGCAGGAAGAGGGCCGTTTTTTGGCGCACGTTCCCGTTCCAGAGCATTTGGAAGGCACGGGCTATTACATCC
>CAXTBP010000099.1:0-19389 GCA_964241985.1 uncultured Armatimonadaceae bacterium | reverse complement strand
CTTTTGCCTTTGCCATCCGCGTCGGGTTCCTGCACCAGTTCGACCGTGCGAAACCCGACGCTGACGCCTTTATGCGCGACAACGACTGTCTCAAAATCCTCGTCGGCTCGCTCCTCTGCTGTCGGGGTTTCCCACGCTTTCAAGTTCAGCAAATAACGTTTTTGTTTGCCGCCCGAACCGTTCACATCCCAACGCTCGACGCGCTGCTGTGGGATTTCGAGCGTGACCGTGTGTTTGCCCGGCGCGTTGGGGACTTGGGCGCTGGGCGTATTGTCGCCCGCCGCGTACAAGGCGCACCCCACCGTGAGCGGCATGTCGTCGTATTTTTCAATCGTGATTTGAAGGCGAATACGCACCCAGTTCTCGCGGAAAAAATCGTACTCCATGCGCCAATCCACGATTTCGGCCTGCAGAACCGTAACGAGTTCCACGGGCTTCCAAATCCCGCACGAAACAAGTTCCGGCCCCCAATCCCACCCAAACATATACTGCGGCTTGCGAACAAAGGCGCGCGGCGCGAAATTGAAATAACTTTGCGCGCCCCGGTCGCTCGTGCCGTCGCCCAAATAAACCGCCGACCGCTCACGCCCAACGCGCAACGCGCTGTCGAACTCGACGCGAAGGTCGTTGTCGCCCTCGCGCAAAACGTCGGTAACATCGAAACGCCACGACGTGAAAAAGTTTTCGGCCTCGCCCAATGTTTGCCCGTTGAGAAACACACGGCAAAACGTATCCAATCCGCCAAAGTTGAGAAAATGCCTGCCCGACGCGCCCCGCGCCGACAATCGCTCCACCGATAAGGTAAACGTCGTGCGGTACGTCCAATCGGCCTCGTCCACCCAGCGGCAGCCCAATTCCTGCATTCGGTAAAACGGATCGCCGATAACGCCCACCCGCACCAAATCGGGATGGACGTGCCCCGGCACTTGGGCCGGAAGCCAAACCGCTTCGCCACCCTGCGGCAAATGCACATCAACATGGGGCGCAAGCCGCTGGGCAAGTTCCCAATTTTCGTTAATCGTCGTAGTAATTACAGGCATGATTTGTCTTGAATGCGTCGCGCGAGCAGGAACCTAAATGTGTCAGCGCGAACTTTGTTTATGATACCGGATGGAGTGCTTCCCTGACGGTTGAAGGAGTTTTCGTATGCGTCGTCGCAGCGTCCTGACACAATCCTCAGTAATTTTGTTCGTCTCCGCGTTTTTGGTTAATCCTTTCTTCGCCCATTCCGTCCGCGCTCAAACCAAACCGACGCCAAAAATGACCAATGTTCTGCGTTTCAAAGTTGTAGGTTATGCGCCCAACTGGAACGATACCAAAGCGTTCGCAAAAACGTTTGATTATGGGAAAGTGACGCACCTCAATATCGCGTTTGAAAACCCCACAAACGACGCGGGCGATTTGTCGTACAGCGCGGACAACGACGCGCTGATTTCCCAAGCGCACGCGCGAGGCGTCAAAATTATGGTGTCCATCGGCGGCGGGTCGGCGTCTGGCGACAAGGCCTTGATTGCGCGTTACGACGCTTTGATGAGCGAGCTAAAACGAGCCGCGTTCGCCAAAAAACTTGCCGATTATTGCGTTTCCCATCGTTTGGACGGCCTGGATGTGGACATCGAAGGCCCGGCGATCAAAGCAGACTACGGCCCGTTCGTTCACACCCTCGCCCAAGTTTTCAAGCCGCGCGGATTGCTTTTGACGGCGGCACTATCGCAGGGCTACGGTGGCGACAAAGTGCCGACAGCAACCTTCTCGGATTTCGATTGGGTCAATGTGATGGCCTATGACGGCTCGGGCTATTGGAACCCCGACGCGCCCGGTCAGCATTCGTCGCTTGCGATAGCAAAAGACAGTGCGGCCTATTTCATCGGGCGCGGCTTGCCCATAAACAAAACCGTGCTGGGCGTTCCGTTCTACGGCTACGGATTCGGCAAAGCGTTCCGTAAGCGCGATTATCCGTACAAAGATGTGTTGGCGTCGTTCCCCGGCGCGGAGCAAACCGATCAAGTGGGCGAAACCATTTGGTACAACGGCGTCCCAACCATCAAGGCCAAAACGCAGTACGCCCTCGATACCGGCCTTGCGGGCGTCATGATTTGGTCGCTGGACTCCGACGCGCAAGGCAAAAACTCCCTCCTGTCCGCCATTGATAAAACCGTCAAAGCAAACGCACCGAAGCCGCGAAAGTAAACGATCCGAACCATGCTTGCAACCGTTTTGAACGCCGTGCCAAGTGACGCGAATCCAAGTCTCGACAAAAAAATGCTTCGCGCCGTTGCCGACCGTATCGTACCCGCCGACGAAAAAACGCCGGGCGCGACGGGTTCCGGCGCATTTGATTACTTGTGGTCGCAATTATCGCCGGGCGGCGACTTGTTCAATTTGCAAGGCGAATATGCGGACGCTTTACGCGGGGTAAATGCGCTTGCCCAAGAGCAGGGGAGCGGAGAAAACTTCGCGGGATTAAAAATTAGCGAGCAGGATGAAGTTCTACGCGCATTTGAAAAACAAAACCCGCGCTTTTTCGCCCGCATGGTCGAACACGTGCAGGAAGGCTTTTACATTTCGCAGGCGGCGTGGGATTTGATCGGCTGGAAAGTCACGGCGTAGCAAAGAAGCACGAACTAAAAAATGGCGAAGTATGATGTAATTGTGGTCGGGGCGGGGGCGGGCGGCGGCGTCATCGCGGGCGTTTTGGCGGAGGCCGGAAAGCGCGTTTTGCTGCTGGATCGTGGGCCGAAGAAAACGTTTAACGACGTGGGGCGCGATCATTTACGCAACCAGCGGCTTGCTCAGTACGGCAACAACGCGGGGCCGGACGGGCCGGGAATGCCGCGCGTGTTCGTCGATTGGAAAACGGGCGAGGCGCGCACGGTCGCGCCGCACGAAGGCGGTTACATGAATAACGCGAGCGTGGTCGGCGGTGGGACGCTCGTGTACGGGGCGCAGGCGTGGCGGTTTCATCCACTCGATTTTCGCATGGCGTCCACCTACGGCGTACCGCAGGGTTCATCGCTTGCGGATTGGCCTATCGGGTACGAAGACTTGGCCCCGTTTTACGAGCAGGCCGAATGGGAGTTAGGTGTTGCCGCCGACGCGACCCAAATGACGCACTTTCCGCCGTACAACAAGCCGTACCCTATGCCCCCGATGACGCTCAATATTCAAGGGAAAACGCTTCGGGCTGGGGCAGAAAAACTGGGTTGGCACGTTTTGTCGGTTCCGCTTGCGATAAACACCGTTCCGTACAACAATCGGCCTGCGTGCCTGCATTGTCAGCACTGCGTCGGGTTCGCGTGCCCCGTGGACGCCAAAAACGGGTCGCAAAACACGCTCATTCCCCGCGCTCTCGTCACGGGCCGGTGCGATTTGGTAACCGGCGCGACGGTAGCCAAAATCGAAACCGGAAGCGATAACAAAACCGTGACGGGCGTTTCGTTTTTTGACGCGGACGGAATCTATCAAACCGTCGATGCGCGTGTTGTCGTGGTTGCCGCCGGGGCCGTAGAAACCCCGCGCCTGTTGCTGCTATCCGGTTTGGGCGGGCCGCGTGTGGGCGAAAATTTGCAGGGGCATTATTATCCCGGTGCAATCGGTTTATTTCCCGAATCCGTATGGGACGGCATTGGGCCGGGCGTGACGACGGCGACCGTCAAATGGAATCACGGCAACGAAGACGAAAATGGCCCGATTATCGGCGGGGGAATGCTCGCCGACGAGTTCATTCCGCTTCCCGTGACCTTTTGGAAGCGTATGACGCCGCCGGATATGCCGCGCTGGGGAATGCAGAGCAAAAACTGGATGCGCGATAATTTCCGGTATACGACCGATGTCAAAGGCCCGGTGCAGGAAATTCCCACGTCCGAATCGCGCGTTACCCTCGACCCGTCCGTGACCGACAAATGGGGCTTGCCTGTCGCCCGGTTTGAAGGCGCGACGCACGAGGAAACTGTGCGCACGTCTCGCTTCATGCACAAGAAAGCCGTGGAATGGCTGCAAGCGTCCGGCGCGACGAAAATTTGGGGCAATGCTCCCGGCGGTCGCGCTTTATCGGGCGGACAGCATCAGGCCGGAACCTGCCGTATGGGGGACGATCCGCAAGCTTCCGTCGCCGACCGGTTTTGCCGCGTACATGGACACGACAATTTGTACTTGGGCGATGCGAGCGTTCACGTCACAAACGGCGGCTTCAATCCATTTTTGACCGCAATGGCGCTCGCGTTTCGCACCGCCAAACATGTTAACGAAAATTGGTAGGTTTTTACTGTTCGCCGCTGTTTTCGTGCAAAACAGCGAGCGTTGCCTGCGTCAACGCGCTCGCCAGTTTATCCAAACCAGCGGGCGACGATACGAAGGCTTCGTCTTTCCCATTGGTTAAAACGCACATCTCGACGAGAACCACGGGAACGTGGGAAAACACGCTGCCCGTGAGTGCGCCCTGTTTTGCGCCGACTGCGGTTTGTAAATCGGTTTTGTAGCCCCGGTCGGTTAAAGTGCCCGCCAAAGCGCGGGCAAGGGCGGTATGAAAAACGCGGCCCGCCTTGCGCGATTTGGCGATAACGTCGGGATTTGGGCCAATCACTCCACCAGATTTACCTGCCCGGTCGGGGGCGTAGGTGGCGAAGCCCGAACCCGCGTCGGAATCGCAGTGCAGGCGCACCATCAAATCGGAATGGGCGCGGTTGGCGGTTTCGGCCCGCGCCCGGTTTTTTACGAACTGTTTTTCCGATTGCTTGGTCAAAACGACGCGAACGCCTTCTTTTTCCAAAAGCGATTTGAGTTTGAGGGCGACGCGCCACGCGACGCCCATTTCCGTCACTTTTTTGCCCCGCGTGCCTTCGCCCACTTCGGACGGATGGCCGGGGTCTACACAAACCGTAAACGGCACGACGGTCTACGCCGCTCCCGCGAAGGCGGGTGACATTCCGCGCCGGGTTTCAAAGGCCGTGATGTCCGGCTCGTTTTGCAAGGTCAGGCCGATGTCGTCCAAGCCTTTGAGCAAGCAGTCGCGCCGGAAACTATCGACCGAAAAGTCGGCGGAAAACCCGTCCGGCCCGGTCACGCGGCAGGTTTCCAAATCCACGGTAACCGTCGCGCCGGGATTTTTCTGCAATTTCGCCATCAAATCGTTGACGGTTTCTTCGGGAAGCGTGACGGGCAAGATGCCGTTTTTGAAACAGTTGTTGTAGAAAATATCGGCATACGACGGCGCGATAACGGAGCGGAAGCCGTAGTCGTGGAGCGCCCACGGGGCGTGTTCGCGCGACGATCCGCAGCCGAAGTTCTTCTCGGCGACCAGAATCTGCGCGTTTTGGTACACGGGCGCGTTGAGTTCAAAGGCCGGGTCGGGCGTTTTGCCGTCGGCCAAGAACCGCCAGTCGAAAAACAAGAACTGCCCAAAGCCCGTGCGCTCGATGCGCTTCAAAAACTGTTTGGGGATCAGTTGGTCGGTGTCCACATTGGCGCGCGGGAGCGGCGCGGCAACGGCGGTGAGTTTCACAAATGCTTCCATAATTGGATTCCTTTAATCGTTCGCGCCCGGCAAAACGGGGCGAAAGTTTTCAAAAATGATGTTGTCGCAATGGGGCGCAAGCAATTCCTGTTGCTCGTTGCTCGTCAATGTCCAAACCAAAACCGGGCCGCCGTTTTCGCGGAAAGCGGTCGTAATCGGCGACGGCACGCCCGTTCCGATATAGCCCAAAAAATGCGGCGCGGCGCTCACGTCGTTCAAACTGTCGGTCGTCCATTTATCGTTGGACGCCAACTGCCCAATCGGCATATTTTTGGGCGCATTTTGCACCAAATAGGTGACGGTTTCTTTGCGAAACGCCTGCAACGCAACTAAGCCCTCATACCCACGGAGCGTTTGCAAAACGGCGTCTTCGAGCGGGCCGACGGGAACATCAGCGTGGCTTTTGAGTTCGATAAGCAGCGGCGTTCTACCCGCAATGGTTTCCAGAACGTCGCGCAAAAGCGGCACGCAATCGCCGGTTTGCGCGAGCCGAAGTTGCGTTAGTGCGCCAATATCGGTTTCTTCCACGACGCCCGCTTGTCCCGTCATACGAAGCCAATCGGCGTCATGGAAAACGACGACTTCGCCCGAACGGAGCAGACGCACGTCCATTTCCATCGGATAGCCCGCAGCCGCTGCCGCCCGAAACGCACGGAGCGAATTTTCCGGGACACCAAGCGCCAAATCATGCAGCCCGCGATGGGCGACTGGTGAACGCCAAACCCATTCGGGCGCGTCATTTGTGTTCGGTGTAATCACTGGGCGAAAACCTCGTTCATCGGGGCGACGGCGCGCAAAACGACGCGTTGCCACACAAAACGGGTTTCGGCGGTTTGTGGATCGGTCGTGATTTGAAAGGCGTGTACGGCGGAGGGCGGGGCGTCGGCGAATAACTGGCGTACCCGTTCGGCGCGCTCGCCCGTGCAGCCCGCCGTTTGCAGCCATGCTTCGAGTTCGATGGCGATGCCGCCTTTGTCGGATTCCAAATCGGTCACGGTGAACCCGGCGTTTTCGCACATACCACGCCACGTTTGCGGTGACACATGGGCGCGGTGCGATTGGTCGCGCTCATGCTCCACTTGGTTTTGCCAGTCGGCGGCTTCGGTGTCGTTATCAGGAACCGTCGTGTCCGCCAAAACGAACACGCCACCCGGTTTGAGAACGCGCCGCGTTTCGCGCAAAAACGCGGTCACGTCCACGAAGTGATGCGGCGCGATCCGCACCGTGACCAAATCAAAGGCCGCGTCGGCAAAAGGCAATTTTTCCGCCGCCGCTTCCACCCAATCGGCGTTGGAGACGTTTGCCGTGTCCGCGCGCTTTTTCGCCTCTTGGAGCATTCCCGGCGAAATATCCGCGCCGGTGACATGGAGGGCGTGCGGCGCGAAGGCAAGGGCGGTAAATCCCGTGCCCGTCGCAACGTCCAAAACGCGCCAATCGGGTTGCGGATCGGCGAGCGAAACGACGGCGCGAAGCGTTTCGTCCGACCACGACGCCCACTGCGCGTTATAGTTTTGGGCCTGCTGATTAAATTGTTCGCGGGCAGTCGTTGCTGTTGTTTCCGCCGGGGTTGTTTGCTGTTGCGTCATGATTTTGGATTCTGTTATTTATGATTGGGCAAGGCGCGGGAGAGGGCTTCCTGCTCGGGCGACAGTTCCATAAAATGCGCGGAATAGGGAATATTGCCGCGCAAACGCCAGCCGCGTTCCATGCCGGTTTCGGTCAAAACGTATAAGCCCGCCGCCCCATAGCCTCGCTGCGTTTGCAGCCACAGATCGCCGTTTGTCGGGTTGCAAACAATGGCATTGAACCAGCCGAAGTTTTTCTGCCACGTTTGCTTGGGGCTGCTATAGTGTAGAACCCCGTCGTCGGCCCGCCACGCCACCGCGTCGCGCACCGGATCGTAGTCCCACGTATCTGTCATCACGGGTGTTTTGCCGGACACCGAGCGCAATTTGCCATCGGGATACCGAACAGCAAGCGTATTTTGCGGCGTGCGAAATACATACGCGGCGCTTTGCTCGCCGCTGCGAATTTCTTTCACACCCGGCAGGATGCGTGTTTTTCCACTCGGAATATCCACGAACACAACGCGGCCCGAAGTACCGCCGGGCACGGGCATATTCGTGTTCAAATACACGCCGTTTGGCGCGGGGCTAAGCGATTGGATTTGCGAAAGTGCAGACAGCGGATGCGGGCGGACAAGCACGGCCTTTTGCTTGGGCGCAACCGTAACGAGGCACGATTTCGCGCCATCCCAATACACCAATCCGTTTTTCCACGTCGTCACCGGCCCGATGACGCGCTCGACCGTTTCCGTTTCGTCGCTGGACACGGCCCGCAGAATGTTTGTGTCCGTGTTTTGACTGGACAGAATCGCGCGCGACGTGGCAATGGGCGGCAACGTAAAGCGCGGCGTGATTGCCTTGCCGACCCAAACGAGCCAAGCCCCGGCAAGCACGATGCCGACAATCAGGACAGGCCGCCGAAACAACGCGCCAAAAAAGCCTTTCATAATTTACTTCGACCCGCCTCTAAAGCATTTTTTTGCCAAAGCCAATGGCTTCTATAATTGCTTCGCGGGAAACCCGGCCTTGATAACCTGTAACAATCGCGTCCAATGTTTCGCCTGCTCTCAACCGGCTCAGCGTACCCGTGACCTTTATGCGTGTATATTTGAACGTTGGCCGTCCGCCACACACGCCCAACGCGCGCACAACATAATTGCCAAGCGGAATGAATTCGTAAGGTTCACCGCCCACCATTTCTGTTTGAAGTTTCATTGACGCTCCTTATTTTTCCTATTCGGCAAGAACACGGCCTGTAATATCATGCAGAATAGATATGTCTTCGGGACGAACGGAAGGCTTGTAACCATGCACAACTGCGTTGCGTTGTGTAAGCCCTCGCATCAAAGCGTCGTAGTCTTCACGTTCCATCAAACTGTCGGTATAAAGGCGCGTGATAACGGTTCCTGTTGCCTCGTCAGGTAGGTCTAACTCGTACTTATCGCATAAACGGCGCAATGCCGCTTCAAGCGCCGTCCACGAAACGAGAAGTGCTGCGTCCAGTATGCCTGATTTTACAAAATGGTTTGATTCATTTAGGCGCTTTTCTATTTCGGCCTCCGACAAACGCGGGTCTCCAGAAACAGAATTCATAGGATCCGTAACAATGAGATCCAGTCTCCAGTTAGGCTGCGCTTTTACGGTACGGGCGAGCCATTGCCACGTAACGGGCTTCGTCCCACCTGTGGATTTTATTTCAACGACGACCGAATCGTTCGCGCTTTCGGCTATGAGGTCGGGACGATAGCCATTCAGAAAGTCGGGAACCTCTTGCCGGGTCGGCTGAATATGCACTTGATAGCCACGCCGCCGATACGATTCCGCGACCTCACGAACTTTTTGCAATTCTGACGTTACTGCTATTGTGTTCATCGATTTTTAATCCTCAGTCCAAAATCCACGAACGAAGACCAGTTCCGAAAATCGGCTCAGTCCCGCAGCGAGTGTTGGGCTGGGGGCATCTACTGGATTAACAAGGTCGAAGCGATTACTTAGTACCTGCGACACCGAGTTATCGTTCTCATATACCACCGTTTCCATGCCATCCAAAATTGGTTTGAGAATGTTGTCAACATCGGGTGGAGCAGGGCGCTCCGGCAGAATGCGATAATAATTGGTCACTTCGACGGTGATATGAGAACGGGTCACGTTTTCCCGTCGGATAGGCCATGCCTGTCGCGCGGATTCCCGTACCTTTTCAATCCATGTTTGATAACGCGCTTTGTTTTTGGCGTTGACCGTTTTTGGTGGCCCTTCCACAACAAATTCAAAAACGGGCATAGATTGCCTTCTACTTTGCTATATCGCGCACGTCCACGAAGTGTCCGGCGATAGCTGCGGCTGCCGCCATTTCGGGCGACACCAAATGGGTGCGTCCGCCTTTGCCTTGACGGCCCTCGAAGTTGCGGTTGGACGTGGAGGCGCACCGTTCGCCGGACTGCAAAATGTCGGGATTCATCGCAAGGCACATCGAGCAGCCGGGTTCGCGCCATTCAAAGCCCGCCGCTTTGAAAACCACGTCCAAGCCTTCGGCTTCGGCCTGCTTTTTCACCGGATAGGAGCCGGGAACACACAGGGCGCGCAGACCGGGCTTGACTTTTTTACCTGCTAAAATTTTCGCCGCCGCCCGCAAATCCTCGATGCGTCCGTTCGTACACGAGCCGATGAAAACCGTATCCAATTGAATGTCCACGAGCGGCGTGTTCGCGGTCAGGCCCATGTATTCAAGGGCGCGGACAACCGAATTGCGGTCAACCGGGTCAGCAATCGCGGATGGGTCGGGAACAAGGCTCGTGACCGGGGCGACCATGCCCGGCGACGTTCCCCACGAGACGTAGGGGGCAAGGGCGGAGCCGTCGATAACGACGGTTTCATCGTAAGTCGCGCCTTCTTCGGTGGCGAGATGCCGCCAGTGCGAAACGGCAATATCCCAATCCGCGCCCTGTGGCGCAAAGCGTCGGCCTTCCAAATAGGCGAACGTCGTTTCGTCCGGCGCAATGAGACCCGCCCGCGCCCCGGCCTCGATACTCATGTTGCACACGGTCATGCGGCCTTCCATCGACAGATTTTTAATCGCGTTCCCCGTGTACTCGATGACGTAGCCGGTTGCGCCGTCGGTTCCGATTTTGCCGATGACCGCCAAAATGATGTCTTTCGCCGTCACGCCCGGGCCGAGTTCGCCGGTTATGCGCACTTCCATCGTTTTCGGTTTGTTTTGCGGTAGGGTTTGCGTCGCCAAAACGTGCTCGACTTCGGACGTACCGATGCCGAACGCGAGCGCGCCGAACGCGCCGTGCGTGGACGTGTGCGAATCGCCGCACACAATCGTCATGCCCGGCTGCGTCAAACCGAGTTCCGGCCCGATAACGTGGACGATGCCTTGATTGGGCGAATGAATATCGTAGAGCGTGATGCCAAATTCAAGGCAGTTTTGCGCGAGAGCGTCCATCTGTCGGCGCGACACCTCGTCTACAATCGGCAGGCTTCGGTCGGTCGTCGGGACGTTGTGATCCATCGTGGCGACTGTGCGCTCCGGCCTGCGCACTTTGCGTCCCGTCATGCGCAAGCCGTCGAAGGCTTGCGGCGACGTGACTTCATGCACCAACTGCAAATCGATATAAAGTAAAACGGGCTGATTCGGTTCGTGCCGAACGATATGGGAATCCCAAATTTTTTCAAACAAGGTTTGTGGCATAGGACAAGCAAAGTCTCCAAGCGAATTATGGGTTTATTATACGGCGCGCGCGATAAATGCGTCTAACATAACTCTTCAATAGAAACGATAGTTTTTGACTATGATTAAACGCTTCAATTTCGATTCGTTCCCACAACTGGAAACGCCCCGCCTTATGTTGCGCGAAATCATAGACGCCGACGCCGACGCGATTTTTCGGATACGTGGCGATTACGCCGTCACGCGGCTCAACATCGGCGAGGCTTACGACGACGTTCATGCCGCCCATTTTCTTATCCGAAGCATGACCGAAGCGTACCGGGAATGCCGCGAAGTGCGCTGGGGGATTACGCTGAAGACCAGCGAGAACGCGGGCGAAGTCATCGGAATGTGCGGCTTCAACACGTGGAATCAAACGGATCGCCGCGCGTCCATTGGCTTTGACTTGGCGCAAGCATTTTGGCGTCGGGGGATCATGCGTGAAGCTGTGAGGTGTATTCTTGAGTTCGGGTTTGACGAAATGAATCTAAATCGCATCGAAGCCGACGCCAGCCAAGAAAACGCGGCTTCGCTCGCCCTGCTGCAAAGTATCGATTTCACCATCGAAGGTGTGCAGCGCGAGCAATACTTTCAAGCGGACGAAAACTGCTTCCACGATTTGGTTTTACTCGGCCTTCTGCGCCGCGACTGGAAACTATAAACACCGCCTATGCAACGCCCGCCACACCTTATGATTATCAATCGAATGTCGAATAGATTTTACGTAATTACGTAAAATCTACGGGTAAAATGGTTCTATAACCGGAAAGGAATCAAGGCGAGTGGCAGAAAAGGTTGAAACGGCGGAGGAACGGGCCGCATTTGAAGCAGCGATGGAAACGCTGACCGGCGATGGAAACATCGTTATTGGTCACTTCGGCGGTTTGGAAATCGACGGACGCCCACAAACATGGTGGAGCATCCGTTACGGCAACGCGGTCAACCGCCTGCTAACCAACCCAGACTATAAAGTGGCGCAAATTTGGTCTGTGCTGGGCATCGAAGTGCGCGTGGCGATTTTGCGCTGCGTTTTGCCCGGCCCAGAAACGGCAGCGGAAATCGTTTCCGAGTTAAAGATGGGACCGACGGGGCAAGCCTACCATCATTTACGCGAACTGGAACGGGCGGGCTACGTCAAGCAAAAAAGCGGCAAATGGCATTTCGATATGCGCTGTGGTCGCGTGTATTTGACGGCTCTCGCGCTTGCCGCCGACGCGGGTGCGGAAGAACCCGACGAAGCCAGCGAATCCGGCGCAAACGGGTAAATCAAGGTAAAGCGGCACATCTTCCGCAAACTCTCATGGAACTGTTCCAACTTCGCTATTTCGTGCAGGCGGCCCGCTTGGGAAACTTTTCGCGGGCCGCCGAAGCCGCGCACATTTCGCAGCCGTCGCTGTCCGTGCAGATGGCGAATTTGGAGCGCGAAGTCGGTTGCGCCTTGTTCGCACGGCAAGGGCGCACCGTGCAATTAACCGACGCGGGCAAAACGCTGTGGGCGTACGCGGAGAAAATGCTCGCGCTTGAAGACGATGCGCGACGGGCCGTGCGCGAAATCGTCGGTCTTGCACGGGGACGGCTGACGGTTTGGACACTTCCGACGCCGGGGCAGAACTTGCTGCCACCGCTCCTTGCCGATTTCCGCCGCGACCATCCCGGCGTAGAAATTTCCGTGCGCGAAGCCGTGCCCGCCCGCGCAGTCGCCGAAGCGGTAGCAAATGGGCAGGCGGATTTGGGAATTGTGCATTTGCCGTGCCCGGTTGCCGGTCTTGCAGTTCGCCGTTTGCTGACCGAAGAATTGGCGCTTGTTGTGCCGGAAGGCCATAATCTTGCCAAACGCGCATCGAGAGATCCGCCGAAACTTGCGGATTTGGCGAATGAAGATTTTGTGTGGGTTCCCGAAGGCGCAAATGCCGAACATCCGTTTTACGCCGCGTGCCTTGCCGCTGGGTTCGCGCCGCGTATCGCGTGTGTGTCCGGGTCGGCACAGGGAATGCAAGCCCTTGTCGCCGCCGGTTTGGGCATCGCGCTTTTGCCACGCCTTGCTATTCATCCGCCGCTTGGTGCGTGCGTAGTTGAATTTGCTGACCCGCGCCCGACCCGAACGCTTGCCGTTTTGTGGCGCGGCGATGCGAACGACGTGAGTAACGATATAAGCGATGAAACGAACGCGCGATTGAGCCACGCAGCCCGCGCGTTTTTAAACCGATTGAAGGAGACATTTGGTAGCGTTGACAACTAACGACGAGCGCGAACTGCCGCCGGGCATTGTGCGGAGTAAGCCGAAGACCACAGGCGCGGAAGAAAGCGGGCCTCTCCCCCCGGCCCCCTCCCCTGAAAGGGAAGGGGGAGCCTATTTAACGGAAGAGGATACGAGCCGTAAGCCACGAAGAAATTTCCAAGTGTCCACATTTGCGGAAAGCGAGCCAATTCAGGCTCCCCCTTCCCTTTCAGGGGAGGGGGCCGGGGGGAGAGGCCCGTCTCGCATCACCGCTATAGAAGCCCAGCAAAAGCGCAAAAATCGCGTGAGCGTTTATATCGACGGCACGTTCGCCGCTGGGCTGTTCGATACGGTCGCGCACGACTTGGGTTTGCGCGTCGGGCAGGAAATCACGCCCGAACGCTTGGAAGAAATCGCGCGGGCGGAAACCCTGCGCCGCGCCAAAGAGGACGCCTACAATTTTCTCTCGTTTCGCGCCCGCTCGGAAAAAGAAATTGCCGATAAACTGACGCAAAAAGAATACGAGCCGGACGTGATTGCTAAAGTGACGGAGCATTTGCGCGGGGCGGGGTTATTGGACGACGAAGCGTTCGCGCAAAACTGGGTGAACGCGCGGGGCAAAACGCGCGGAAACCGTATGCTCGCCCACGAACTGCGGCAAAAAGGCGTCGCACAGGATGTTGCCGCGCAAACCCTTACCGAGCGCGGAGAAACCGACGCCGAGCACACGGCGGCGTATCAAGCCGCCATGAAAAAAGTGGGGCAGCGTCCCGTCGATACGAGCCGCGAAGCCCGCGCGAAAGTCGCCGCGCATTTGGCGCGGCGCGGGTTTGGCTGGGATGTCGTTAAACCCGTGCTTGCCCGGCTTTATGAAAATAAAGAAGACGAATCCGAAACCGAAGAAATAAGCGACTCCGCCGAATAATTAGGAAGCAAACAAGGTATAATCCTTTTATCCCGTTTGTTGGAACAACGGCTGCGCTTCACATCGCATGGGAAACGCGGGCGTCAGGATTTTCCACAACACACGGGCGTTTGGATTCGGGTCTAATTGCTTATTGTTTTTGCTTGTGTGGTTTGAGGTTTCCGTTCCACCGCCGATTGGGGTTTGATTAAAAATCTAAAACGGGGGTGAAGAACGCTGAATACGACAAATTTGGTTGTGCTTGTGGTCGAATTCCTCGTTTGCTTCATCGCACTCGGGGGTTTGGTCTGGTTTTACAACAACAACGTGCAGCCGCTTCGTAAGGAACTGCTGCAAAAAACAAACGATCTTGTTAAAGAGCGCGACGACGCGCAAAAAGAGTTGGAGGCCCGCCGCAAAGAAGCGATGGTCGCCGCCAAAGACGAAGCCTACCGCCTCCGGGCGGAGATGGATCGGGACAACCGCGACAAGCGCGCGGAGATCGGTCGGTTGGAGCGGAGACTGGCACAAAAAGAAGAAGCATTAGAAAAACGTCTTGACCAACTCGAAAAAAAGGAACTAAGCCTACACGAACAGGGGGCGGAAGCGGACACCCTTCGCACCGAACTGAAAAATTTGATTGCGCGGCAGCGCACGGAACTGGAACGCATCGCCCAGTTGCCGGAAGCCGAGGCGCGTCAGCAAATCCTCAAAGCGGTCGAAGACGAAAGCCGCCACGAAGCCGCGCGACTAACCCGCGAAATCGAGGAAAAGGCGAAAGAAGAGGGCGAACGCCGAGCGCGCAATATCGTCTCGATAGCGATACAAAAAGTTGCCGTCGATCAAACGAACGAAACGACAGTTTCGGTCGTCCCGCTTTCTTCCGACGATTTGAAGGGCCGTATTATCGGGCGTGAAGGCCGTAATATCCGCGCTTTTGAAACCTTGACCGGCGTGGACGTGATTATCGACGACACACCCGAAGCGGTTGTTGTGTCGGCGTTTGATCCCGTCCGGCGGGAAATCGCTCGTATTGCGCTCGCCAACCTTGTCGCCGATGGGCGAATTCATCCCGGACGCATCGAGGAAATGGTCGAAAAGGCGCAGGGCGAGGTCGAGGAAAAAATGCGCGAGGCCGGGGAGCGCGCGGTTTTGGAATCGGGCGTAACCGGTTTGCACCCGGAAATTATTCGAATGCTGGGCCGAATGCGCTACCGTATGAGCTACGGGCAGAACATTTTGGGGCATTCTATCGAGGTGTCGCAATTGTCCGCGTCCATCGCCGCAGAACTTGGCGCAAACGTGGAAATCGCGCGGCGGGCCGGGTTATTGCACGATTTGGGCAAGGTGGATTTTGAATCCGACCAACCCCACGCGCTCATTTCCCGCGACGTGATGCTGCGCTACGGCGAGCACGAAGAGGCCGCCCACGCCGCCGGAGCGCACCACTACGACATCGAGCCGGAAACGGTGGAAGCGATTATCGTGATGACGGCTGATGCTATTTCGGCTGCCCGGCCCGGGGCGCGGCGCGAAATGCTCGAAAATTACGTTAAGCGGTTGCAAAAATTGGAAACGATTGGCGACGCTTTCCCCGGCGTGGAAAAAACCTACGCCGTGCAAGCCGGACGCGAAATCCGGCTTATGGTGCGGCCCGGCGAAGTGGACGATTTGGCGGCAATCCAACTCGCCCGCGACGCCGCGCAAAAAATTCAGGAAGAAATGTCGTCGCAGTTTCCCGGTCAAATAAAAGTGACCGTTATCCGCGAAACGCGGGCCGTCGATTACGCCAAATAGCGCGAAGAAAGTCAAGGAATCCGAAGAAAAAGCCGCTCTTGTGTAAAGCGGCTTTTTCGTTTTTAAGGTTTGCGAACCCGTTCTTTGTCAGGATTTAGCGTGGTACACTTACCGTACCTTAGCAAGATTTTGTTTTTATGAAGATTTTATTCGTCGGCGACATTGTAGGACGAGCGGGGCGCGACGCCGCGCTTAGCCTCATGCCCGATCTACGCGCCGAGTACAAGCCCGACTTGGTTATCGCAAACGCGGAAAACGTTGCCGGGGGGTGGGGGATTACACCGCCGCTCGCCGCGTCGCTCCTCGCGGGTGGAATGGATGTGCTCACGATGGGCAACCATACGTGGGCCAAAGCCGAGGGCGAAGACGTGATGGAAACCTATTCGCGGGTTTTGCGGCCCGCCAACTATCCGCCCGGCACGCCGGGGCGCGGATTTGGCTTGTTCAAAACCACGACCGGCGCGCTCGTCGGGGTCGCCAACCTGAACGGTCGAACGTTCATGGATCCCTTAGACGATCCGTTTCGCTGCGCCGACGATATTATCGAGCATCTATCCGCCCACACGAAAGTCTTGTTTTTCGACTTTCACGCCGAAACCACGTCAGAAAAAATCGCCTTTGGCTGGCACTGCGACGGGCGCGCATCGGCGGTTGTGGGCACGCACACACACGTTCCAACGGCTGACGAGCGTGTTCTTCCTGAAGGCACGGCCTATATCTCGGATGTGGGAATGTGCGGCCCGACCGAGGGCGTCATCGGCATGGACAAAGACATCGTTTTGACCCGATTCCGAACCCAGATGCCGCACCGCTTCAAAGTCGCCGAAGGCCCGACCGCCTTAAACGGCGTCGTAATCGACATTGATGATGCCACAGGCCG
Organism: uncultured Armatimonadaceae bacterium; assembly: GCA_964241985.1. GTDB lineage: Bacteria > Armatimonadota > Armatimonadia > Armatimonadales > Armatimonadaceae > CAXTBP01. Next base: position 2,801 of record CAXTBP010000099.1, on the reverse strand, counting down.
CGCCCATTCTATCGAGCGAATTTTCCGCCGCGACGGCGAGCATTAGCAGGCGAGCGAACCCTGTTGCGCGCCCTCTTTTCACGGCGGGCGCAAATGTGCTAAAATGTGCGTATTATCAAGTGGCCGCTGTTTGTTTTGGCTTTTCGTTTCTATAAAAAGGATGTGTTTTCGCCCATGCCCGCTTTGAACCGCCGTCGTTTTATTGCTTCCGCCGCTGTTGCCGCGCTCCTATTGGGTGGCGCGTCGCTTACCGCGTTCGCCCAGCAGCCTGCTGGAGTGATCCGCGCCGTTTCCCTGTCGCTTTTCCGTGGGGAAAGCGGGCAAGCCTCCAACATCGGCTTAGGCGCGTGGGGCAGCGGCAACGCCCAATCCACCAAAGAGGCGGTTTTGCAGGGCGATTCCAGCCTTAAAATCACCACGCAGGGCTATTATCAGGGCGGACGACTTGATTTCAAAGAGCCAGTGGATTTGACTTCCGCTTTGCAAAACCCGAATACTTATATGCGCTTTCAGGTGCGTTTCACCGGTGCAGGTTCCACCGCGCAGGCTTTTGATCCGGTCAACAGCACGACCACCACGCAGGCCGTTTCGCCGTTCAAAAAGATGCGGTTTTTGCTCGTGATGGCGGACGGTACGCGGTACGAACTCATTCGTCCCATAGAATTGCCCGTTTCCGATGAACCGCTTTCGTATGCTCCTTTGACATTCCCGCTTGCCGCTCTGACCAAAAAACTCGCCGCCGACAAAAAGCCGCTTCCTACCGGCGATGGGGCCAAACTCAAGCAACTTGCGATTTTCGGCGATAAATACGCCCAGTTCTACATCGGCGAGATCAACATCATTACCGACGAAACCGATATTACGGTGTCGCCGCTCGAAGATCAGGTTTTTTTCGCGCGTCAGCCAACCTCGTTTGTCGGGAACGCCGAAGGCGGCGCGACCACGCTTCGCTATTCGTGGGACTTCGATGCCGCCGACGGCATTCAGGAAGACGCCGTGGGCCGCACCACCAGCCACGTTTTTCCCCGCGTCGGCGAAAGCAAGAACGGACAAGCAACCTACACGGTGACGCTGACCGTGACCGACGTGGACGGCATCAAAAAGCCTGTCACGGTCACGCAGGAAATTCAGGTCACCGACTAAGCCGAGGGCTTCAAATCTTCTCGTGGCGTCCAACACCGACCCTTCCGCGCCGCCCCCCGGATTTTCGTCCGTCGGGGCGGCGCTTTTTATCGCCCTGCGCCCCAAGCAGTGGACGAAAAACGCGCTCCTTTTCGCCAGTTTGTTATTCACGCTCGGCGACCCGCACCCGCTGTCGGACTACGGGCGCGTTTTGGGCGCGTTCGCGCTGTTTTGTGGCTTGTCGGGCGCGACGTATTTAATCAACGACATCGCCGACCGTGCCAGCGACCGGCTGCATCCCAAAAAACGCAACCGGCCTATCGCATCCGGCAAACTGCCCGTCACCGTTGCGCGCGCGGCGGCGGTTTTACTGATTGTCGCTTGCTTGACGGCAGGGTACTTTTTTCTGGGGGGCGCGTTCGCGCTCCATGCCGCGCTGTATCTAACGATTACGCTTTCATATTCGTTTTATCTGAAAAACATCGCTTTGCTCGATGTGATGGCGCTTGCCTTCGGCTTTGTTCTACGGGCGAGCGCGGGCGCAGTCGCAATCCATGTTGAGGTGAGCGTTTGGCTACTGCTGTGCACCGGCCTGCTCGCCTTGTTTTTGGCGCTCAACAAACGCCGCGCCGAACTCGTTCACGTCGGAACCGGTGAAGTGGGGCAAACGACGCGGGCCGTGCTTGCGGATTATTCGCTGCCGCTGCTCGACCAAATGATTACGATTGTCGCTGCGTCGTGCGTCATCACCTATGCTTTGTACACGTTTTCATCGAAAACCGGACAAGCGCGGCACGGCTTGATGGCGACCCTTCCCTTTGTTTTGTACGGCCTGTTCCGCTATCTGTTTTTGACGCAAAGCAAGGGCAAAGGCGAAGCCCCCGACGCTGTGCTTTTGGAAGACTGGCCGCTTCGCATCAATCTCGCCCTTTGGACGCTCACCGTCGTCGTCGTCATGTTGTGGAAATAAAAACGCCCGGCGGTATCGCCGGGCATTGTGCGTAAAGCTCATTCTAATTGTCGGGCGGGTTTTCGCCGAGCAGATAGCGGGCCGAAACGATTTGGCCGGTGTGATAACTGACGTGAAAAATCATGTATTGGAGCGCCTGTTCGTAATTTTTGAACGTCGCGTCGGCGTCCAGCGGGCTTTGCAAATCGGGATTGCGCTCCCGCAGACCCGCCACGATTTCGTTGTGAACGCGCAGCAACTCATCGCGCACCTGCTGGGCTGTCATCGCCCGTTGCGCGTCGGTCGGTTGGTCGGCTATCGTGTACGGATAATACCGAAAACGGTGGTCGATAAGCGCGCTGCTGACGCCGCATTTTTCGAGGTTCGGCGGATGTTTGCCGCCTTCGCCCGATAAATGCACCGCTTCTCCATACGCGATATGCGCCGCCATTTCTCCAATGGACAAAAGCTTGTCGGCGGGGCGCTTCCACACGTTCTCGTCCGCCAAATCGCGGAGCGCCTCAGAAACCTCGAAATACCCCATTTCCAGCGTCGCCAAATACGTTTCAAGCATTGCTCGTCCTCCAAAAGTTACACCAAACGCGCCATAACTCCACGGGCATGGGCAAAACCGGAAAGGGCATGAAAAAAACGCCCCACAATTTCTGCGGGGCGTTTTTATAAAGATGCTTCTGCGGATTATTGACGGTACGGATTGTACAGCGAATTG
>CAXTBP010000098.1:5917-19409 GCA_964241985.1 uncultured Armatimonadaceae bacterium | reverse complement strand
AGCGGGGCGTGCCCAGCCAGCGGAAAAGGCGTTCGTGGAGTTCAGTCAAGCCTTCAAGCGCGGTGGGCGGCGCAAAAGTGGGACGCGACGTTCGGGACACGGCTTCGATGATTTCACCTTCCGCGCCTATCGCGCGCTCATGAAAAAGAAAGCGGCAATACTGCGAACCCGTTTCGCGGCGAAACGCGGTTTCGTTTTCGCGGAACGTGGCAAGCGCCAAGCACGACGGGTCAACGAGTGGAAGCCGCGCAACCGCGTTGATAATTTGCGGCATGGAGTTCCCGTCGTCGAAATCGTCTTCGAGGGAAACGACAACGCAGTGCCAGCCGTACCGGGCAAGAACCGCAGCGAAACCGAAATACAGCGTCATCGGCGACGTTCCGCAATCGCCAACGATGACGGCGGTCGGGCGCGGCGCGGGGTTGACGGTGAAATCGGCCCGATAGAAATACGCCGACGCAATCGCCGCGCCGTCCGCGAGACCGTTCAAAGGGCGCACGGTTTCATCTAAGCGCAGCGCGGTTTCAAAGCACGTTCGGCTCGCTTTTTCGGTTGTCGCGCGGCGTGCGTCCATGCTTTCGTGCCCCATAAACCAACCCGCGTTCTTGTAATACTGGGCCGCCCGCAAAAACGCGGCGTGGGCGTGGCGTTTGCGTCGCTGCGACAGCGCGAGTGCGGCTTGACGGCGCACCCGCTCGGCGAGCGTGACCCACGCTCGATGCCAACTTTCGCGGTCGTTGTCCCGGATTTGCGCGGATGCCTCCAAGCATTCGGTCATATTTGCGCCGCCGCACGCGGCGTATTCCATCGCGTGGATAAAGGCGGAAGAAAAAGCATCGGATTGAAAAAGCATGGTCGTGGCCGCTTACAGTGCCGCTCATAAACTCCGCGCCGTCGCGGAACAAACGAGTGATTGATTGGTATGCAGGCATTGTAAGATGCAACCGGTTTTGTTGGCATCGCCCGTCAGTCGCTACTTTGTGTCAGCGGAAAGTTGAAGAAAAATGTCCAACGAAAGTTGTAGAACGGGCTAAAACGAACGGGGGAAAAGAAGCGGCAAGTAAAAAAGCACATGGGTTAAAACCCACGTCTGGTTGGCCTTATTTCACGCAAGCGTGAAAGGGCCTATCGTCCTCGCGGACGAGGAAGGTGCAAATGCGATGCGTTGTGCCGCAAGCAAAAGGCTCCCGATTAATCGGGAGCCTTTCGCATTACACCAAACCTTCTTTGTCCGAAGGACAGTAGGCCGAAGGTCAACCAGACGTAGGTTTTAAACCATGTCGAATCGGCCCATGTCACAACAACCCATGTGCTTCTGTTTATTGGGATTACGCATGCTTGTCCAAATGGACAAGGCCACGGCGCAACGCGGCGGTGACGGCTTGGGTGCGGTCGCTGACGTCCAATTTGTCCAAGATGCGGTTGACGTGCGCTTTGACGGTCGCTTCCGTTATGAAAAGCGTGTTGCCGATTTCCTGATTGCTTTTGCCCGAAACGATATGCTCCAGCACTTCTTTTTCGCGGGCGGTCAGTTCCGGGTGCATCATGCGGGCGGCGAGCTTTGCGGCGACCTCTTCCGGGATGCGCGTTTGCCCACGATGCACGGCCTGAATGGTTTCCACCAGTTGCTCGACCGAGCCTTCTTTGAGCAAATACGCTTTGGCTCCGGCGCTTAAACCTCGGTAAATGTCCTCGTCGCCGTCGTAGGTCGTTAAGATGATGATGCGGGCGTGGGGGAACTCTTTGCGAATGGTTTGCACGGCCTCCACGCCGCCCATCTCCGGCATATTCAAATCCATGAGCGTGATGTCGGGGCGGAATTTGCGAAACAATTCGACCGCTTCGCGCCCGTTTTTGGCCTGCGCGACGACCTCGATTTCGTCGTACAAATCCAGCGTGCCGACGACGCCCGCGCGAACGAGCGCGTGATCGTCGGTTACCATGCAGCGAATGGGCGTAGTGGAAGAAGGGGTTTGGCTCATAGTGTTTTATCCGTATGACAGGCAATAGGGACGACGGCGTGGATTTGGGTTCCTTCACCCGGCGCGCTCGTGATAGAAAGGTGTCCGTGTAGCGCGTCTAGTCGCTCGCGCATTCCGATTAAACCGAAGCCGCCGCCGCGCGGCGCGCTGCCCAAAACGAAGCCCGCGCCATTATCGGCGATGTCCAAACAAACCGTCCCGTCGCCGAACGTTAGAGCGACGCTCGCTTCGGTCGCGCGGGCGTATTTGACCGTATTACCAAGGGCTTCCTGCGCAATACGCACCAAATGGTCTTCGGTTTCTTTGGGCAGCGGGCACGGTGCGCCCAAAACTTCCATGCGGCAGCGCAAACGGGTTCCCGCCGTGACTTGATCCGTAATTTTTCGCACGGCTTCGGATAGGTTGGCGTTGTCAAGGGCGGTGGGGCGCAAAGCGAGAACCGACCGGCGGGCTTCGGCAAGACTGCTTTTCGCCAAATCGCGGGCCTGAAGGAGCGCGGGCAACGCCTTGTCGGGTTTGCGTGTCAAGGCCGCTTCGGCAAGCTGCAAATGGATCAAAATACCGGCGAAACCCTGCGCGAGCGTGTCGTGGATTTCGCGGGCCAATCGGTTGCGCTCGCTTAAAACGGCGGCCTCTTCGCCTTTGCTGGCAAGCGTTTCAAGCTGCACCGCGAGCACGACTTGCTGGGCGAGCGTTTGGGCCAGCTCTATTTCTTCGCGCCCATAGCGGCGCGCTTCCTTATGGGACAGGAACAAATACCCCATCGGTTTTTCGCCCAAAAGAAGCGGCACAATGAGCGTCGATTGAATACCAAAGTTCAAAAATAACTGCCGGTACATAACGCGCGGGTCATGTTTCATGTCATACACGGCAAAGGGGCGCGGATTGGCAAGAACGGCTTGCCACGCCACGTCTTTTTTGGCTGGCATGAAGGGCGCGACGCCCATTTCACGCAGCAAATCAGGCGTTAAATGCACGTCGCCCGAATACGAATTGCGCGGCACGGTCACATCGCGCAACGAATCATACAATTCGAGGCCCAAACTGTCTGCGTGAAACACGTCGCGGATTGCAACCATCAGGTAGCTTAAAAACGTGTCCAAATCGGACTGTGCCGTGAGGGCGTTAATGGTCAAGGCGAGGGCTTCCGTTTGTCCGCGTGACACTTGTTCGGCCCGCCGCCGCTCCTCGACTTCGATTTGCAAGGCGGTGTTCGTGTCGGCGAGTTCCGCCGTTCGCTCCTGCACCTGCATTTCCAGTTCGTTGTGCAGTTGGCGAAGGGCTTCTTCCGTGTTTTTGCGGTCGGTAATATCCTGCCCCGTACCGACAGCCGCGATGATTTGCCCTTGATCGTTATGCACGGGCCGTGAAGAAAACAAAAGAACGCCCCGCGAACCGTCGGAGCGGAGCAAGGTCGCCTCTTCTTCCTGCACGATTTCGCCGCTTTGCAGCGTGCGCGCAATCGGCAGTTCGCCCGGCGCATAGGCACTACCGCCGCTCGCACGGCGCAAGGTCAAGGCGTTCAAATCGGCCACGCTGCCAAGCGGGGCGTCGTCCGCCGCGCCGCCGCTGAGTATGCGCGTCATTTGCCGGTTGCCTAAGAGCAGGCGACCGCTCGGCGCTTCGGCGACCATGACGCCTGCGGGCATTTGTTGCAGCACGGCTTCAAGCAGGGCGCGGTCGCGCTCCAATTCCGCCGTCCGTTCCTGTACGCGCACTTCCAGTTCTTCGTTGGCGCGGCGCAATTCGTCGATGGCTTTGGTGCGCTCTTCTTCGGCCCGCTTGCGCTCGGAAATATCCTGCACCTGCGTAATAAAGTGCGTGAGTTCGCCGCTCAAATCCCGCACCGGAGACACTCCGACAAGCGCCCAGAAATAACTGCCGTCTTTGCGCCGATAACGTTTTTCGACCTGAAACGAATTGATTTCGCCCGCGAGCAATTTTTGGCTGTTTTTGCGTGTGGAGCGCAGCCGCGCCAAATCGCCCTGATGGCTGATGCTTGCCGTCGTCAGATTGCACAGTTCGCCCAGCGAATAACCGAGCAATTTGCACAAGGCAGGGTTCGCTTGAATAAACCGGTCGTCCATACCGATAATCGCCATGCCGATAGCCGACCGCTCGAACGCGCTTTTGAAGCGTTCTTCGCTTTCGGTTAAAGCCTGCACGGTGGATTCGCGCGCCCGTTCGGTGCGCTGGCGTTCCAGTTCGGCGGCGGCGCGGGCGGCAAAAACTTGGAGCATGGAGCGCGCGACCGACGTGGACAAAATCGGGTACTTGTACATCACGACGAGGAGTCCAACCACCGCGCCCTCGGAATCTTGAAGCGAGGTTCCGACATAGGCGTCCACGCCCATTTGGATAAGCAAGTCGTCTTTGGGAAATGCGGCTTGGACGCCCGTCGTATACACGCACACTTCGCAGCCGGTAATCGCCGAGGTAACATTGGCGCACGGCGTGTTGAGTAAGTCGTACTCGATATTGGGCGCAATTTGCCCGTCCGCACACACGGCGATGGTGCGAATGCTGTCTTGATCCGGCCCGGTGAGTTCGCCGATAAAAGCGTAATCGGCGCGCAGGGCTTTGGAAAGGTATTCCACCAGCGAGCGGAAAAACGCCTCGCCGGTCGAGGACGACACGCCCCGGGCGGCATCTTCGAGCGCGTCTTCCAATTTCAGCGGTTCGCCGAGCGGATTGGTGTTTTTTCGCCGAAGGGTCGCCTGTAAATGCGCCGGTTCCGTTCCGTGATTTTCGCCGGTTCCCAGCGAGCGCAAACTAACGGAAAGGGGAGCCGCCGTTCCTTTTTCGGAGCGCACCTGCCAGTTGACCGAATACGCCGAACCTTGACACGCGACGGCGATCATGGTTTTGATCTCGTCCTCGTCCGACCCGCTCACATCCATCGGTGGCAAAACCGAAGCGAGCCGTCGCCCGACAATCGCGCTTTTGTCGGTTTCGCCAAGCAGGATAGGGCACATTCGGTTCGCGTCGATAACGTCGCCGGTTTGACTGATCAAAAGGCGGGCGTCCGGCGCGAACTCGAACGCCTCTTGATACGGGGCAATTGGAGGGGTTGGCGAGCCAAGCGCGCCCGGCACAAGGCCGGGACTGTCGCCCGCAGCAGGGAAGGACGTTTCTCGCATACGCCGGTATTTTACCAAGTTTCGGTGGGAAATCCTTCCCAATACGGCGGAAAACAAGCGGCTGGCGCAAAGTGTGAACTAAAGTTGTAGACGCGCTTTCACCGTTGGATAGAGTTGTCCACCCGCCTTTGGGGCGACAACAAATGCAAACCTGCGGGCGATGTGCGAAAACGGCGCGGCTTTTATACTGGCTTCAACACGCCGTTATGCCGCTTTCGCGGAAAATCGGCGAAAAACGCTTTAACCCAAAGCAATATAAAGGAACGTTGATGACCCGTCTTTTCTATTCACCCAAAGCGCGCAAAGGCCGCGCCCTCGCTTTGCCCGTCGTCCTACTCGCATCGCTGTCCGCTTCCGGCGCACTGCTCACCGGCTGCGGCTCGGGCAGCGGAACTTCGTATGTGAACGGCATTATCAAAGCATCGCCGACGCCGACACCCGGCGGAATCCCGACGCCTCGCCCTTCCGCGACGCCCACGCCAAACGCGACCCCAACGCCTATCCCTTCGGCGACCCCGACACCTGCGCCGAACAATCAAACACTCGCTGCGTATTTCGGCACGCAAGCCAATGCGGCCCGTTTGACTTATCGGGATACGACGACCACGACCTACCCCGACCCGATTTCGGGGCAATCCACCTCGAACACGGAAACCACCACGTATTCGACCACAAACGGCGACCCGTTCGCGTCGGGTGAAGTCGGCGCGAAAACGACGGTGACGCTGGCGACCGCACAAGGCAATGTGACGGTGACACGGCAAGAAGAACGCGATAATGGTAAAGTGGTCGGCTATACCTATTTTTCCCTCGACCCGAACGCCTACGCACTGTACGGCAGCGACGTATTGGACGAACAAGGCCGCGTCACGCAGGAAACCCGCTATTCCGTCGCCGCCCGCTTCGCCCTCTCGCTCTTGCCGGGCCAAAGCCAAACGCAAACCGTCACCGTTACGCAAACCACGATTGACCCGGAAACCGGCGCGCGCACGAGCAAATCGTTCACGCAAACGCTCACGCTCCGCTATATCGGGGTAGAATCCGTGACCGTTCCTGCCGGAACGTATGCCAACACGGCCCACGTCACGTTGGACTTGGAATACAAAAGCGTGGCGCAAAACGGCGAACCCAGATTCAACGTTCTATCAACCGTCAACACGTATCACAGTGCGTCCGTCGGCATGGTCAAATCCAGCCTGTTTGGTACGTTTGAAAGCACGTTCACCAACCCCGAAACCGGACAAAATCAAACGATGACCACAAAAATCAACGGCGTCACCGAGTTAATCAGCATCGCCAAGTAAAACCAAATAACGCAAACACGAAACGCCCCGTCCAAATAAACGGGGCGTTTCACTATTTGCCCATCAAAACCGGTAAAACTTTGTTGAGGACGAAATCGCGCACTTCCTGTTCCGCAGTTATGCCGCTATCGAATCCCAATGCCCCGGCGTCTTGATATAGGGCGTGGATTTTCTCGTTTACATTGGGCGCATCTTCAAAGCCGTCTTCGGCATCTTTATCGGTGTACTCCGCCCAACCCGCCATCATGTCCAACAGCCGATTGCGCGGTGATTTGCTCTCCGCTTCGATGCTGGTTTCCAATTTCCCGTTTAATTTTTGAATGCTGTTCACGAATGAGGGAATACTTGCAGTTGCCATAGCGTAAAATCATATGAGGGACGGCCCTCTTTGAACCTTTCGTTTAGTTCCAGCCCGCTTTGCGTTTGATTTGTCCGAGCGTTCCCGGCTTCACATCATCGCTTGGCTTGCCCGGTACGGTGATTATGTCGGCTGCTCCTGTTTTCTTGAAAGTTTGGTGACTACTTTCTACCCTGACCAATTCCCAGCCGTCTTCTTTTAACTGTTTGATAAGTCCTTCACTTTCATAAAGACATTATACTCAGCAACATAACACTTGACGCGCGGGCGGTGCGTTTGTACAACTTTAGTTGGAGTTACGTGTGCGCCTTTTTGTGCAGGTGAAAGTCCGCTTTTCGGGCGATGTGGCATTTCGCCCGTGGCTTTACCATAAAGCCATGAACAAAGCATCTCGCGCCGCGTGCGCCTTTACCCTTACTGCCGCTACGTTGGGCTTGGTCGGGCTTGCGCGCCCGGCCCAAGCGTGGAAACCAAAAACGCACGTGTATCTTGCCGAGCAGGCGATGAAGGACGCCCTCGACAACGGCAAAGTGACGATCTACGAAACCGATTATAAGACCGGCAAAATCGTCGGCGTTTTGGGCGAGTTCGACGTAGATCCCAAAATTCTCGCCGCGCTGAAAGCGGCCCCCGCGCAGTATCGGGCCGGGGTTTTGGGGCCGGATGCCTACCCCGACATCTTGACCGGACAGCAAGTTATCCACCCCGAAGAATCCGACGCCATTGACGGCAAAGCCAACGGCTCGAACGCATGGCTGACGCATTTATGGAATTTGGCAATGAACGGCAACCAATCGCCGCAAGTGCAGGCGTTCGTGGTCGGGTATCTCACGCACACCGCAGGCGATGTGTTCGCGCACACCTACGTCAACCACTTTGCGGGCGGCGAGTTTATGTTCACGCCCGACCCGACGAACGCCGTCAAGCACTTGATTTTGGAAGGTTATATCGGCAAGCGGACGCCGCGAACGATTAGCGCGGAAGGCACGAACGTCACGCAAAACGATACGAGCATCGACGGCGTGGAATCGTTCATCTATAACGAAATGACGTTCATGCGGCCCGGCAGTTTATTGGAGCAAAAGCTGATGAAGGGCGACGGCGTCAGCCGATCCATCCCCGCCATTTTCTCCAAACTGCGAAACGGTTTGCAAAAAGACGTGGACGAATACGACCGCATCCTTAAAACCAAGCAAGGCGCGGACTACGCTTTCTATGTCACACAGAACGGCTTCAAAACCAAATACAAGCGAGAGTGGATCAAAGACATCGACGACGGCCTCAAGGCGTGGCCCGCGACCAGTCACGAACTGGCTAAAGCCCTTGTGTATAACGAGGACGGCGCGGATATGGCGCGGGCGCGCGAAGTCATCGGCAAGTACAAGCGCGAGCATTTGCTTTCCATGATGGGTGCGCCGGATGGCGCGGTTATCACGATGTACGTTATTTCGGACATCATCAACGCACTCATGCCGAAGGCCCTGATTGATGCGATTGCCGAACTCAAAAAAGATATGTTGAACTTCATCGTTTCCAGCATGACCCAAAAATCCGTCGATGAATGGGCGGATTATTTGAAAAACCCGGACACCCATTTCGACGAAGTGCTGAACCGCCCGGGCGGCGGGCACGACGGCGACGTGGAACACCCGATCACGATTGCCGCCTTCAACCGCGATTATCTCAAAATCGATGATACCGGCTACCAAAACCCAAATTTGAAATGGCAAATCAACGAACTTCCGCCCGCATTCAACACAGTGCAGTTGTGCAAAATGCTTCTTTTGGGTGAAAGTGGTATGAAGCAGTTGGCGCAAGCCTTGCAGGCCAAAAACGCCCCGATGGGAACGCTGCAATCGCCGTTCCAAAATGTGATGCTGGGCTGGGTAAAATCGCTCGACCACGGCAACCAGTGGCAAGGCTTGCCCGGCAAAACGGGGCAGTCCGGCCCGCGCCCGGTTTTCACTGAATACAACGGGGCCGCGTACCGCAAACTATTTTTGGCGCAGGCAGGCGAAAAAGAAATGGCGGGCGGCAACGAGCACGGTTCAAGCCCCGTTCCCGGCGGCGGCACGACGCCCCCGTCCGGCGGTACTACCCCGCCTTGGGGCACGGGAACCGGAACGCAGCCGCCCGGTGGAACTGCGACCGGAACGCTTCCGCCCGGCAGCGGAACGGTTTCCACGCCGCCCACGGCCCCAACCGGCGAGCGGCCCGGCGCGTCCGAAGGCTTTCTTGCACTGAAATACTTTGAGGTGCGCGTCGATAAAGTGTCGTCGGACATCGCCGGGAAAAACTTGGAAGTGCTGGCGACGTTCAAAAACCGCACACCCAAAGAGCAGTTCCTTAATGGTTCGATGATAGCCTCGGTCGTAACCGACGCCGACGGGATCGGGTTTGCAAGCTACGGCTTCAATAAGCCAACCGGCGAACCGACGGTTATCGCGGGCAATCAAACCGTCGCGCCGGGCGGCACGCTGCAAGCGCGCTTGCTTCTGCAAGTTCCGCAGGGAACCGCGCCGCTCAAAACGCTGACGCTGTGGGAAACGTCGTCGGATCCGCAAACCGTCGATATTTCGACTGTGCAATGGCCCGGCGTAAAACCGGCGGCGAATCTTGCCGCGCTCCAATTGAAAAACGGAACGCCCGAGTTCAAGCCGTGCGGCAAAGTCCTCGACGTGCGCTTTGAAGGCTTCCGCAAGGCCCGCGACGGCGCATGGGAAGCCGCCTTTTCGATAAAAAACACGTCAGACGAAACCAAATACGAGTTGGTGCAGCAATTGCAAGGCTCGTTCTTCGATGTGCATTTGCACGACGCCAGCGGTTTGAAAGTGCGCCACGACGACATCGCCCGCGCCAACGGCGACAAAGCCGTTGTGACGACGGATCACATTTTCATCGTTCCCGGAAGCACGGCGACGTTGCGTTACCGGTTCCTACGCCCCGACCCGTCGTTTGTTCCCAGCAAAATCACGGTGACCGACCGGGCATCGAACACGACACTGGACTGGCCTGTTTCCGCCAACTAAACCGGCGAAAGCGGCAAGCAAAAAGCCCCGGCCTTATGGGCCGGGGCTTTCGTGCGTTTAAGCGGGCCGAAGCAGTTTGTCGGGTGTGATGGGCAAGTCGCGGACGCGGACGCCGGTCGCGTGGAAAATGGCGTTGCCAATCGCGGCGACGATGCCCGTGGTTCCGATTTCGCCCGCACCTTTCGCGCCAATCGGGTTGATGTGCGGGTCGTACTCGTCCACGAAATGAATGTCCGGCGTGGGAATGTCGGCGTTCGTCGGGACGTGGTACTCGGCAAGATTTGCGTTTATTAAGCGTCCGGTGCGCCTATCCATTTGCCCGTCCTCCATCAAGGCCATGCCGACCCCGAAGACCATGCCGCCCAAAATTTGCGAGCGGCACGTTTTGGCGTTCAGCACTTTACCCACGCCGTACACGCCCGTAATCCGCGACACACGGGTTTCACCGAGCAGGGGATCCACCAAAACCTCGGCGAACACGGCCCCGAACGAGTGCATGGAGTATTTATCGTGTTCTTCGCCCGGTTTGGATTGTTGCCGGACTTCGAGCGGCCCGCCGTTTCGTTTGACGACGGCCTCGTAGGTTTCGCCGCGCGTCGCGTCGCTTTTGGATTGGAGCCGCCCGTTTTGCGCGGCGATGTCGTTTTCCGTTAAGCCGTGTAGCGGCGAAGCGGGGTGATTTATAGCCACTTGAATGGCGGCGCGTTTGAGGGCGACGCACGTATCCCGAACCGCCGATCCCGTGCTTGCCGCCGTTTGCGAGCCGGACGACTGCGGGTTTTCCGGCATCAATGTGTCGCCCAACTCGAAACGCACGGACTCGACCGGAAGGCCCAAAGCGTCGGCGGCGATTTGCGTCATAACTGTGTAGGTTCCGGTTCCGAGTTCTTGGGTTCCAGCCTGCACGAGCGCGGTTCCGTCGGGCATGAGGCGGGCGAGGGCCGACGCTGCGCCGCGTTTGGTCGGGTACGTCGCCGTTGCCATGCCCATGCCCAAAAGTCGCCCGTCCGGAGAGCGCATGGAGCGCGGGGCGGGTGTTCGTTTTTCCCAGCCGAAGCGTTCGGCCCCGATGCGGTAGCATTCGCGGAGCGATTTACTCGAAAACGGCTTATTTTTGCCCGGGTCGATTTCCGTGTAGTTTTGCAAACGGAACGCGAGCGGATCCATGCCCACGGCGTAGGCAGTTTCGTCGATTATGGATTCCAGTGCCCACGAACCGCTCGTTTCGCCCGGGCCGCGCGTAAAGGTCGGCGTTCCCATGTCAACACGCGACAAGCGGGCGGATGTTTCCTGATTCGGGCACGCATACAGCATCCGCGTCATCAAAATTGCGCGCTCGATGTACTCGTCGAACGTGGACGTGTTGTGCAGCAAATCGTGCCGCATCGCCGTGAGTTTGCCGTCTTCGCTTGCCGCCGACAGCATTTTTTGCTCGGTTTCAGGGCGATAGCCGACCATGCCGAAGGTTTGGGGGCGCTCTAAAACGAGTTTGACGGGGCGGCCCGTCAGTTTGGCGGCAAGCGCGGCGAGCGGAACGTGCGACCACGGCGCGCCCTTGCCGCCAAAGCCGCCGCCCAAAAATTGGTTGATGCAGCGCACGTTTTGCACGGGTAATCCGAACGTGCGGGAAAGTACGCGCCGAACGCGAAAAATCCCCTGCGTCGCGTCGTAAACCGTCAATTTGTCTGGGCCTTCCCAAATTGCCGTCGTCGCGTGCGTCTCCATCGGGCTGTGGAAGATAAACGGCGTCGTGTACGTGGCTTCGATGGTTTTGTACGCGGCCCGTTTGCCCGCGCTTAAATCGCCGCGCACCGTTTTGGCGTCTTCGTCTTGGATTTTTTCCGGCGTGTACTGCGCGCCCTTGTGCAAATCGGTGACGGGTTTGGCGACGTCGGCATAGCGAACGCGCACCAGAGCGGCGGCGTGTTCGGCCTGTTCCAGCGTTTCGGCGACAACAACCGCGATGGGCTGCCGATTATACAAAACCTTATCGTCCTGCAAAAGCTGCAATACGCGCTCCGTCGGTTTGCCGTTTTCCATTGGCGGCCCGACGAGTTTGGGCGCGTTGAACGGCGTCAGCACCAAGCGAACGCCGCCTGCCCGCTCGGCCTCGCGCGTGTCCATAGACGTCACGCGCCCTTTGGTAATCGCGCTCGTCACCAGCACGGCTACAGCAAACCCGGCAGGGGAAACTCGGCGGAAAACGGGGCTGTACCCGTCACTTTTAATCGACCGTCCAAGCGGGTCAAGGGCTTGCCGACGGAAACGTCTTCGCTCGTCGGTGTCGGGGCGTACTCGTTTGTTTGCGCGGGGGCCTGCGCGGTGCTTGCACCGACGGCAGTGCGCGTTTCGCTATCGCTCATATCCAATTATAGCCGGGCGCGGAAGCGATGTCGCATTGGTCGGCGCGAACTTTTGTCGGGATTGTGGCGGTATCATTAAGGTGTGGGGCGAACGCGCTCCGCAGCCACAAAATTTGTGTTTTTCAGCGGTTTGGGCAATGGCCGTCCACGCCGCGCCGTTCCGAAGGAGGAACCCTCGTGATTTACAGCCCGCCCAATCAACCGGGAAGCCCGACTCAGTTTCGCTCGCGCTACGACAACTACATCGGCGGAAAATTCGTTCCGCCGGTCAAGGGCCGGTATTTTGAAAACCCGTCGCCCGTGACCGGCAAACCGTTTACCGAAGTGGCCCGCTCGTCATCAGAAGACATCGAACTGGCGCTGGATGCCGCCCACGGCGCAAAGGTCGCGTGGGGCAAAACGACGCCGAACGCGCGGGCCGTTATTCTGAACAAAATCGCCGACCGCATGGAGGCGAACTTGGAAATGCTCGCGGTCGCGGAAACGTGGGACAACGGCAAAGCCGTCCGCGAAACCCTCGCCGCCGATATTCCGCTCGCCATCGAGCATTACCGTTACTTCGCGGGCTGCATTTTGGCGCAGGAAGGCGGCATCAGCCAGATCAGCGAAACCACGATTGCCTACCATTTCCACGAACCGCTGGGCGTTGTCGGGCAGATTATCCCGTGGAACTTTCCGATTTTGATGGCGACGTGGAAACTCGCGCCCGCCCTTGCGGCGGGGAACTGCGTCGTGCTCAAACCCGCTGAACAAACCCCGGCGAGCATCATGCTGCTTATCGAACTGATTGGCGATTTGCTCCCGCCCGGCGTCCTCAATATCGTCAACGGCTTCGGCGTGGAAGCCGGAAAGCCGCTCGCCTCGTCGAACCGCATCGCAAAAATCGCCTTTACCGGCGAAACGACGACCGGGCGGCTGATTATGCAGTACGCTTCGGAAAACATCATCCCGGTCACGCTGGAATTGGGCGGCAAATCGCCGAACATTTTCTTCGCCGACGTGTTTTTCAAAAACGACGAGTTTGCCAGCAAGGCCCTCGAAGGCTTCACGATGTTCGCGCTCAATCAAGGCGAAGTCTGCACGTGCCCGTCGCGCACCTTGATTGAAGCCTCCATTTACGACGACTTCTTAAGTCGCGGATTGGAGCGCGTCAAAGCGATTGTGCAAGGCAATCCGCTGGACACGAACACCACGATGGGCGCGCAGGCGTCGAATGACCAACTGGAAAAGATTTTGTCGTATATCGACATCGGCAAAAAAGAAGGCGCGAACGTCGCGGTCGGCGGCGAGCGGGCCGATTTAGGCGGCGATTTGAC
>CAXTBP010000098.1:0-5907 GCA_964241985.1 uncultured Armatimonadaceae bacterium | reverse complement strand
ACCGATGGCTATTACGTCAAGCCGACCATCTTTTTGGGCGACAACAAAATGCGGATTTTCCAAGAGGAGATTTTCGGCCCGGTCGTATCGGTTACGTCATTCAAGGACGAAGCCGAAGCGTTGTCTATCGCAAACGACACGCTGTACGGGTTGGGCGCGGGCGTGTGGACGCGCGATATGAACACGGCCTTTCGCATGGGGCGGGGCATCGAAGCCGGGCGCGTGTGGACGAACTGCTACCATTTGTATCCCGCCCATGCCGCGTTCGGGGGCTACAAGCAGTCGGGCATCGGGCGCGAAAACCACAAAATGATGCTCGACCATTACCAGCAAACCAAAAACCTGCTCGTGTCCTACGACCCGAATCCAATGGGTTTCTTTTGAGGCCAAATCTATGAGCGAAAGCGCGAACAAACCCGCCGAGCGTGTTGATGTCACGCCCGAAGCGGAAAAAGTACTGGAAACCCTGCGCGAGGAACACGGCCCATTGCTGTTTCATCAGTCGGGCGGGTGCTGCGACGGCTCGTCGCCAATGTGCTACCCGCGCGGCGATTTCCGTGTTGGGCAACGCGACGTGTTTTTGGGGACGGTCGCGGGCACGCCGTTTTACATGAGCGGGGCGCAGTGGGCGTTGTGGCAGCACACGCACCTCACGGTCGATGTAGTTTCCGGGCGCGGCAGCGGCTTTTCGTGCGAAGCGCCGCTCGGCGTCCGGTTTCTCATTCGCTCGCGCCTGTTCGAGCCGTGGGAAACCGACGCATTGGAAAAAGCGGGCGGGCCGCCCACCGGCCCGCAGTAGCAAACCGACAAACGGCAAAACGACGGCCCGGCGATTTTAACGAATTGCCGGGTCATCGCTTTGTATCGCTACTCGCCCTCGTGCCACGTAAAGACAAAGTTCGGATCGGCAAGGCGGGTTTGCGCCGCCCAGCGCACCAAGCGGTTGCCGTCTTGGGCAAGGTAGTGCATTAAGTCAAGGGGAGAACGGTTGTCAATGTCGCCAACGAAAGGCGCATCTGACAGCGGAAGACGCAAAGCAGCTTTGAGCCGTTCTTGCCAGCCACGCCTTCCGTAACCGATACTTGCGCCCCATTCATGAAGCGTTTCCAAATCAAATGCACTGTATAAATTGGCTAAGAAATGAATAAACGGCGTGTCGTTGTAGCCCACCACGATAACCTGTAACATTTCTTGTGCTGTCGGAGCGTCTATGGTTGTGCTTGGATCGATAGCCCCAGTGAAGGGCGAAACGCCAAGTGCCCAAGCGGGCGCAAGCCTCATTGCGACCAATTTTTCGTGCCACTTTCTCGTACTTCTTTGCCATTCGGGACGCTGGCTTTCCGTAGCACAAAATGACTTCCAAAAGTCCGTCAGTGCTTTTTCGCCTTCTTCCACCGTCCTTAGTTCACCGGCAACTCCAACGTGAAAACGGGCAGATTGTACAATGCCTGCCGTCTGCCCTTGTAAAGTCAGTGCCATCGCAACACAACGCGGAACGTTATCAAGCGACAGTATTTCCAAACAAGCCGAAAGGTTGATCTCTTGCCAAAAGTCTACGGTTTCGAAACATAAAAACGGCACTATAGGATTTTGCAAAAAAGCACGAAGGGTTAAAGGCAACTGCAGATTCAGCAAAGATGTGAGCGTCTGAGGGGACGTGTTAGGATGTGCAACGACGGCTTCACCTAAAAGGGATATATGCGCTAAATTCCTAAGCAGTTTCGCATCATTGTCTACATCGGGGTCATGAAAAATCGCATCCACATCAAACCCAAACTTTTCCAAAACGTCCGCCGTCGTGTTTGGATCTTCGGCGATTAGGCGCTTTTGTCGCCATGCGTCGGTTTCAAGGGCGAGCAGGCCGTCGCGCTCTTTTTGTTCCCAAGTCGTCAGCGGGCGCGGTTCCATACCCCTATTATGGCACGGTTTGGCGAAACGACGGACACGCGGTTTTAGCGCGGTTCCGCGCCCGTGGCCGGGTCGAACATTCGCACGGTGACGTTGATTTGCGGCAGGGCGGTTCGCAGATTGTTGGCCCATTGGATCGCCAAGCCGCCAATCGACGTGCTGTTAGCCTGCGCCAAATTGCGATCCACCTTAATCAAAAGGCGGTTCCGCACGTAAATGGACGCGGTTTGATTGGGCTTGGCTTGATACACGGTCACATCATTTGCGGATAAATTCGGCAGGGTCAAAATCGGCCCGAGGCGACGCCGCAAATCGTAGGCGCGCTCGTCCGGCGATAAGCCGCCCGCCGTCGCCCGCAGCCGCATAACGGCCCGCCCGCCGATGACGAGTTCGGGAAAGGTAGAGCGCATGGGCGGAGTCGTTGTGATGGTCGCGCCGCCGGTCGCCGGTTTGGGGGTGGGGGCGGTTTGCGGAACGGGCGTAACCGTCGCGCCGCCCGGCGGCTGGGGTGCGGCAAACGCCCCCGGTTCGCAGGACGTAACTACGGCGATCAAACAAACGGCGGCAATCAGGCCGCGCAAAACAAAGGCGTTTGTTGGCATAGCGCTTTACCCGGCCTGACCGACG
The DNA here is from genome assembly GCA_964241985.1 of uncultured Armatimonadaceae bacterium. Lineage (GTDB taxonomy): Bacteria > Armatimonadota > Armatimonadia > Armatimonadales > Armatimonadaceae > CAXTBP01. Next base: position 3,372 of record CAXTBP010000098.1, on the reverse strand, counting down.
GCGGCGGGCGACGGCGCGGCGGCTTGCGCGTTGTCACCGAATTGGGCCGCGCCGGTCGCATCGAGAATAATGGCGTCCGGGCCGATGGAATGCACGTGCGAGGCCGACACGGCGGTGGTGTCGTCGCGGACGGACGCGACCAAGCCGGAGAAAAAGCCTGCCGTCGCCTTGACGCGGAACGTCACGATTTTGCCGGTCGCGGTGTCCATTTCAAATCCGGCGAGCGTCCCGACCTGCTGCCCGGTTGGCGTGAGAACGTTTCGGCCCCGCAAATCCAAATCGAGGCTTTGGCTGTCTTCGGGCGACAGCGCGCTTAAAACCTGCGCTTCGGACGGCACGAGCGCAATATCCACACCGACGGTTTGCATATTGGCAAATGCGATAAACCGATGCCCGCCCAATGTGCCGCTTTTAACGCGAATGACGGGAACGGACTGGGTTTCGCGCTTGACCATCAAGCCGTCGATATTTCCCAAAAGTTTCCCCTCGGAAATGGTATAAACCGGCAATTCCAAAATATCGCGCCCTTTGAGCACGTCGCCTTCGACCGCGCCTGCGCTGTTTACTGCTGCATCCATAATTGTTTCGTAGTGCTTTCCGCGCCGTTTTGTGTTCGGCGGTTCCTTTGCGATTTACCGTAAAACGGAAGCGTTTCAAACTGCTGCACGGGCCTATAAAAGACCCGGCAGCCCAAATAGGCGTCCTCGCGGACGCACATTAATGGTAACTTTGGCACACGGATGAACGCCTTGCACAATCCGCGTCCAGAGGACGCTTACTTTGGTTGCCGGGTCTTTTATAGGCCCGTGCAAAAAGTATTCCTTATTAGATTAGGTACAATACTCTGCTATGAAATTTACCGATGGCAACTGGCTGATGCAGCCGGGCGTGCGGGCGCATTATCCCGCCGAAGTAACGTACACGGAAACAAACGAAAACGGCGTCACGCTCACGGTTCCCACGCGGCGTATCCGTCACCGGGGCGATACGCTGGGCGGGCCGGTTTTGACATTGCGCCTGTCGTCGCCGATGCCCGACGTAATCAAAGTGCGCGTGTCGCATTACGAGGGCCAAGCGGAGCGCGGGGCGGAGTTTCCACTTTTCGCCGAGAATGCGCCCGTTGTCGTGGAAACGGAAAAAGAAACCGTCACGCTGACGAGTGGGGCGTTGTCGGCGCGGGTTTCGTATGGCAACGATTGGAGCCTTGATTTTGTCGCAAACGGCGAAACGATTACGCGCAGCGGCAATCGCAGCATGGGCTACATGGAAACCGACGCCAGCGGCGCATTTATGCAGGAGCAGCTCACGCTTGGCGTCGGCGAAAACGTCTACGGGTTGGGCGAGCGGTTCACGGCCTTTGTCAAAAACGGGCAGGTCGTCGAAATGTGGAACCGCGACGGCGGAACCGGCAGCGACCAAGCCTACAAAAACGTGCCGTTCTACTTAACGAACCGGGGCTACGGCGTGTTCGTCAATCACGCGGAAAACGTCGGCTTCGAGGTGGCGTCGGAAAAAGTGTCGCGCGTCGGGTTCAGCGTGCCGGGCGAGCATTTGGAATACTTCGTTATTTACGGGCCGACGCCGAAAGAAATTCTGCAAAAATACACCGCCCGCACGGGGCGGCCCACCCTGCCGCCCGCGTGGTCGTTCGGGTTGTGGCTCACGACCTCGTTCACGACTTCCTACGACGAGCAAACCGTAACCGGCGTTTTGGAAGAAATGGCGGCCCGCGACTTGCCGCTGAGCGTTTTCCATTTCGACTGCTTTTGGATGCGCGCCTTTCGCTGGTGCGATTTCGAGTGGGATCCTGCGACCTTCCCCGACCCCGAGGCGATGCTCGCCCGCCTCAAAGCGCGCGGCCTGAAAATCTGCGTCTGGATCAACTCGTACATCGGGCAAGCCTCACCTTTATTCGCCGAAGGCAAGAAACACGGCTATCTGCTCAAGCGCAAAAACGGCGACGTGTGGCAGTGGGATTTGTGGCAGCCCGGCATGGCGATTGTGGATTTCACGAACCCCGACGCCTGTGTTTGGTACGCGGACAAGCTGCGCGGGCTGGTCTCGCAGGGCGTGGACTGCTTCAAAACCGATTTCGGCGAGCGCATTCCAACCGACGACGTGACATGGCACGACGGCTCCGACCCGCAAAAGATGCACAATTACTACTCGTACTTGTACAACCAAGTCGTGTTCGATGTGCTGAAGGAAACGAAAGGCGAGGCCGAAGCCGTGCTGTTCGCGCGCTCGGCGACGGCGGGCTGTCAGCAGTTCCCCGTGCATTGGGGCGGCGACTGCTATTCCTCGTTTGAATCAATGGCGGAAACCTTGCGCGGGGGCTTGTCGCTCGGACTGTCCGGCTTCGGGTTTTGGAGCCACGACATCGGGGGCTTTGAGGGCAAGCCACCGATTGAAGTGTACAAACGCTGGCTTCAGTTCGGTTTGCTGTCGTCGCACAGCCGTTTGCATGGTTCGTCCTCGTACCGCGTGCCGTGGCTTTTCGACGACGAAGCCGTCGATGTTTTGCGGACGTTCACGCGCCTCAAAAACCGCCTAATGCCCTATCTCTACGCGCAGGCAAAACAAGCGAGGGACACGGGCGTGCCGGTTTTGCGGGCCATGCTTCTTGAGTTTCCCGACGATCTGGCCTGCGCCACCTTAGACCGCCAGTACATGCTCGGCGACAGCCTGCTCGTCGCGCCCGTTTTCCGCGCCGACGGCGTAGTGGATTACTACTTGCCCGAAGGAAAATGGACGCACCTTCTGACGGACGAAGTCAAAGAAGGCCCGCGCTGGTTCCGCGAAACCTGCGATTTCATGACCTTGCCGCTTTTCGTGCGCCCGCACTCCGTCCTCGCGTGGGGAGCCGACGAAACCAAGCCGGACTACGGGTTCGCCGACGGCATCACTCTGCGCGCCTACGAACTCCGCAACGGCGAAACCGCGACCGTTACGGTTCCCGGTTTGAACGGCGAACCCGCCTTTACCGCTCGCGTTCAGCGAGCTGGAAACCGATTGCGGGCGGAACTGGACGCGCCGCGCGCGGACTGGGCGTTGCAGGCGGGGAATGATGCGAACGTTCGCGCGGTTGCAAGTGAGGCCACGGCGGCTTTGGAGTTGGATTTGGCGTAGCGTTAGTTGCCCGGATAACACCGGGCAAGTGCGTCGGCGAACGTGAGGGGATTGACGCGCAAAAGGGAGCGCAGTTCGGAAATGTCGCCGACGTTGTCGGTTTGCAGGTTTTTGAGTTGATCGACCGTAATCGGGGGCTGCGGAAGCACTTTTTGCAGCACTTTCGCCATTGCGAACATCGCGCCCATCGGGGCGTGAAGGAGCGGCTTTTTTACGCCCGCTTTTTGCGCGACGGCTTGTAAG
>CAXTBP010000097.1:0-19607 GCA_964241985.1 uncultured Armatimonadaceae bacterium | reverse complement strand
CGCTATCGGGCCGCCCAATCCGTACCGGGTTTCAAACAAGCCGCCCGTCGCCTGGAAAAGATAGATGATGACGTTGAGGCCGATAAGCCCCCACGTAACAAACGGCGTGATGCGGGTCGGGTTGTCGTCGTGCAGCGGAATCATAAGCGGGAGCGGTCTTTCCGAAACCGTTATACCCGCTTCACCAGTCTCGGAAAATGTACACGATTGTCGTTTGCGGATCGGTTCGGTCAAGCAGGAGATAGACGGGTTCCGTAGGGTCTTGGTTTTCACGAACGCTGGTTCGGGTCGAAAGCGTGTTTTCCCGCGTTCCCCATGACCAGCCGCGCGCTCTCATGCCTTCCTCGGCGTAGGGCTGGAACCCGTCGTCGCCGGGTGCGAGCGGTTCAAAGCCGGGCTGTTTGGCAAATGCGAGTGCGTCCGGGCTTGGCATCGAGACTTTGGCGAAAAGTTCGACCTTATTGGGGCCAATTATCCACGTGCCGCCCAAAACGCGCGTGCTTTTTGGAAGCGTCAGATTCGTCGTTCTTGTAATTGGTTCGGTCGTCGTGACGTTTCCGCGCGTTGCCCGGATGAGCAGATAACTCGCTCCTGCAGCAAACCCGAAAATGAGCGTGAAAGAGATAAAGAGGCCCATAAGTACGGGTTTCACCCATGGCTTTTTCCACAGGTTCGACAATTTTCACCTCAGCCCGTAGGAGAAGTAGCACATGGGGCGCGGTCGCCGCGCAGAACGGCTTCGGCTTGTTCCTGCACGTCGTTGATGGCCCGTTCGACCTGAACACGGGCGGCTTCCATATCGTCGCCCACGCGGACGTAAATGGGGTCGCCGTACACCCAGTGGGCACGGGCGAACGGCAGCGGTATTAAGTGCTTGTCCCACGTAGACAACAGTTTGCAGGGGCGGGCCGCGACGCCGACGGGAATAATCGGCTTGCCACTTTTGAGGGCGAAAAACACGACGCCGGGCTGGGCACTTCCCATCGGGCCGCGCGGGCCGTCGGGCGTAAAGGCGAGCGTCCCGCCCGCATCCAGCGTGTTAATAGCGACCCGCGCCGCTCCCGCGCCGCCCCGCTTACTCGACCCGCGAATGACGCGCATTCCGCCGTAGCGGAAGTATTCCGCCAAAAGGTCGCCGTCGCGGGATAAGGAAACGAGCGCGTAATAGCCGCGCCCCCGATAATGGTGGATGCACAAGAGGACGCGCCCGTGCCACGTTACGAACATTCCGCCGTTCGTTTCTTTGAGGATTTGGAGCATTTCCGGCTCGCGCTCCACTCGCAAACGCACGGTGCTGCACAAAACGCGCACGATGACCGCGATACAAAACGCCAAAACGCGCGTCGTCCACGGAATTGCGGCTGTGCCGGTTTCTTCCGGTGTTTGGGTTCTCACGAGTTAGTGGACACCGACAAAACGGGCGGCACGAGCGCCATTGAGCCGGGGGCCGCCGACACCGTGACTTCCGTGTTGGACGCCTGCCTCTTTTGCGTTTCGTACAAGGCAGCATACGCGCCGCCTCGCGCCATGAGTTCGCTATGCGTTCCTTCTTCGGCGATAATGCCGCCCCGGCGCAAAACCACGATTTTATCGGCGTTGACAATCGTGGACAAGCGGTGCGCGATAACAAGGGTCGTGCGGTTCTGCATCAAGGTATCGAGGGCTTCTTGAACCAGCGCCTCGGTCGATGCGTCAAGGGCCGAGGTCGCCTCGTCCAAAATGAGGATTTTGGGATCGGCTAAAAGTGCGCGCGCGATGGCGATGCGCTGGCGCTCGCCGCCCGATAGCGTCGTGCCCCGCTCCCCGATGCGCGTTTGGTATCTCGCCGGGTATGACGTGATGAAAGATTCCGCATTCGCGGCCCGTGCCGCCGCTTCCACTTCGGCATCGGTCGCGTCGGGCTTGCCGTAGGCGATATTGTCTCGAATGCTTCCGGCGAACAAAAGAGTTTCCTGTGGCACGATGGAAATTTGCGCCCGCAGCGACTCCTGAGTCACGGTTCGCAAATCGCGCCCGTCCAAAAATACGCCGCCGTTTGTCGGGTCGTAGAAACGCGGAACCAGATCGGCGAGCGTGGATTTGCCCGCGCCCGTTTCACCCACAAGGGCGACGACCTGCCCCGGTTCAATCGTCAAGTTAATATACTGTAAGGTCGGCTGGTTGGGCAAATAGGAAAACGACACGTCGCGGTATTCGATTTTGCCGCGCACTTTCGTAATAACCTCGGCGTTCGGCGCGTCCTGAATTTCGGACTGCACATCCAGCACGTCGGCGAAAATACGATCCGCCGCGCCCATCATTTCTTCCCACGACGAGCGCAAACCGCCAATCGCGTTCGCCGAGTTGGCAAGGTTCGACACGACAAGAATAAAGCTGACCAAAGAACCGGGCGTCATGTGCTGCGCGGTCACTTCGCGCCCGCCAACAAAAAGCGTCAAAGCGACCCCAATCACGCCGATCAAATCGACGGTCGGGCCGAGCCGCGCGTTGCGCCGCAACGACTTCAGTTGGACGCGCAGCATATCTTCGCTTGCCGCTTCAAAACGCGCGACTTCCCTATCTTCGGCATTGAACGCCCGCACAATACGCGGCGATGACAGCGTTTCTTCCATAACCGCCGACACGTTACCCTGAGTTTCCTGCGTTTCTTTGCTGAGTTTCCGCAGCTTTTTGGTCAACAACTGAATTGTTCCGGCAATAGCAGGAATGACGAGAAGAGCAAATAGCGTCAATTTCCACGATAAAACGAACATAGTACCAAGCAGTACGCAGGCTTGAATGGGCGTCGCTACCACGTCTTTCATAAGCATCGCCGCACTTTGCAGTTTGCCGACGTCGTTACTTAAAATCGACATCAATGCGCCGGTGCGTCGCTTGTGAAAGTACGAGAGCGACATCGTTTGCAGATGCGCATACACATCGCGGCGCATCGCAAGCCCGACCCGCTGCGCGATGACGCCCAGCAAAATACTTTGGCTGTAGCGCAAAACCCACAAAGCCGAATACAAAACGATCAGCGTAACACACACTTGCGTAATGATGGCTGCGCCCGCGCCACCCGGTTTGGCGATTCCATCCATAAAGGCTTTGAGCAAAAAGGCGACTTTTGCCTGTGCCAATCCCACGAGCGTCCCGCACACCAAGCCTATAATGAGCCGGGTCAGATGAGGCCGCAGATACGTAAAAAGCCGCCGTCCGACCTCGCGGTGCGTGGGCGGCGTGGCTGCGGCGGAAGACGATGGTGAAGCGGGAAGCATCATAGATTTAGGTACGGAAAGTATCAGCGGAAAGGTTCGCGGCTGAAAATGGCCTCGTTTATTTAACCACTTCGCGGGGCGGGTTGTTCCCGGCGAACGGTACGCCATTCGCCAAATCAAGCACCATATGGGCAGTTCGGGTCGCGCCGCCCGGTTCGCCGAGCAATGCGACGGCCTCGCGCAAATCGGCCCGCATCGTGAGCATTCGCTCCGGTTCCAAAAGCAGACCGATAATTTCATCGGCGAACGCGGTCGGGGTTGCCTCGTCCTGAATAAGTTCGGGGCAGATTTTCTTTTGCGCCAAAAGATTGGGCAAACCGAAAAATTCCGGCAGACGTTTTTTGACCACGGCGTACTGCAAGCGGTTGGTCAGGCTCGTAGCGAAACGATAGGTAATGACCATCGGCTTGCCCAAAATCGCGGCTTCGAGCGTTGCCGTGCCCGACGTAATTAGCAAAGCGTCGGATGCGGCCATTACGTCGTAGGTTTCGTTTTCCACAATAACGAGGGGGAAATCGCCGCTTCCCTGCCCGGTGTTTTCTTCGGCACGCCGCAGCCAGTCGCGCTGCCGCCGCGCGAGCGCGTCCGGCGTGTTTGGCCCACTGCCCGCCCCAACCGGAACCCCAACCGGCAGACGGGTTTTGTCGCCGCTGCCACTGCCGTTCGTCCCGTCCCGGTCGCCAAAATCCGCGCGCTCGGCTTTGGCCTCTTGGCGAACGCGCTCCCATTCTTTGATGACATCGGCGCGATCCACGGTCGGCGCGAGGCCAAGCACGAACTGCACGCCGGGCACACGCCGGGCAATTACCGAAGCGGCCCGAAACATAATGGGCAGCACTTCGCGGATTTCCTGCGTTCGGCTGCCCGGCAAAAGGCCGACCGTGGGATGATCGGGGTTCAAACCGTATTTGGCGTTAAATTCGGCAAGGGGGCGCGACGGCTTGACCAAATCGAGGAGCGGATGCCCGACCCAAACCGCCCGCGCGCCCAAACGATTGAGTTCGTCCGCGCTCCACGAAAACGGCGTGGCAACCGCGTCAGCGAGCGTATCCAGTTTCGTGCCTTTGAGCGTACGCCGCCACGAACCCGGCGGAAAATAATACAAAATTTTCGTTTCGGGCATTTCGCGCCGCAGCCAAACGCACATTCCTTCAATCGGCCCGAAACCAAGATTGAACGCCCCGGCATCGACCGCGACAACGACATCGGGCTTTCGCGCCCGCAGTATTTTGAACAAGCGGGCGCGGGCCGCTAAAATCCGGGGCAGAATTTTCACCGCCGAGCCGATACCGATGACGCCCCAGCGCGAAGCGTCGATTACGACATCCGCGCCCGCGTCGCGCAAAAACTGCCCGCCCGTGCCCCAAAGTCGCGCGTCAGGGCTTAAACGTTTTATTTCCTCGCACAGTTGCGCGCCGACTCTATCGCCGGACGCTTCGCCCGTGATGATGGCTATTTGCGGCCCACTCCGTTCCGCCACTCGGTTTCCTATTTCTTCCGTTGTCACCGGAGCGGTGTTACCGGCGCGGACGGTCGTCTTGCCTGCCCGCCGAGCCGTCGTGAACGCGCTTGATAAACTCGACCAAATACGATAAATCGGGGTTCGGCTCGGTTTCTTCTTCAATCGCCTGCAAGGCCTGCGACACGTTCAAATTGGAGCGATACAAAAGTTTGTAGGCGTGCTTCAAACTGGCGCGTGTCGAGGGCTTGAGGCCCGCGCGGCGCAAACCGCGCACGTTCAAATCCAAAATGTCGCTGGGCCGACCGTCCGCCATCATAAACGGCGGCACGTCCTGTACGACTTTGGAATACCCGCCCAGCATGGCGAGTTTCCCCACCCGCACGAACTGATGGACGCCCACCATGCCGCCAAAAACCACGTTGTCCTCGACCGTGATGTGGCCCGACAAACCGCTGTACGACGAGATCATAATGTGCGAGGCAATCACGCAGTTGTGCCCGATATGCACATACGCCATGATGAGGTTGTCGTCGCCGATGATGGTCGCTTGGTCTTCGCCGGTCGCGCGGTGGATGGTAACGAACTCGCGGATCTGGTTCCGGTCGCCGATTTTGACATACGAGCGTTCGTTTTTGAATTTCAAGTCTTGCGGCGGGCCGCCCAAAACCGCGCTCGCCCGAATTTGGCAGTCGCACCCGACCTGCGTAAATTCTTCCAAAATGACGTGCGGGCCGATGACGGTTCCGGCTCCGACCTTGCAGTTTGGCCCGATAACCGTGTAGGCCCCGATTTCTACGTTTTCGCCGATTTCCGCTGAGGAATCAATGACGGCGGTGGGGTGAATGTTGCTGCTCACGCTTGCTTGCCCTGTTTCCCTATGCGGTCGCTTCTTGGGCTTTTTCGCGGGCGATGACCGCAAACGCGAGTTCGGCTTCGCACACGGTCGTTTCACCCACAGTCGCGGTCGCCTTTACCCAGCCCATGCCCGCGCGTCCGCGCAGCATCACGATCTCGGCTTTGAGCACGTCGCCGGGCAAAACGGGTTTACGGAACCGGGCTTTTTCTACGCCTGCGAGGTACGCTAATTTTCCCTTGTGCTCTTCGGAGGCCAGCAGCATGACGCCGCCCGCCTGCGCCATCATTTCGATGATGAGGACGCCCGGCATAATCGGATGATCGGGAAAATGGCCGACGAAAAACGGCTCGTTGATCGTGACGTTTTTCGTCGCCACGACGCGCTTGCCGACTTCCAGTTCGTCCACGCGGTCAACGAGCAGAAACGGGTAGCGGTGCGGCAGCGTTTGCAAAATTTGTCGAATATCGAGTTGCAAAAATTAAATCCTCGGTTAGTGCGGCCCGGTCGGGTCGGCTTGCGCCGCGATACGGCGGGCGGCTTCCACATTCAGCGTGTGCGACGGCTTCACGGCAATTATATCCGCAAGCGGCACGCCCGCGCCGCCAAACGCCAAATTCAAATCGCCCAAAACGTCTAAGAGTTTGTGCCGGGCGAGTTCATCGGGAAAACGCAGGGGCCGCGAATACCGATCTTGGTAAACGACGACGGCATTGTCCAAGCTGCCGCCCAGCGCAAGCCCCGCTTTTTGCAAGGCTTCCACTTCCTCGATGAACCCGAACGTCCGAGCGGGCGCGATGTTCACGATATAGTCCGCCGCCACACCGTTTTCGCCCGGCGCGTAGCGGGCGATTTGCGTACCGACCAGCGGATGCTCAAACGACGCGCACACGGTCACACGTAGTTTGTCGGATGGATATGCGGCGACGAACGACCCGTTCTTCCCCGTCACGACAATCGGTTCCCGCAAAACCGGGGGCGTAACCTTTGAAAGCACATTGGGAAACCCCATGCTTTGTAAAGCGTCCACCCAGATTTGTGCCGACCCGTCGCCGATAGGTAGTTCTGGCCCGTCTACCTGCACGTTCAAATCGGAAACGCCAAGCCCCGCGCAAGCCGAAAGTAGATGCTCGACCGTGGAAACGCGGAAACTACCTCTCCCTAAAACCGTGCAGCGCGTCGTGTCTATAACGTTTTCCGCGCGGGCCGCGACTTCTTGATCGAACGCAAAAAAACGAATGCCCGAACCATGGAGCGCGGTCGAAAGGATTACAGACGCCGGTTTCCCCGTATGCAGGCCGACGCCTTGTATACCCGCTGTAACTTCCAAGTTCACTATACGCTCACGCTTCGCTTTGGCCTTCGGCGGGGTTTTCGCCGCCGAGCGCGGCTTCCAACTGCTTCAAGCGGCGTTCCATCGCGCGGACTTTTTTAAGTAAATCGGGAAGATGATTGACGGCGGCCTGCGTTTTCAAATTTTCCTTGTGCGGTCTTGGCCCGTAGCCGGACACGAACGCACCCGGCGCGACATCGCCCATCACGCCCGACTGCGCGCCCAAAACGGCCCCGGCCCCAATCTTGACCTGTTCCTTGATGCCCGATTGCCCGGCAATAACGGCGTAGTTGCCGACCTCGACCCCGCCCGCAAGGCCGACCTGCGCAACGATAATCACGTTTTCGCCGATTTGGCAGTTGTGCCCGATATGCACCAAATTGTCGATTTTCGTGCCGCTGCCGACCCGCGTGGTTCCGGTTTTCGCGCGGTCAATCGTCGAATTGGCCCCGATTTCCACATCGTCGCCGATTTGAACGTTGCCGATTTGCGGCACTTTTTTGTGCTTGCCTGCAACCGTCACATAGCCGAAACCGTCCGCGCCCAGCACCGCACCCGAATGGACGACACACCGCGCGCCAACGACCGTGCCCCGGAGCAGCGTCGCGTTCGGGCCGATAACCGCGTTGTCGCCGACTTCCACGTCGTCGCCCAAATAGCACAGCGGGTGGAGCGTGACGTTATCGCCCAAGCGCACGTTTTCGCCCAGCACGCAGTTCGCGCCAATGGACGGGTTCGCGCCCATGCGAACATCGTGTCCCAGCACCGCCGACGGATGCACGCGCCGCTCGGCGTATTGTTCGGGTGAAAACAAATCGAGAAGCTGCACGAACGCCATGCGCGGGTCGGATACTTCGATAACGGCCTGACCGCTTCCCAAACCGCCGATTTCCTGCTCTTTGCTTGTCGGGGCAAGAACGGCGGAAGCCGCCGAATTGCGCGCCGAATCCAAAAAGCGCAGACTTTCGGCAAACGTAATATCGCCGCTTTGGGCTTCTTCAATCGAGGCAATTCCTCGAATTACCGTGGACGGGTCGCCATAAACGCGCCCTTTGACCACTTCGGCAAGTTCGCCGACCGTTTTGGCAACTTTTTCTTTCACGCTTTTTCTTCCCCCACCCTCGTTCGAGACGGCCTCGCGGGCATTCTTTGATTTGAACTCGTCGGCAAACCCGTTCGCGCAGGCTCCGCCTCGGGCTGCCCTGCTCCGACACTCAAAAACCACCGCTTGAACGTTTGCGTCATATCGCGCCGCCCCGCCGTGCTCGCCGCACTCGGCGACGCACCCGGTTCCACAACGACCACATCCACATTGCGCGTTTGCGCGTTGTCACGGATACTTTCGCGCGCGTCGGTGACGATCAAAGCGCGAAGCGTTTGTTCTTGTTTTCGCAGCCGGGCGACGCCATCGCGCGCCCGCACCACGTCGCCCCCGTTCGCTTTGCTTGAATCTGCGGCAAGTTCGCCAAGCACAAGCGATTCCGCCATCACGCTTTGGCCTTGTCCAGCGGGGAGCAAACCGGTTCCAACGAGCGCCCGGCGCGCCGCCGCGCTTTCGGACGCCAAAACGCCTTGCAAAGACTGTCGCGCGTTTTCGGCGATTTGCAAACCGTCGTCGTCCTGTTTGAGTTGGGCGATTTCCTGCCGGATTTTCGCCAGCCGTTCGGCCCGCAACCGCGCGACTTCCGAGCGAATACTTGCCTGTCCCTGCGCCACAATTTGCCGGATTTCGCGCTCCAGCGCGTCGATGCGCGCTTGATTGGTACGCCGTTTGAGTTCCAATCGCGCCCGCGTGGAAATGCCCCGCGCTTCCGGGTCGGCTTTCAACTTGGCGATTTCCGCCTCGAACGTGGCCTGATCCAGAATTGGTGGCAAGCCCGTGTCCTGCGAAGGATTGGCGGGCGTGAGCTGCGCTTGAAAAACCCCGTTCCGCGCGCGATTGATGGAAAGCGGCAAGGCGACATCCGCAACCTGTTCCCGCGTATCGCGCTCGCCCGCCTGCCGCGCCAGCCGCAACGTTTCCGCGCCCGTAATTTCCGCTTCGGCGATGCGCTCGCTTTCTTTTTGGGCCGCCCGTCGGTCGCGCGTTTGCCGCGCTTCGTCTTCAAAGCCCGCGAGCGTCCGTTCGGCGGAGCGCAAAAGCCGGGTTTGCGCGTCTTTTTGTCGTGCCGACGCGGCGATTTGCGACGCGCTCGGACGCGCCGCACTGCCGCTTGAAAGCGTGGGAAGCGCGTACCCTTCCATCACGGTCGCCCCGCGCGACGCGCCCGGAGCCGTATCGAAGCGCAGCAAACGAACCTGCGCCGCCTGCAACCGGGCAATATCGGCTTGTAGCGGACTGGCTTTAATCAAGTCGTCCAACCGCACAAACGCCTTGACGGTCGGCGCGACTTGCCCGGCGGCGGTAATGGTTTGCGCGACGCGCTCGGTTTCGTTTTTTTGCCGACACCCGCCGGAGGCCAAAACAGCAAACGCACCCGCGCCACACAAAAGCGCGGCTACAAAAAGCGCAGGGCGACTTGGACGGTTGGTTTGCATCGGTTCAAAAAGCGGCAAGCGCGAACAAACGCGGCTTACTTTTTCGCGTTAACCTGCTTGATGACTTCGGCGGTGATGTCGTTTGCGGTGTACCACGCCGTTTTGCCATCGAAAACCACGGCAAGTCCCTTGTCCTGCGCGATTTTGGCGATAACCGCTTTGATGTCCAAAATGGTTTTGTTTGTCAACTCCACGTCGCGGGCATCGAAGCGCTTGCTCATGTCGTCGGCAATAGTTTTGACGGTTTGATCACCTTTTTGCCGCGCGTCGGTCAAATCACTATATTGTTTTTTCTGCTCGTCGGTCGGCGCTGTCACATTTTCGAGGCGCGTAAGAGCCGCCGCTTTCGCGTCGCCGTTACCCTGCAAAGCCGCCATGCGCTTTTTGTCGTTGTCGTTCGGGGTCGGTTTTTCGAGAAGCGTGGCGTATTCACGGATTTCCGCCTCGGTCAAAAAGCGGGCCGAACCGGTTTGCAGTTGCTGAACGACGCTGCGAAACGAGGTTCCCAGTTCATTGAGTTCCTGCGCGTCGCGCTGCCTGATTTTGGAATCGTTGAGCACTTGCCCGATGTCCACGCTGCCAAACTGCGCCGCGCCGGTTGCGGGCGGCGCTTGTCCGAATGCGCGAGCCTGCGAAGCGGGCGTGCCCAAAAGCGCGCCGCCTAAAAGCAAAGCGGCAACCGTGGCCGAAGGCGTGCGGGAAATAGTGTTTTTAGCGTTCTTAAAAAACGTCATAGCATATTGGAACATAGAAATGTGTAAAAGTTTCTTTCTCGAATAATTTACGCAATCTTAAAACGATTGCCCGATGGAAAAGTGCGTGCGCGTGGTTTCACCGCGCGCCAAATCGAGGCGCACCGGGCCGACCGGCGTATTAAGGCGCAAGCCCACCCCGAAACCGACGTGCGGTTTGAACGACGTGTGCTGATTGAAACCACGGATGTTTTGCCGGTTCACGTCGGTTCCACCCCACGCATCGCCGATGTCGGCGAAAAGGACACCCTGCACGTCGCCACGGTTTTTGTCGAACGGGATACGCAATTCGTTTGCCAGCAAAAACTGGTTGTTTCCCCAAAAACGGTTATCGTTGTAGCCGCGCAAATCGTCGGCCCCGCCCATGAAGTATTGTTCGGAAAACGCGATGTTTCCGCCCGACGTGCCGACAAGAAGCCGCGTCGCAAGCACGCGCTTCGGTTCGTTCAAACTATTGAGGCGCGGCCCGTCAAGCGATGCGTAGCGGCGCACGTCGATTCCACCTTTGGTGAACAGACCGGTTTGCGAGCGCTGATCGCTGATGACGCGGTTTTGGTTCGGCGTAATTTCTGAGGAAATGAACGACGGATTGATGCGCGGGGTGCGGTAATCGAACGTTGCGGCCCCAACTTCGCCGTATGGCGCGACAAAATAGCCTTTGGCCGGGTTGCGCTCGTTGTCGCGCGTATTGGTTACGGTTCGTAGCGAAAACGAGGTCGTATTGCCGCTTTGCGCGAGCGACCCGGAAATCGCATTGACCTGATCGTTGGTTAAAAGGCCGTAGTTGTATTCAAGGTTGTTGGCCCTGATACGCTCGGTGCGGCCCGACAAAAAGCCGCGCGTGTATTCGGTCAGCGGGCGCGAAAGCGTCGCCGATCCACCGGTTCGCTGCTCATAATAAGGCCGGTCGTCGGTTCCATTCGTCAAGTTCGACGAAAAAATGCGGTTGAAGCGAAACAGCGAGCGGTCGTACAACTGCAAGGACAAACCCGTGTTGTTTTTGTCGATCCACGGTTCGGAAAAGCCCAATTCGACCGAGTTGCGCGAAGCGTAGCCGCCCACCTGCCATGAGGCCGACACGGTTTGCCCCTTGCCCTGAAAGTTGGTTTCGGCAATATCCAAGTTGCCGGTCAGTCGCTGTGCCTGCGAATAGCCGAAGCCGACCTGCACCTGCCCCGTGCGCTGTTCCTGTACGGGAATGATGAGTTTGGTCTTGCCCTCTTCGGTTACTTCCGTGCGCGGATTTTCCACGTCGGCAAACAGACCCGTGGCGAAAAGGCGGGTCGTGTCGCGCTTGACCAAATCGCGGTTCAAGGGTTCGCCGACTTTGCTGCGCAGCTCGCGTCGTGCGACATAGGGCCGCGTCTTTTTAAGCCCTTGAATTTCGATGTCGGAAATCAGCGTAACGGTGACTGGAAAGGTTAGCGTACCCGTTTTCGGATCGAAAATATCGTCCACTTCACTCAAGAACGCCTCGTACCCTTTGTCGCGGTACGCTTTTTGGATAAGTTGGGCGTCTTCGCGGATGTAGTTGGCGTTCCCGACATTATCGGCCTGCGATTTGAGAAGCGGCAGCAGGCTTTGCGGATCCAAGCCTTTGACCGGAACGTTCGGGCGAATGCGCACGAGCTGTACCACTTGGTTCTCGAACACTTCGACAAGGAGGGTGGCTTTTTTATCCGCCGTTGTGCCGGGCGTAAAATACACGTCCGAATAATAGCCCGACCCGATGATGGCTTTGCGAGCATCGTCGAACGCGGTCGCGCGGAGCGGCTGACCTTCTTTGATGCCCGCGCCGGACAAAGCGGCCTGCACGATCAGCGGATTGGAGCGTTTGACGCCGCGCACCTCAATTGTCCCAATGGGCAAGCCTTCCTGCGCCGAAGCGGACGGGGCTTGGGCAAGCACGCGCGCGGCGGGGAAAACAAGCATCGCGGACGATACGCCCAAAACGACGGCGGAAGACCGAAAACGAATACTACTCATAAAATTTGAAAACCTGAAAAACCAAACGTGCCAAAGGGCATTTGGGGCGTCATTTTTTGGGCGGCTTCTTGGCATCGCCGCCGTTGTTATTTTCGCCGCGTCCCCAGCCCCGGTAATACGGCTCCAAGCGCTGCCGCAAGCGAAGCCGGGCGCGATGAAGGCGCGTTTTAACGTTGGGAACGGTCAAACCGGTAATGCGCGCGATGTCCTCGTACGACATTTCTTCCTGCTCGGCGAGGACTAAAACCACGCGAAACTCGGGCGAAAGTTCTTCAATGTATTTTCGGACAAGACCGGCGAACTCGGACGACAAAAGCACCTCTTCGGGAACCGCGCTCCAATCGGCGACTTCGCGCCCGATTTCACCCTCGCCGCTGCCGGTATCGACGCCCTCGTCAAGCGACATTCCCTCGTACTGACGCTTGCGCGCCTGCTGCGTGCAGTAGTTTTTGTAATTATTGTGCGCGATTTGATACAGCCACGTCGAAACCTGCGCATCGCCCCGAAACCGCCCCCACGCTTTCCACGCATTCGTGAACGTGATTGCCGTCAAATCTTCGGCGTCGTCCTGATTGCCGACCCATTTGTAAATCAAATTGTAAATTTTGAGATGGTACTTGTTGTGTGCCTGCTCAAAGGTCAAGCGGCGATCATCGTCCATGCGCGCAGCCGTTGCCGACGGCAGGCTTGCGGCTTGTGGCCCAAATCCGTGGCTTGTGGGGAACGAACCGCCGACAACCGCCGACGCCGCATCGCCCGCGCTTGCGGACAATCGTGTCAAGGCGGCAGGTATTAAGGCCCCGTTGCGTTCCCATGAAATCATTGTGTCCTGTTGATAGACACGGTTTTGCCCGGAAAGTTTCCTTGTGCAGCCCGCGCGAATGGAAAACTTTACCCGTCCGTTAAAAAATCAAACTAAAAAATCAGTTTACCGCGCAAAAAGTAGGTTTGGATGTGCTGCTCGTTGGTGGACGTACCGAGTTGGACGCGCGGCTGAATCAAACTGTTGGGGCGCAGCCGGAATAAATCATACGAAAAACTGTATGTATAGGGTTGCTTTTGCGTCGATCCGGTCGTATTGCGCGTGGCGATGGTTTGATTGTACTCGAGCAAAAATCGGTTGTAGGCTTTGGCGGCGTAGATGCCCGCCGCGCCGTTCGGGTTGTAATCAAGGGTCAAATCGGCAAGGCCGAGCGAGTTTTGTATGCCCTGCGTAAACGGTGAAAGATACTGCGGCACATACGAGGACAAAAGCGCCTGCTGCGCGATGCCTCGGAACGCGCCTTCAACATTGCCATTGCGGGCTTGATCGACTTGTTGCTGCGTGCCCAAAAGCGCGACGATTTCCGTGGACGTGAGGGCAGGGTCGGACGTGAACTGCAAATTGACCTGCTCGGTGTTTTGCGCGCCGCTGCCCCCGCCGCTGTTGCTCCCGGACAGCAAATTGAGCGGGCCGTTGATGGTCGCCGTGATGGTGTAGGCGGTGGCCGTGCCGCTCACGCTTTGCGTCGAGGTTACGGATGGCGGCAAGCCATTATTTTCCGGTGACACGCCGCTTTGCGCATACGAGGACAGCCCCGCGCCCGAGGCCGACGAATACACGCGGGCTTTGGCCGTGATGTTTTCGGCGCGTACCGAGCCGTCGTTGAGGTTGTAGCGCAGGCGCACGATGCCGTCTTTTTGCACACGGAAGCGAGCGGTCGGCAGATTGAAATATCCGCCCTGCGTCGTGATAACGGCGGATACATTCGGGTCGGACAACCGACCAGCAACGGTTGCCTGCCCGTTCGCTTCAAACCGGAACAGCGACGGGTTCGTAACCACGGCTTTGCCGTCCAAAAGAACGGGAATATCGAACGACGGGTCAATCGGTTTCGGCGCGGTGCTGGGCGGCGTTTGTTCCTGACTCGACGTTAAGCGCAGCAAGGCGTCGGAAACGCGCACCGGATGATTGTTTTCGGAGGTAACTTTCGGAGCGCGGAGCGGCCCCTGCACCAACACCGTGCCGTTGATTTTACCGCTCGCCGCTTCGCCGAGTTGGAGCAGGTTTTCCTCTTCGGGCCGGAAGTTGTCGAACTTGGCGCGCAAATCGAGCGAGCCACCCAGCGTGAGGGTGGCCGCCGATTTTGCGTCGCCGGTTTGCGCAGGGCGCAGCAGATTTTGCAGATTCGCCAAATCGTCAAGGGTCACGGTTCCGCCGACATCGAGGGTTCCGTAGCCGCCTTTTTTGCCCGATACGCTGCCGAGTTCCGCGCGCAAAGTGTTGACGGTCACGCGGCTGTTGGCGATTACCACGTCGGCGTCCAGATCGCTGATGGGGCTGATCGTGTCACGGTTTTTGTTTTGCGGGTTGGGCAAGCGGAACTGCCCGTCCACAATCTTTAAACTGCCGTTCAAGTCGGGTTTGCTGAGGGTTCCCGTCAAGGAAAGCGTCGCTTCCGCCGTTCCGCCCAGTTGCGGCAGGCTTTCTTTTGCTTTGGCGGCATCCGTAACGGACGCAGGCTCTTTTTTCTTGAACAAATTGCTGAAAAAATTGCCGCGCTTTTTGACCGGCGGGGTTTGCGCCCCGTTCGGATTGGTCGCGCCGGATGCGGGGGCCGTATCTTCGGCAAGTGGCTCGGTTAAAAGATTTGCAACCGCGAACTGCGGAATCGTCGCACGAAGCGAAATAGGTCGGTCGGCAACCGACGGGTCATCCGGGTTCAGGGCAAGCGGGAGCGAGCCGTCCACGCGCAATTCGGCCTCGCCGCGCGATAGAAGGAAGTCGTCAATGGAAACCGTGGCCCGCTTTTGCGCGTCCTGCGTCAAACGAACGGTTGCGCGCACACTGCTAATCGTCACGCCCGGACGGAGCGGCAAATTCGCCGCGACGGCCTCCGCCGTGGCCGCGCTTTTTTGCCCGGCCTGCGCGCTTTGCGTGGCTTGGGCGGGCGAGGTCGCGTCCGCAAGGGCTTTGGCCTGCGGGCTTCCGGGCGGCGGCGCGTTCAAAACGGCGGCGACGGCGGCTTCGGCAGCCGTTTGCGTACCGCCCGTCGAAGGCGCGGGCGGCACATACACCAAGTTTTTGCCTTCGGTCGAGGCCGTCACCGATAGGCCGTTTTCGCGGCTCATACGCGCGCTGACGGTCGCGCCGGACAGGGTTCCATAGAGCGGGAACGCGGCAAGGCCGGGCAAGGAGCGCACCAAATCAAGCGACACTTCGTTGGTTTCAAGAAGTGCCCGTCCGCTGGATGTTGCGATGTTGTATGATCCGCTACCCCGGAGGGTTGCCGACGGCGTTTTCGCCGACAGCTCGGAAAGCGTAATCGTATCGCCTGCAAGCGACGCGACGGCGTTGATGGTATCCGCGCGGAACTCGCCGACGCGCACGCCTTCGCCCGTGAATTTGAGCGTTCCCGTGTCGCCCGTGAAGCGTTTTTGTCCGTTGTCGGCGTCCAACAAAGTGCCGCGCACTTGCGTCGATAGCGTAAACTGACCGGTAAGCGGCGACGGCAACCGCGAAAGCGCCTGCGTAAAGGCCGCCCCCGCATCGGTATCGCTGAGGCCCGATTGCCGCAGGGCGGAAACAAGGGTGGAAATATCGCGGGTTTGGGCCGAAAAATCCCCGCCGACCTGCCCAGTTTGTACGTTGTAAACCGCATCTTTCAGCGTCACTTGTGCGCCGCTTTGCTCGAACGACAACAGCGGCAACTCGATCCGGCCCGGCTTGTTGTTCGGCCCGCCGACATACCGCGCATTCTGGGCGGTTACGTTTTGCAGGGCAAATCCGGCGACACTAACATTCGACGGGGCGATGCTGACGGAAACGTTCGGTTTTTGCGTCGTGCCGCTCGCCGTTCCCCGCAAAGACAGCCTGCCGCCAAGCGGGGTCGTGCCGGTTAAAAATGACACTTTGGCAAGGTCTAAATCCGGCGCGGCGAATTGACCACGCAGGGTTCCATTTGCCAGCAAATCGCCGGACGCGGTAATTGTGCCCACGCTCGCGGTCGCTTTGGCTTTTTCGACATGGACGCGATTTTTGTTGTACGAAAACAACACGCTGCCGCTGTCAATCGGATATTTGCCGACGAACAAGCGATCCAAATACACCGTGCCGTCCACGTCGGGGCTTTTCGCCGTGCCCACGATGCGGAAGTTCGCCGTTTTTACCAAGCCGCCAAAGGGCGCGTCGGTCGTGTTGGTTGGAGCCAGAGCGCGGGGCAAATTGCGGGCCGCTTCGCGCAGTCGCGCGCGGTCGGCGGCGGCAAGTTGGCGCTGTACCTCGGCGAAATCCAGATTTTCCAACCGGGCGTACAGGTTCAAACGCGGGTTCGCGGCTTGATTTTTCGCGGGCAGTAAATTGGAAATATTGCCGCCGACCGTAAGCGCGGTCGGAAAACGGCGCACGGTTAAAGGGCGGGCGAGCGTCACGGATTGGGGCGTGACAAGAATGTTTTTGCCCTGCACGGAGTCGATGGCGAACCGGCGCGTTAAGTTCGGCTGGTCGGTCGCCTGCTCGTAGCGCAAATTGAGGGCCACCAATTCGTCCACCAAAAGGCGCGGTTTATCAATCGTTCCGCCAATAGCGCCGTGTGCGGATACCAAGCCTCGCGCGTTTTGCACGCCGACAATTTGCGCGACGCGGCCCACATCGAGCGAGGCGACCGCCCAGCGCGCCGACAACGTTTTGCTCGGGTTCAGATTGCCGCTGACCGATACGATACCGACCGGGGATTCAATGCGCGCGGCGGGAACCGAAACCGCATTGCCGCTGACTAAAACGCGAGCGCGAGCAATCGGGAACGGTATATCGCCGACGCGCAGATTCTGTGCCGAAACATTCGCGGCAGCCGTGATAAGGCCGCTCGTGCGCTGCCCGACGACTTCGACATTCCCGCGCCCGGAAAAGCGCAGTTTGTCTTTTGCCGGACGCTTGGCAAAGGGTTTCAAGGCCGACAAACTGGCAAGGTTCATATCGCTGCCCTGCACAGCGAAAACGGCATTGCCTTTGGCGGTAATCGGCAAACCGGCCAGCCGCACACCGGCGCGGCCCCGCACCTGTCCGCCCCCTTCCACAAACGCGACCGCATTGTTAATGCCAAGCAGACCGCCCGAATACGTTAAATCGGCGGCGATATTGCGAACGGGCGGCAAGCCGTCCTGCCGCACATTTATTCCGCTAATGTGCCCGGTTGCGACGAAGTTCGCAGTCGGCCCGGACAGCGTGCCGGACAAACTGCCCACGCCGCCGATATGCAAACCGGGCGGAAGCGGCTGATCTTTGGGCGTCAAAAGCGCGACGGCACGCTCCACGGGGATGCGCGGCGCGTTCAAAAACACGGAAATCTGCGGCTTGGGAAGCGGGGCGTTTTTTTGCGGGGCCGTCAAATCCCACATCGTGCCGTTGGTGAAAACCTGCTCGCCCAGAATGCGGGCCTGCGCGTCGAAGTCGAGCGTGCCGTCGTTGTAGTTGAACTTGCCATACGCCCCTTCCAGCGGCGCGGGAAGTTTGGGCGAATACAGGCCGACGTTCCGAATGTTCGCGCCCAGAGTTACGCCGATGCCGGGAATGGGCTGACCGGGCTTGGGCGGGCGCGGCGCGACAAGGGCAAGGTTCAAATCGCCGCGCCCGGAGGTTACACGGAAATCCGGCGTTTTGACGAAGTACGGAACCCAGTAGGTCGCGTCTGCATCGCCGACGTAAAGGTGAACGAGGAAGCGGGCCGATTCGGGCGCGGGCGCGTTGGGGCGCAGTTTGGGCAAACCCCGCGCCACTTCCCCACCCGCCGATAAAATGCCGCCCAAATGCCGTGCCGTCAAACTGTTCGGCGCGGCGTTCGTTTGGATTTGAAAGCGAATAGTGCGCGAGCCTAAAAGGTCGGCGAATCCGTTGATATTGGAAAACTGGTTGTCGGCGGGGAGTTCGGGCTTTGGCCTGAGCGCGGAATAATCGCGGAACCGCAGTTTGCCACCCGTCAAGCGCGCGAACGTTTGGAACGGCGCGGACGGCGGTGCGTTTTCTTTTTTGGGAACGATGTTCGTGACGTTGAACTGGCCTTTGGCGTCGCGCACCAAAACCAGTTCAGGATTCGTAACAACGATGCGCGGAACGGCGCTCGACGTTTTGCCGCCAATCAAGGCAGGCAGCGAAACAAACGCGGTAACACTGTCTACGTGGGCCAAAAGCGGCCCGCCCGCTTCGCGCGTCTCTTTGCCGGGCCGATTGAGCAGACGCACATCGTAGACGCCAACAGGCAATGTGCCGAGGGATTCGCGGTGCAGTAGGCCTTCCCACACACTCCCGAGCGAAATATCGGGCGTGATTTTGCCGACCGTGACGGGCCGCTGCAACTGACGGGACGCTTCCGCCGATACAAGCGGCGCGGACTGCGCCAAAATGCGGTCGGCAAGCTGCAAAAACGCTTTGCCGCCCATGCCGCACAAAACAATCGGCGGAATAAGGGCGACAAGACCCCAAAACAGCCGCGCCAAAATGCTGACGCGCGGGACGGCGCGTTTTTTTCGGTTGCTGCGGGAACGACGAGAAAAGCGGCCCATTAACGGCTTAGACAAACAAAACGCTTTAACGCTTCACGTTTACGAAACGGCAAGCGGAAGCTCCAAGCGGCGCAAACCGGGCGTCGCGGGGCGGACGGGAACCGAAGCGGGCGAAACACCGCGCAAAAACTGATCGGAAAAGTCAATCGCGTTATACGACGAGCGCACAAACGGGCCGGACGCGACGTACAGGAACCCCATATCTTCGGCGATTTCTTTGTAGCGGTCGAACACCGTCGGGTGCAGATACTCGACCACATCCAAATAGCCTTTGCCCGGTTTAAGATATTGCCCCAACGTCACGGCGTCCACGCCCGCGTCTTTCCAGTCGCGCAGCACGCCAACCACCTCGTCCTCGGTTTCGCCCAAGCCGAGCATAATGCCCGATTTGGTGTAAATCGTCGGCGCAATTTCCTTGACGGTTCGCAAAAAGTCAATAGACCGGACATATTTGGCTTGCGGGCGCACGGTGCGGTACAAACGCGGCACGGTTTCCGTATTGTGGTTGAACACGTCGGGATGGGCGCGGCACACGGTTTCAATCGCGGACAGTCTGCCCCGGAAGTCCGGCGTTAAAATTTCCACCGTCGTGTCCGGGCACTGCTCGCGCAAATGCGCGATGGTTTGCACGAAATGCTCGGCCCCGCCGTCAAAGAGTTCGTCGCGGTTGACCGACGTGACGACAACGTGCTTCAAACCGAGTTGGGCAGCGGCGTGAGCGACGCGCCGGGGTTCGTCGGGATCGAGCGGCAAGCCGCGCCCGGTTTTCACGGCGCAGAAACGGCAGGAACGGGTGCAGGTGTCGCCCATGATCATGAACGTCGCCGTGCCTTTGCTCCAGCATTCGCCCAAGTTCGGGCAGCGGGCCTCTTCGCACACGGTGACTAAG
>CAXTBP010000096.1:0-19943 GCA_964241985.1 uncultured Armatimonadaceae bacterium | reverse complement strand
GTTTGATAGTTGTGCCGGTCTTGGTTGTCGGGCTGCGGCGGCTCAATCGCGTTGTTCGTATTGCGCTGGGTGGCGTTGAACAGATACGAAAACCGCTTGGCGGTTTCGCCCTTCGCATTCGGCGCACCGTAGGCCGACCCTGCCTGACCACCGACCGTCACGTTGCCTTGAAACGTACCGTAGGAACCGCCGCCAAGTTTTGCGTCTGCAAACGTTGCAATCGGCCCGGAGCGGAGCGTCAAGTTCAGCACGGCGGCAAGTTCAGATCCGTATTCGGGCGCAAATCCGCCGGTTTGCACATCGACCGTTTCAATCGCGGACGGGGCCAAAAACTGCCCGGCCCGACCTTGCAATGCGCCGGGAACCAAAAAGCCGTTGATGTAAATGGAGGTTTGCGAGTGTTCGGCCCGGGGGTGAACCTGATTGACCGAATCCTCGACAAAGCCGGGGTTCGCGCGGAGGGCTTTGGAAAGTGATTGCTCGTTGCCCGCGCCGACCGGATACTTCTGGTAAAACGCCTGATTGCGCGATTTCGCCGATGCCGTACCCGCCGGTTTGACCAACTGCCGCCCCGCCGTGACGCGCACGACGGTTTCTTTGAGAGGTTCGAGCAGAATTTCCACATCGGTCGTTTCGTCGGCGGCAACCACGATGTCGCGGACGTCTTGTTGCTGCAAATCGGCGTTTGTCGTCACGCGCCATGATCTATTTTCGAGCGGCGGGGTCGTCACGGTTCCGTCGGCCTCGGTTTTGAGCACGATGTCGGGCCTCACGCTGGCGGAATCTTTGAGGGTTACGGTTGCACCCGAAAGCGGTTTTTCGTCTTCGGCGTTTTTGACGATAAAGCGCAATCGTCCAACAATATCGGCGCGGGCCGTGCGGGGCGTCGCGGCAAGCACGGTCAAGGTTAAAACGGCGGCAAGCGGCACGGCAACGGACGACGAAGATGCGACAGAAAAAACAACGGCGGTAAACGCGGAGGCGCGGCCCCGCGAAGCGCGCGGGCCAAACGAAAACGGCATAATTATTCCTTAGAAAACGAGGGGTTAGCAGAGCCGACCGAACGCGAACGGAAACCGGCACAAGGCGACCCAAACGAGCGGTGCGGCGAAAAACGACGCGAGCGAATGGTAGGAAAGGGGAAATTATGCGGGCGCGGGTGGGCCGCGTGCGGGGAAAGTGGAACACGAACGAGGGGAAAGGGGGGCAAAAACAACAAAAACAACCGGCGGCGCGCGTCCCGCGCCGCAATGAACACACAATCCGGCAAGCACGGGCGGCGGCGCAAAACCGGTGGCGGTCAAATATTCGCATAACGCGCACAAATCGTTCGCGTCGCTTAATTGTGCAGAGGCCGTGACCGAGGCGGAGGAACTGGCTTTATCGTGCTGGGTCGCCCCGACGTGAAACGACGCGACCGTTGAAGCCGTTCGGGAATGGGCGCGCGTTTGGTTGTGCTGATGGAGCGCGGGGGCCAAAACCGAAAGCCAAACAAAGAAAACCGCGAGCGCGCCCGTTGCCCGCCGCTTGATAAGCGGCGACCACAACGAGGTCAAGATAGTTCTTGCGGGGCGGCGCATCGTGTTTTAGTGGGGCGTATTGCAAGCCAAATGCAAAAGCGTTCCTGTTTCTTATACCATATTTTGCGCCGATGCAATAACAGTTTTTTTAATACGAGAAACTTTCAGGGGCGCGTTATGCGCGTTATTTCAGGTTGCCAACCGGGGCGAAACCTTGTTATAATCAAGCAACGGCACGCGCTCCAATTTGGCGTTTCGCCGATGGATTTTGGAGGAAATAAATGCCTTACGTTATCGCCGACCCGTGCGTCGGTGTCAAAGATAAATCGTGTGTAGCCGTGTGCCCCGTGGACTGCATTCATGGCGGCGAAAATGACACGCAGTTGTTTATCGACCCGGCGGAATGTATCGACTGCGGTTTGTGCGAGCCGGAATGTCCGGTCGATGCGATTTTCATGGAAGACGAAGTGCCCGAGCAATGGAAATCGTTCATTCAGATTAACGCCGATTATTACAAGTCGTAATTGTCGCGCTTTTGTAATTTTTGCAAACCGAGCGGGCCGTGTTAAACAAAAACGCGGCTCGCTCTTTGTTTTTCGCGTTCTAAATCTTTGTTTTGCCGCCCCAACGAATGATGCGCCGCGCCCGTTTGGACAATTTGCAGGAACCGACCCCGCTTCCCGCAGGCTACGCCGTGCGCGTGCTGAATAAAGCACGATCGGAAGACAAAAACGCCGTCGCCGCCCTACTTGCCCGCGCCTTCGACGACGTGGCATGGACGCCCGAGCGTGTACACACTGCACTGGTCGCCGACCCAAACGTGCCGACGACGTATCTCATCGAAAACGCGAATGGCGAACTCGCTGCGACGGCATCCGTGCAGTTTGCGCCCGCCGAACTGCCGCACGTCGGCTTTTTGCACTGGGTCGGAGCCGCGCCAAACGAAGCAGGCAACGGCTTGGGCGGCATTGTATCGCTACACGTTTTACGCGAACTGCGCGACAAATGGGGCCGCACGGAAGCGCGCCTCAGTACCGATGATTTCCGCCTGCCCGCCGTCCGAACGTATCTCAAACTGGGGTTTCGGCCTTTGCTTACGGACGAAACGCACCCGGCCCGCTGGGATGCTATCGCCGCCCAAATGCCCGACCGCTACGCCCCGTGGCTTGGAGAACGCGCTTAATGCCGCGCCCCAATCCCGCCGAAGTCAGCGACGCGCCGTTCCCGTTTAAGGCAAGCGTGCGCGTTCGCACCTACGAACTGGACTCCTTCGGGCACGTCAACAATGCCGTGTACCTCAACTACATGGAAGAAGCCCGTTCGGAGTTCTTGACGCAAATGGGCGTCTCGTTCGACGATTTCGGCCCGCTCGGCGTCCAACTCGTCATCGTGGAAGCGCACGTCGCCTATCTGTCCACCGCGAAATACGGTGACATCGTACAAATCGCGGGGCGCTTCCGGGATGTGCGGGCCGCCTCGCTCACGATTGACTACGAACTCACCGAGGCAAAAACGGGCCACCTGCTCGCCCGCGCATGGACACGGGGCGCGTTCGTTTCCGCACAAACCGGCAAGCCATGCCGCGCCCCCGCGCCTTTTCAAGACGCTTTTTCACGCGCCCAAACCCCTAACTCGTCGGATTAGTCGTTGCGCCCATAGGTCGCGCCATTTCGACGAACTGGATCGCGCCGCTCCCGGTCACTTCGCAACGAAAGACGTGAACGCGAACGACCTGTTTGTAACCAAAGCCCGTTCGCAAGATTTCCGCTAAGTCTTTTTCCTGCTGAGCGCGGATTTCGTGGGCGGTCAGGCGCGGAAAGATGCGCTTGTAATCCGCGCACACGGCCTCGTCTGGGCCGTCGTCGGCAGGGCCGTGGAAAACGAGGATAACGTCCTCGACGTGATGCGCTTCCACCAAAAACAAGCATTCGCGCCGGAACGTATCCGAGCGTAAAAACTCCACGCCCGACGGCGCGAGCGCCCCCGGCCCGCCCGGCGCGTACAAGCGGTCGTAGCGCGATAGGTTCAAATGCGCCTGCAAAAACTCGTCCAGATTGTCCTGCAGTCGCCCGTCCGAACACGCGACTACGAGCGCGCGAGGCCGCTCATGGTTCCACAAAGCGCGGCTTTTATACAGCGTTTCGGCCTGATTATCCGGCAAGGAGTTCGTCCCACGATTCCACTTCCAAAAGCCGGTCGCTCAAAATTTCCAGTTGGGGCAGAGAGTGAAGCGCGTCAAGCGTCGCCGTTACCATGGCCGACGGCGGCCCGAACCGTTTATTACCCTGACGCAAAATAGTGGCGCGAACGCCTTCTTCGCGTCCTTCTTCCCGCCCCTCTGCGCGCCCTTCGGCGAGAACGGCTTGGTATGTCGATGATTCTTTCAATTGCTGTACGCCTTTCAGATAATCGGTAATTTGGTTTGGTGTATAACGCAACCCCATCAGCAAAAACGTGGATGCCCAAAACGTGGGCGCTTCGCCGGGCGCGACTGCCTCAGTTGTGACCCGCGCTTGCATTTGCCGAATCAGTGCGGGAACTGCTCTGCTATTGATTTGGGCGAGCGGCGCAAGCGGAAGCGTTGCCAAGCCACCGGTTAAAAATTTCTCCGGCTCAATCTGCTACAGCCGTACCATATCGTACCCGAATCGCAGATAGGGCGCGCCGTTTGCGGTCGGATCGGTGCGCTCGACCGTTCCGGTCAGCATCGGCGACTCGGCGTCGGGGCGCAGCAAAACGATGACGCTTTTGACCGGCAATTTATATTCCACATCCAAAAGCACGTTGTAGCGGAGCGTTCGCGCCGCGAGGCTGTCGTCGCGCGAGGCTTGGAACTCCAAATGCAGCAGATAGGGAACCGGCCCGCCCAATACGCGCAAAACCCGGTCGGCTTCCGTGGAAACCGTGGACAAATCGCCGTCTAAAATTTCCGCGTTTGTTCCCGGCAGATTGAGAAACGTAAGCCAATCGGTGGGGCGGGCATCGACCAAGTTTTTCGTTGTGACATCGAACGGTTTTGCCATAATCCGTGTGGCCTCTATGTTTTATTATACCGACAGGATTTCGTTTGCAGGCGGGTACACTCCAATCAATAAACAAAAATGGTGCGAACGGAAGGACGCGAACTATGGGACTTGCGGAAAAGCGGGCGATTGCCAAAGTGCGGGACGAAGTATTGCCGACCTACCAAACCGAACTGCGCGAAACGACGGGCAGCGATGTTTCCTACGTCGTCGATTGGGACAGTTGCGCGGACGATATGACAGCCCTCGAAAACTTGGAAGATAAATGCTTGAAGCCGTTAACCTGCATTTTCCAAAAAATCACACGCGACGATTTGGGCAAGGAAGCCGTCAAGGAAAGCATTCGGGAAATTCATTTGTCGCACGGCAAAGAGGCCAACATCCCATCGTTTTCGCTGCCGGGCGGCGTGCTGAAACTGCCGTGGGACTGGAGCGGCTGGCCCGGCTCCTTTTACCCGGACAGCGTACAGGAAAAAATCGAATCGATGCTATAAAGCGTGGTGTGTAATTGGACAACCCGAAACGCTATCACTACGTTGGGGCAAGTGAATTGCTCAATTCTTCGCTAAACGCCACCGAGCGTCGGCTTGTAGAAACGCAGGCCGACGTTACGGCTTGGGCGAAGCAAACTGGGCAAGCGTGGGATAAAGCAGGCGAAATAATTGCCACATTTATCATCGACAAAAACGGGGCTTTGTGGATCGCCGACCGGCATTCGGAACACTTAGACTGCGCGCGGGGCGGGCCGGTTTTGTCGGCGGGCGAGATAACATTTCAGAAAGACACTGCGGGCGTCGTTGTTTCCTCCGTTTCCAACCAATCGACGGGATTTTGTCCCGAACCGGAATCGTGGCTGATTGTCGAAAACGCTCTGAACAACGCGGGCTTGCCCCATCCCAGCGCGTTTACAAGCGCCTTCGATTTTCGGCTTTGCCGCGCGTGTCAAACAACCAATATCGTCAAAAACGGCAACTTTGAATGTGGCGTGTGCGGCGTGGAACTTGACGCAACGTGGAATTTTGGAAGGCTGTAACCGTGGCCTATAGCAAACTCATCGGGTCAATATCGACGGTAACGCCGGTGCGTTCGGTGGGATGCAGGGCGGAAAAGGCGGCGCGGAGTTTGGCGCGCAGCACGTCAATGTCGCGGCCTTTGAGGAGCAGATGCCAGCGGTAGCGGTTTTTCAGGCGACCCAGCGGACAGGGGGCGGGGCCTAAAACGGTTAAGTCGTCGTCGCCGCCGATATGCGCGCCGTCCAAAAGGGAACGGCTCGGCCCGAGTTTTTCCGACAGAAGGCGCAAGCGACCTTCGGCGGCGCGGGCGTCCTCGTCTTGGGAAACGACGTTAGCAAGGCGCGTAAACGGCGGATACGCAAGTTCGCGGCGGTTCATGATTTCACGCCGATAAAACGCCTCGTAGTCGTGATTTGCGGCAGCGGCGACTGACTCGTGTTCGGGCGAAAACGTCTGCACGATGACATGGCCCAGTTTGCGCCCGCGCCCCGCTCGGCCCGAAACCTGCGTCAATAGTTGAAAGGCCCGCTCCGACGCGCGAAAATCCGGCATATTGAGCGCGGTGTCAGCGGAGATGACGCCGACGAGCGTCACGCCCGCGAAATCCAAGCCTTTGGCGACCATTTGCGTGCCGATCAGAATATCGGCCTCGCCCGCTTTGAAGGCGCGCAGCATGGTCGTGTGGGCGTCCTTTTTGACGGTCGTGTCCTTGTCCATTCGCAGCACGCGGGCGGTTTTCCACGTTTTGCGTACTTCGTCCTCGACTTTCTCCGTGCCGATACCGAACGGGCGAATGCGCCGCCCCGAACACTTGGGGCAAATCGTCGGGGCCTCGCGCTCGTAGCCGCAATGGTGGCAGGTGACGCGCATTTGAGCCGCGTGAAAGGTGAGCGAAACGTCGCAGTGCGGGCAGCGCGTCGAGTAGCCGCAGTCCCGGCACAAGAGAAAGTGGGCGAAGCCGCGCCGGTTCAAAAATAAAATAACCTGCTCGTTTTTCGCCAATCGGTCGCTGACGGCATCGCGCAGGCTTTCGGAAAACAAACTCGGCGCACCGCCTTTTTTCCATTCTTCGCGCATATCGATGACTTCCACCGACGGCAACGGGCGCGACAGGGCGCGCTCGCGGAGCGGCAAAAAGCCGTAATCGCCCGCTTCGGCTTTATAGAACGATTCGACGGCAGGCGTTGCCGAACCCAGTAACACGGTCGCGCCAGTCGCGCGGGCGCGGGCAATCGCGGTTTCGCGGGCATGATAGCGCGGGGCCGGGTTGTCCTGCTTGTACGAGTTTTCGTGTTCCTCGTCCAGCACGATTAAGCCGACGTTGTTGAGCGGCGCGAACAAAGCCGAGCGCGCCCCGACGATAACATCCGCTTCGCCCCTCCCGATACGCTGCCATTCGTCGCGCCGCTCGCCCGGCGACAGGGCCGAATGCAAAACGGCCACTTTATCGCCGATGCGGGCGCGGAACGTATCCACGACCTGCGCGGTCAGGGCGATTTCGGGCACGAGAACAAGCGCGGTTCGATTGCGCCGCCGCGTTTCTGCAATCGCGCGCAAATACACTTCCGTTTTGCCCGAAGCCGTCACGCCGTACAGCAGGTTGGTGTTGGCTCGCCGCGTATCGAGTTTGGCCTTGATGGCGTTGACCGCCGCCTCCTGTTCGCCGGTCATGAGCGGCGGAACCGACGCGCCCGCAACGAACCGAAACGGGCGACGGCGCACCTCAATCGTTTCCGTAACCGTTAGGCCCGCGTCTTCCAGTTTCTTTGCCGCTGCGGGCGAGGCTTCCGCGCCGCGCAAAATCTCGGCCTGCGGAACCGGCCCTCCGCCGGATGCGACCAGAGCGCGCAAAAGCCGGGCCTGCGCGGGGGCTTTTTCTTCGCGGGATAACGCTTCCTTTTCCGCCGCGTCCCAGTTTGGAAGCAGGCGCACGGCCCGCACTTTGCGCGCCCCGGTTTTCGGCGGCAAAACCGACCACACGTCGCGCAAAACGCCGCGCTTACGTAGAAGTTGAATCGGCGACGTGATTTTCGCCCCGCCGATAGCGTCCGCGATTTCGTCTTCGGACGCGGTGCAATCGGGAAACGTGGCGAGCGTTTCGATAACCTGCCGATGCGAAGGGGTTGTGATTGTGTCGAGCGCGGCTTGCCAATCGTCCGAAAGCGCATAGCGGCGCGTCACATGGGCGATTTGCGAATCGGGCAAAGCGCAGCGCACGGACTGCGCCAAATCGGCGAGATAATTTTGCGAAATCCACCGCGCCGTTTGCAGAACCGCGACGGGAACGATCGCCCCGTCGCCGGTCACGCGGGCCGTAATCGGTTTAATCGCGTCCGCTTCCAAATGTTCGGGCAGCGCATCGGTCAGGCCAATCACCCAGCCAATCGCTTCGCGCGTCCCAAACGGCACGATTACGCACGCGCCCGGCGCGATTCTTTCCTCCGCCAAATCCTCGGGAATGCGGTACGTGAAAGGCTGCCGCAAACCCGGCGCGTCCACATCAACCACGACGGAAGCGAAACAATTTGCCTCGTTTGCCATTACAGTGGGCTAACCGTCACATCCTCATGGTCGGCGAACCGGATATTGAGTTCGCAGCCCTCCAGTAAAAGGGTTCCTAAAAGCGGAACGTCGCCCATTGCAAATACGTCGGCTTTACGCAAAATACCATGCCAGAAAATTTCCGCTTCGTAAACGTCTACTTGTTTTTCAGAGCCGTCGGCAAGGTGAGCCGTCGCAACGCGAACCGCAGGAAGTTCTAATGCTTGTACTGCGGCAACAGGCAGCGCAAGATAGCCGGAAAAGCCAGTATCAATAATAAACTCAATATCGATGGTTTGAAAGGCATCGTTTTCCTGTACGCGAAAAGAAATATTAATGATGGCGTGATGATCCAAAAACAGTCCGTTCATGGGCGCGTCGTCGGCTTAAGAAAGCCTCCAAATGAGTACGCGGCGGTATAACCAATACGAATCTCATACAAAGCCGCATCTGGCTCCTTGTCAAAAAGTCGGTGGCTTGCAGCGAGAGCATCTGCATCGATTTCGTAGTCGCCTGTCTGCACGTTAATCACGATACGCCTGCCGATATTTTGTGGCGTTTCTACGACCGGACGCAGTTTTTCGTACCACGCATTGCCGCGCCGGGCAATTTCATCGCTTGGGAGGGGAAGAGTACGCACTACTTTTTATTTCCTTTACTGAACTTTGTCTACGTCCACTTTGATTGTGCCGTTTTGGCTATCGGTGCGGTAAAAAAAGAAGTCGTTGGCGGTGGTTGCCGCGCCGCCCGTTTCGCCGGATTTGCTGAGGGCGACCGCGCAGCAGCGCATATTTTCGATTCCGGGCCGCTTGGACAGCAAATGGCGCATCCCTTCCTCGCACGCCTCTTTGGGGGACAAGCCGCGCTCCATTGCGAGCACGACGCGAAGCGACAAGCCAATCTGCATCATTTGTTCGCCCATGCCGAAACAGGCCGCCGCGCCGACGTTGTTGTCCACATACAAACCCGACCCGATGATGGGCGAATCCCCGACCCGGCCCGGCATTTTGAAATCGAGGCCCGACGTGGAGCAGCCGACCGCCAAATTGCCACCCGCGCCCAAAACCGCGCACCCGACCGTATCATGCCCGTTTTCCATAAACGGCGGCGGGGGCGGCGGGGCCAACTCGCCCGTCCACGTCGGCAATTGATCGCCCGCCAAATACTTTTGGTAGGCTAACTCGGATTCGGGCGTGAGCAGCGCGCCTTCGTTCGGAAAGCCTTCCTTGTCGGCGAACGCCCGCGCCCCGGCCCCGACCAAAAAAACGTGCGGCGTTTTGTCCATCACGCGGCGGGCGACAAGCACAGGATTTTTGCATCCCAAGAGCGCGGCGACGGCCCCGGCCCGGTGGCTCGGCCCGTCCATGAGCGCGGCGTCGAGGGACATCACGCCGTTGGAATCGGGGCGTCCGCCGTAGCCGATGTCCGTGCACGTGGGGTCGTTTTCGGCGGCGACGAGGCCCGCCTGTACGGCATCGAGCGGTGCGTTCGGATTGGCCTGCAATGCGGCCCAAGCGTTCGTGTTGGTGACAAAACCGGACGGCCCGGTGGAAACGATAACAAGGTTTTGCGGCATGGCTTTATTGTATCAAGCCGCGCGGACGCAGGGGTACTATGTCGTCATATACACCAAAGAATACAAAACGAAAAAGCGAGATACAAGTATGGCGTTCACGCCTTATGGTGGGGTCGAGTTTTCGACCCTGAAGTTGTTGATTCGGCGCAGGGTTGCTGGTACGAGTACCTTATTTAGCCCGTTTGATAAAAGAGGCATGGTACATCAACCATTCCACGAACTATGATATGTCTGGCTTGCTTTTTGGTCATCCATCTCCCAGCGGCCATTTTTCTGACGAAGAATCGGAACACGCAAAGCCCATTGCAATGGATCGCGGATTACCTCCCGATGTTGGCCTTTCTATCTTTGAATTCTACAAGCAATACTGTACCGAAAACGAGACATGGGTGCTTTGGAAAGAATTGAAAGAGATCAATTTGTCCGAAATATGCCGTCAAACCGAGAAGGAAGTACCGCAGGAATGGTGGCTCCTTTTTGACATCATGAGGTCGTTGGCACAATGGTTTGGAGAAGATAAAGTGCGCTTAGTTGTATATTGGTGCGATTAAAACTGCCGACAGTACCAAAGCCGCCTCAGAAATGTAAGCCGCTCTGTGGGCACGGCAACACACGGGGCGGTACAATTTCGTGTTATGCCTTCTTCGTCCCTTGCCGTGTATTACGAGCACCCCGATTGGTTCCGCCCGCTTTTTAATGAACTTGACAAGCGCGGCATCGCGTTTGACAAACTACCGATTGCGTCGCATTGGTACGACCCGGCGGAAACGCAAAGCCCGTACAAAGTCGTGTTTAACCGCATGAGTCCGTCCGCGTATCTGCGCGGGGTCGGCGATGCGACCTTTTACACGCAAGGGTACTTGGCCCATTTGGAGCGATTGGGCGTGCGCGTTCTCAACGGCAGCGCGGCGTTCGGCAACGAAATCAGCAAAGCGCGGCAACTCACGCTCATGGAAAAGTTGGGCGTCGCGTATCCCAAAGCGCGGGTTATCCATCATATCGCGCAGGCTCCGCTTGCCGCTGAAGGGCTGCGCTTTCCGGTCGTTGTCAAGGCGAATGTTGGCGGGAGCGGTGCGGGTATCGTGCGCTACGACACGATGGACGCCCTCAAAGAGGCGGCGCAAAACGGCCAGCAGGATTTAGGCGTGGACGGAACCGCGCTCGTACAGGAGTTCGTTCCGGCCCGCGCTGGGCACATCACGCGCGTCGAAACGCTGGGTGGCAAATTTCTCTACGCCATCAATGTCTACACAAGCGGCGACAGTTTCAACCTGTGCCCCGCCGATATTTGCCAAACGACCGAGGGTGTGAGTTTGGTGCGCGGCGCGTGCGCCGTCGATGCGCCCAAAACCGGTTTGACCGTGGAAGGCTACACGCCGCCACAAGCCGTCATCGACACGATTGAGCGATTGGTTCAAGCCGCGCAAATCGACGTGGGCGGAATCGAATATATGGTGGACGACCGCGACGGCGAAATCGACTATTACGACATCAACGCGCTGTCCAACTTTGTCGCCGATGCCGTGAACGTCGTCGGCTTCGATCCGCACGCGCGGCTGGTGGACTTTATCGCGGGCGAACTGGAAAAGGCGGGCTAATCTATGCGCTACGGCTACTGGCTGCCCGTCTTTGGCGGGTGGCTTCGCAACGTCCAAGACGAAAACATGGCGGCGTCTTGGGACTATGCCAAGCGGCTTGCCGTTCGGGCCGAGCAAATCGGCTACGATTTAACCCTTGTCGCCGAACTCAACCTCAACGACATCAAAGGAGAGTCGGCCCCGTCGCTCGATGCGTGGTCAACGGCGGCGGCCCTTGCGGCTGTGACGCAAACGCAGGAAATCATGGTCGCCGTGCGCCCGACGTTCCATTCGCCCGCCCTGCTTGCCAAGCAGGCCGCGTGGATCGATCATATCAGCAATGGGCGTTTGAGCCTGAATGTCGTATCGTCATGGTGGGCCGACGAGGCCCGGCGCTACGGCGTCCAGTTCGAGCAGCACGACAACCGCTACGCCCGCACTGGCGAATGGCTGCATATCGTCGATAACGTGTGGAAAACCGACGGCTTTTCCTTCCACGGCGATTACTACAAAGTGGACGAAAACGTCCTTCAGCCCAAGCCCATTTCCAAACCGCGCCCACCGATTTACGCAGGCGGCGAATCGGAAGCGGCGAAAAATCTCATCGCCCAAACCTGCGACGGCTACGTCATGCACGGCGACGACCCGCAAAAAATCGGCGAGCGCATCAGCGATATGCGCGCCCGCCGCGAAAAATTAGAGTTACCTCCGATGACGTTCGGTGTCGCCGCGTATTCCATCGTGCGGAACACGGAGGTCGAAGCCGAAGCCGAACGCGCCCGCATCACAGACGTGCAGCAATCGGCAGCCGGGTATCAAAATTACCAGCAATGGCTCGCCGGTACGCAGTTGGAGCAGCGCGTCAGTTTAGAAGACTATTCGGTGTCCAATCGCGGCCTGCGCTCGGGCCTCGTCGGAACCCCGGCGCAAATCCAAGACCGCATCGGCGAATTTGAAGCGGTCGGCGTGGACTTTTTCCTATTGCAGTGCTCGCCGCAACTGGAAGAAATGGAACGCTTCAGCGAAACCGTTATTCGTTCTCGTCGCTCGTAGACGTGTTTTGCGCGGCGGGGCGAACGTAAGACACGACAAGCGTGTCCATCAGTCCGTCGCCGTCCTCATCTGCGAATTCATATAAAACACGCCATGCTCCTACCCGCACGAACCGCATATCGCGGCTCGGAAATAAATGGGCATCAAAGGGCACGTAGGGCGTGCTGGGTAAACGGGCGTGTTCCAAAGCGCGGGAATGGAGCGCGTTCTGCATTTGGGCAAGCCAGCGCTCAGCGTAATTAAAATCGCGGGCGGCCAGAAGCTCATAAACCGCTTCTATTTCCGCTTCGGCGACTTCCGAGTTGCGGATAGCATAGGCGGGCGATAAGTCGTCATCATGCGGTGTCATTTGGTCACGGCGGGGACGCAGTCTGCGTATTTGGCTCGTATACGCGCATAAACTTCTTCGGCGGGATGCGTCCGGCCTGCGTCGATGTCGGCGAAACTTTGCTTTATTTTTGCTTTGTGATGTTCCTGCTCTTGCGGCGTTAAGGAATTCCACCACGCCGCGCCTTCGGGATCTTCCGTTTCGTAGTTGGGAGCGTTTTCCTTTTGGCTCGCGGGCCGAGTAAGAGAGGCATGGACAAAAGCACGGACGCGCCGCGTTAATTCGGCTTGCCCTGCGGGCGGCAGGGCGGCGAAGTCCGCCGCCGTTTCTTCCGACAGATCAATAGTTAGGGAAGGCATAAAAATCTCCTTTTGGGTGCAATTATTGTACCGCTTCGTTTTTTGCCTGCCGAACGACTTTCACTTTATCCCAAATGGCTTCGGCGACGGCTTGCTTACTCATTTTGGGGAGCGGCATGGGTTCGCCCCGCGCGGGGATGAGTGTGACGATATTGGTATCCGTATCGAAGCCTGCGCCTTCCTGGGTCACGTCGTTGGCGACGATGAAGTCGAGGTTTTTATCGGCGATTTTTTTGCGGGCGTTTCCTATTAAGTGCTCCGTTTCGGCGGCGAAACCGACAATGGTTTGACCTATGCGTTTGTTTTGGCCCAGCGTGACGGAGAAATCGTTGTTCGGCACGAGTTCAATCGCGGGCAAACCGCCCCGTTTTTTAATCTTTTGGTCGGCGATAACGGCGGGCCGAAAATCGGCGACGGCAGCAGACAGCACGAAAACGTCTTGGTTGGCTTCTCGCGCAAGCACGGCGGCTTCCATTTCGCGGGCGGTTTGTACATGCGCGATTTCTGAAACGCCATAAGGAACGGGCAGCGCGACCGGGCCGGAAACGAGCGTGACGGCTGCGCCGCGTCGGGCGGCACTTGCGGCGATGGCGTAGCCCATTTTGCCGGACGAGCGGTTGGAGATAAAGCGCACCGGGTCGATAAATTCGCGGGTCGGGCCAGCGGTGACGAGGACACGCAGACCTACCAAATCTTGGGTTTGCGTCAGGGTTTGGCGGACGATTTCCAAAATTTCGTGTGGCTCGGCAAGACGGCCTGCACCGACGACGCCTTCAGCCAAACGTCCCACGCCCGGCTCGATAAATTGGTAGCCGCGCGCTTCGAGGGTTTTGCGGTTGGCTTGCGTCGCCGGGTTCGCCCACATGTCGGTGTTCATCGCGGGCGCGATAAGCACGGGCTTGTGGATATTGGCGACGAGCGCGGAAGCCAGCATATCGTCGCACAAACCGACGGCGAGGCGGGCGAGTAAGTTGGCGGACGCGGGTGCAATCACGAACAAATCGGCGCGTTCGGCATAATGCAAATGCGCGATTTCTTTTGGGCCGAAGGGAACGTCGCTCGTGTCGGTTGCGACAGGCTGTTCGGTCAAACCCCAAAACACGGCGGGCTGTACGAATTGCAGCGCGCCCTTCGTCAAAATAGGCAAAACGGTCGCGCCGTCCTGCACCAATTTGGAACACAAATCGGCGGCCTTGTAGGCAGAAATCGAGCCGCCGACGCCCAAAACGACGGTTTTTCCGGCAAGCGGAAGGGCTTGGCTCATGCGGCGTCGTTCGGGTTCCACGGAACGCTCGGCCCTTTGTAGCCGCCTTCGTGTTCGTGGATACGGCAGCGTTCGCTGATAAAAATCGCCCGCAGCAAATCCGCGGCCCGGTTTACGTCGTCGTTTACCACGGCGTAGTCGTAGTTGGGCATTTGCTGCAATTCCGAGCGGGCGTCCAGCAGCCGGGTCGTGATTTGTTCTTCGGTTTCGGTCGAGCGGAACCGCAATCTTCGCTCCAGTTCGGCGACGCTAGGCGGAAGAAGAAACACTAAAACGGCGTCGCGGGCTTTGGTTCGCACATTGAGGCCGCCCTGCACGTCGATTTTGAGCAGTACATCGTGGCCTTGACTACGCTGCTCGTTCACCCATGCTTTGGGCGTGCCGTAAAAGTTGCCGTTGACGAAAGCGTATTCCAAAAAGGCGTCCTGATCGACCATTTCTCGGAAGCGGGCAAGGGTCAGGAAAAAATAATCCACGCCGTCAGTTTCGCTCGAACGCGGGGCGCGCGTGGTTGCCGTGACGCACCGGATCACATCCGGCAAAAGCGGATGAAAGTGGTCTAAAACCGTATCCTTACCGACGCCCGACGGCCCGGACACGACCAGCAGCCGCCCCCGCCGCCGTGCCGTCGTCCCCAAATTCCCCGCTGATTCCGATGCCATCGCTGATGCCACTTGCTTCCAGTTCTTTTTCTTCGCGTTCCTGCGCCTCGGCCTCGTCCGGCTCGCCCGCGAACGGCTGGACTTCCTTGCCGCCCAGCCGCTTTGCCAGCGTTTGCTGCGACAAAGCGGACGCGACCGTCACGCCGCCCGACAAAAACACGACGCTTTTGGTTTTGCGGCCCTGCGTCGCGTCGATGAGTGTGCCGCCCTTGCGCGCTTCCTGCACAACGCGGCGCATCGGGGCCGAGTCCGAGCGCAGCAGAGCCAGTATTTTATCACTGGTCACGAAGTTATAAAACCCGACGTTAAGAACCACAGGGGTCACAACAAAAGTCTCCTGCTTCAAAAGGGTGAAAAAACGGCGGACGCTCTCCGAAAACCCAAAGTGAGTCGTCGTTTGTCTTAAACGATTATAAACCGGGCGAGCGGAGCGCGTCAATAAGCGTCGCGCAGCACAAGGCCGAAACTGGGTACACTTTGAACCAAACACCGATTCAGCAATGAACCGATAGACAGGGCAAAGAACGTGGCGGACAGCGGGGAAGACATGGGCGCGCAAAGCGCAAGCGGCGACGATAAAGCGGCGCGCATCGAGGAAATGCGGGAAAAAGCGCAGGATTGTACGGCCTGCGATTTGAGCCTGCATAGAACGCACGTGGTTTTCGGCGAGGGAAATCCCAAATCGCCGCTCGTGATCGTGGGTGAGGGGCCGGGCGAAAACGAGGACAAAACGGGGCGACCCTTCGTGGGCCGCGCGGGCGTCCTTTTGGACGAAGTGCTGCGCGAATGCAATATGCTCCGCAAGCACGTCTTCATTACGAACGTCGTCCGATGTCGCCCAACGCTTGACGACGGAAGCAGCCGCCTCAAAAACCGCCCGCCGACGGCGGGAGAATCGGCTACGTGTACGGGTTTGTGGCTGGAGCCAACGCTCGGCATCATCGAACCCCTCGTCATTTTGTGTTTGGGCGCAACTCCCTCAAACGTGATTATCCACAAGAGTTTCAAAATGACGCAGGAGCGGGGCAAATTTTTCCCGACCAAATACGCCCGCTACGCGATTGCCGGGCTGCACCCCGCGTATATTTTGCGTCAGCAGGGCGAAGCCTACGACGAGGCCCGCGCAACCCTTGTCGCCGACATCGAAGCCGCCCGCAAAAAAGTCATCGAAGCCAAAAAAGAACCTCCCACCACGCTGTTTTAGTCGCTTAGGCAAAAACTGCAATGGCCCACATTAACGAACTTGCGGATGATTTGACTTTGTATGTAACGACTTACTTCGGAGGTCTGATGACGCCGCAGGAAAAGGTGGGTTATAAATCGGTTATTGGTGAGTTGAAAATATTAAACAACCCAGCAGCCGAAACCGCGTTGCGAAAGTTTTTTTGTTCTACCGATCCCGGCGTGGTGGGACTACTTCGAGACGGGCCGGAAGCGTTTTTGCTCCGTGTGCGAGAGCGGGTACTTCGGGAAAATGCGGACAAGGTGTTTCTGAACTATTGCCCGCGCTGTCATGCCCTTGCCCGAACGCCGCGCGCCAAACAGTGCCACAACTGCTTTCTGGATTGGCATGGAACAAACAACGAAGCGGGTACACCAAAAATATGAAGCGTACACTTTTGGTTTTTCGCCGCCCAGCCGCCATTGCTTTTTTCGCGCTGATATGTTGCTGCTCAGCAGAAAATAAAGCGGTACTCGCGCAGCGCAAACCGGCGAAACCCGCCGCGTACCACACACCCAGCGCGGGAAGCGCGGAGCGGCGGGCGATCATGGACGCTTTGCGCGGGCCGGTGCAAAAGGACGTGAAAACGTCGGTGATTTTCGTGGTGGACGAACCGAAGCGGTTTTTCCGTGTTACGGGTGACTGGGCGTTTGTCAACGCGCAATTCGTGCATCCCGACGGCTCGCCGATGGGCAAAGCGTACTTCGGGAGCGACGGCGCGATTAGCGATAACGTACAAGCTCTCCTTCGCCGCGTCAAAGGGAAGTGGCGGGTCGTGACGCACGTGACAGGTGCAAGCGACGTGGAATGGGAAGACTGGCCCAAAAAGTACGGCGCACCTAAAACTGTCGTGCCATCAACCAGTTAATGCGGACGTGTTAGTATCCGCGTGACCGAATGCAAAGACGATGATATACCGGTGCAAAAAGTGCGGACATGGAGAAGGCGGCGGTTGCCTGCCTGCTACATCGTGTGGGATGTATTTGATGGCTCTTTGGGCCATATCTTGCTCCCTTCTTTTCAGTGTTTTTGACTTTATAAAGCAATATCTCAAACGGACGGGAAACACGCTAACCGAACCGCATTGGTTGCAAGTAATCCCGAATTGGATTGCAATATCCATCGGTTTAGTCGGTGGCATTATTCTGTTTTTCGTCTTGAGCGTATTAGGGGCCATATTTATCAACTACGTTTTAGAACTGGTTGAGTTTTTGTTTGTATCAGTGCAAAAATGCCCAAACTGCAAAGCGCGCCGCTGGTCGTGGGGCTTTACGCGCGGTTTCGGCCTGTGACAAATTTTGTTGGTATGCCGAGCAAACCCGACTTGACGCTGTATTTGGGCCGAACTGTGACGGTGCGGATTGATCGGCTTCTGGGTAGCGTCCATCCGCGCTTTCACGACATGACGTATCCGGTCAACTACGGCTTTTTGCCCGGCACGAAAAGCGGCGACGGCATGGAAATCGACGCATATATTTTGGGCTTAGACGCGCCCGCGACCAGCGATGTGACGGGGCGCGTGGTTGCCGTTTTGGTGCGAAACAACGACGCCGAGGATAAACTGGTGATTGCGTGTGACGAAATCGGGCGAACCGCAAGCGACATTTTAGATGCCGTCGCGTTTTGCGAACGCTATTTCGACACCAAAATTTTGACCGTTTGACCCGTGAGGAGTTGTTTTGCTTTCGTATAAACTGGCCGCCGTAGATTTGGACGATACCTTGCTCGGCCCGGACAAACAAATCGGGGCGGCGAATGCCCGCGCCGTGCAGAGATTGCGCGACGCGGGTGTTCATGTCGTCCTTGCGTCGGGGCGTCGGCACGAAAATATGTTCCGCTTCCATACGCAGTTGGGTTTGGAAGGCCCGATTGTGTCGTGCAACGGGGCACTCACCAAAAACGCCGAAACGAACGAAATCTATTGGGAAAAGCGCGTCCCCGCCGAACTGGCGCAGGAAATCGTAACTGAAGGCGACCGCTTGAACATCACGCAAAACTACTACCACGACAACGGCGGCTTGTACGTGCGCGAAGAAAACGGCTGGACGGAGTTATACCAATCGCGGACGGACAGCATTGTCACCGTAGCGGGCGATTTGCACAATTTCGATGGCACGTCGCCGCTTAAAATCATCTGGATCGACGCGCCCGAAACCATTTCCGCTCTGTACGAAACGTTTGCGGCCCGCTTCAAAGGCCAGTTGTACGTCACGACAACCGACCCCGAATATCTGGAGTTTATGGCGCTTGGCGTCAACAAAGCCGTCGGCTTGCAGGCGGTCGCCGAGCGCATGGGGATTGCGCCGTCGGAAGTCATCGCATTCGGCGACGGCAACAACGACGTGCCGATGCTCGAATGGGCTGGGCTTGGCATTGCGATGGCGCACGCGCGCCCGTCCGCGCAAAAAGTCGCCCGCTGGACTGCCGCCCCCGGCGACCCCGAATCCTCGTTCGCCCGCGCCGTAGAACAATTGCTGGCGCAAAAAGCCGCTTAGTTCACGCTGCGATGGCTGTCAAAGCGGGACAGTTCGATGGGTTCCCATTTGAGGTCGCGGGTTTCTTTTTCCGCAATTTGGCGCAGTTCCTCGACTTCGCTCTCGAAAATATCGCGCAGACGGAGCAAGCGGGCGGGGGCATCCACCATCGCCAAGATTTCCTGCTTTTCGTCGTCGCCGCCGGGCAAAATCCATGCGGCAAGAAATCCTAAATGTAGGGGATCGTCGGGCAGGTCTTGGTGTGTTAGGTTAAACTTACGGCCCAAAAATTCACGCAGCACGACTTCGAGGGCGCGGGCGGCGTGGCGTAATTCGGCGGGTTCGTAGGCGTCGTCGGAAACGGGTTCGGTTAAACCGACGCGGTACGGCTGATGCTCGTGCGTATCCAAAATGCGGAATCGCCCTTCGCCGACGACCTCGATGTTCATGCGCCCATCCGGTAGCCGCTCGACGCGCACGATGCGAGCCAAACAGCCCACTTCGCTGGTTCGGACGCTGCCGTCGGGAGCGTAGTCAAGCACGCGCACGATGCCGAACGGGATAGATTCGCGGACGCACCGCGTGATCATTTTCCGATAGCGGTCTTCAAAAATGTGAAATCGCTGCGGCACGAACGGAAACAGCACCATTTCGAGGGGAAACAGGGGCACTTCGCCGATACCGCGCCCCGTCGTTTCGGTTGAAGCGTCGGCGGAATTGGTAAACCGGCTTCCGCCGTTGCCACTGTTTCCCCCGCTTTTGTCACTGCCGCCTCGGTTTTCGTTTTTGGCTGGCTCTGTGGGTTCCAAGAAAAATTCCCGCCTAAGGTCGTGTTGGTTACGCCGTTTGTGTTTGCGCGCCGCTCTCGTCTACGAGCGTAGCGAACTGTTTTTGTATACCCATTTGCACAAAAGCGTCGCAGGTTTGCGGGATGGGCAAACTGTCTTTGAAGGCCGAATTGTAGCGTCGTGTCGCTTCCTGCGCGAATGCAAGCGGCGTCATTTTGCGAACGACCGCACCCACGATAAAGCCCGCCTCGCTTGCGACCCGCTTTTGCATGGCGGCGACCACGTCTTGCGCGGTTGCGCCTTCCACGACTTCGTTTATCTTCATTTCGCCGGTTTGAAAATGGACGTGTAATTTCACGTTTGTTAATCCCTTCGTGTGGTTTCGGTCGGGCGTTGCGTTGCCATTCAAGCCGAACCCCTGTGCGGTTATTGTAGCACGAATTGCACTGTTTTCTGTCGGCCCCCCTGCCCCCCAATAATGGGGGGTTCTGAGCAGCCTGCCGAAACCCGGAAGTTTGCTGTGCAGGGGTAACTGCTCTTTTC